>NZ_JBIQNW010000002.1:0-52753 GCF_047228265.1 Nostoc sp. UIC 10607 | reverse complement strand
GACTCCACCTACATTCAGATGGAAACCACAGATAATACTGTGGATGAACTATCGGCTACAGAAAATTCTCTAGATATCAGTTTTGGTGAAACTTCCGATTCAGTCGATATCAGTCAAGAAGTGTTAGATACTGAGGGTAATAATTTAGAAACTACCTTTGAGTTTACAGAAAATACAGTTTTTGAAGGTACAGGACTGAGTTTTACAAATGATTTATTGTCTCCAAAAACTGATCTACCAGAAGCAGAAAACCAGGAAGAATTAGGAGAAAACGCAGCAGAAATTGACTCACATCCTGTGAATAACTTCACACAAACGGTTATTCAGGAAGCTGTAGAAACCGATTTATGGGATTTAGGAGAGACATCTGAAACTGTAGTAGTCTCAGAAAGCGAAAATGCTATTGTTGCCTCAACTGAAGAATTGGTAACGACAGAAACCGTTGAAGTAGTTGCTTCAGAAAATGAATTTGCAGACTTAGAAGCATTACTAGGAGAAGAAGTAGCACTTAACCCCAAAGCTACGTCAATACCAGAAGTAGATTTTGCAGCCCTAGAAGAATTGCTCGGTACAGATAACGACAGCGATGTCCACGACGGGCTACACCCACGCCAGCCCTTCAACACTCAACCAGTCTTGGCGAAAAATGTCATTCCATCACCAGGCATAGATGAATTTGGTGACTTGGAGAAGTTGCTGGCAGAAGCAGATCAAACAATATCTCATTCACCAGTAGCAAAATCGAATACCAGCAAAGCTCCCCGTCCCTCTACTCGTCGGGCTGCGAGATTTGAAGAAACGATGAAGGTTCCAGTTAAGCAACTGGATGATATGAGTAATTTAGTTGGTGAGTTGGTGGTAAATCGCAATACCTTAGAGCAGGATCATGAACGGCTGCGGCAGTCATTAGATAACTTACTAATTCAGGTACAACAACTCTCGGATGTGGGCGCAAGGATGCAAGAGTTGTACGAGCGATCGCTATTAGAAGCTTCTCTGTTAGCTGGACGCAAAAAGAAAGACTCCAGCTTCCAAGCGCCTGATTCTAATGCCGATAGGGGTTTTAGCGAGTTAGAAATGGATCGTTTTACTCCCTTCCATACACTCTCACAGCAGATGATTGAACGCATTGTGCGAGTCCGTGAGTCGGCAAGTGACATTGATTTCGTTACCGAAGAAACCGAGCGGGTAGCAAGGCAGTTCCGCCAAGTAACCACCCAGCTACAAGAGGGACTAACAAGAGCGCGAATGGTGCCTTTTGCCCAAACTATCGATCGCTGGCGGCGAGGAGTGCGCGACAACGCCATCAAGTGTGGCAAGCAAGTGGAGTTAGTGATCGAAGGTGGCGATACCTTAATTGACAAGATGATTTTGGATCATCTGACCGATCCGTTAACTCACATGCTGAATAATGCGATCGCTCACGGTATTGAAACGCCAGAAGAACGACAAGCTGCTGGTAAACCACCCGTGGGAATCATTACTATCCGTGCCTTCCACCAAGGTAACCAAACGATCATTTCTGTAGGCGATGATGGTGCTGGTATCGATTCAGCAAAGGTTAAAGCGAAGGCGGTGAAGATTGGCATGATTACGGAAGCGCAAGCAAAAGCCATGTCTCGTCTGGAAGTCTATGATCTGTTGTTCCAGTCTGGTTTTACGATTAAAGACCAGGCAGATGAAATTTCTGGTCGTGGTGTGGGTATGGACGTAGTGCGCTCCGAGATTAGCGAAATCCGTGGGACAGTGAACACCGATTCTGCGATCGGTAAGGGAACCACCTTCACCATCCGTCTGCCACTGACTCTGAGTATTTGTAAAGCTCTCTGCTGCGTCTCTGATCGATCTAGAATTGCTTTCCCGATGGACGGTGTAGAAGATACGCTGGATATACCAGTCAAAAATATTCAGCACGATGCCAATGGGCAATCATTTATTTCCTGGCGCGATACGGTGTTGCCATTCCGTCCTCTGAAGGAACTTTTAACCTTCAA
The DNA here is from genome assembly GCF_047228265.1 of Nostoc sp. UIC 10607. Classification (NCBI taxonomy): domain Bacteria; kingdom Bacillati; phylum Cyanobacteriota; class Cyanophyceae; order Nostocales; family Nostocaceae; genus Nostoc; species Nostoc sp. UIC 10607. The sequence goes on along the minus strand of NZ_JBIQNW010000002.1, from coordinate 50,759 downwards.
TCGCCAGATTAGTCGCGGTAATGTCTATGGCGGCACCAGAGATGATGATATGGTTTCTGTGGTCGTCGTGCGATCGGCAAATACCCTGATTGCTCTACAGATTGACCTAGTGTTAAGTGAACAAGAAATTGTAATTAAGCAATTTGAAGGCCCAGCACCTAAACCTATTGGTGTAGCTGGCGCTACAGTCCTTGGTGATGGTCGCATTATGCCTATTGCTGACGTGCTGGAAATAATTGACATCTTCCAGGGACGGATTTCTACACAAATTGGTGGCAATTCTTGGCAACAGAAAGGGATTCCTGTAGACACCTCTCCTACGAAGATTGACCCGACAGTGCTGATCGTCGATGACTCAATTACAGTCCGAGAATTGCTCTCCTTAACATTTAACAAGGCAGGTTATCGCGTAGAACAGGCACGTGACGGACAGGAAGCTTGGGATAAACTCCGCTCTGGTCTGCCTTGCGATATCGTATTTTGTGACATCGAAATGCCCCGCTGCGATGGTCTGGAATTACTCTCTCGCATTCAGAAAGACTCTAACCTCAACCACCTACCGATCGCTATGCTCACCTCTCGCGGTGCAGACAAGCACAGACAAATAGCAGCTCAACTCGGTGCTAGTGGCTACTTTACCAAGCCCTATCTCGAAGAAGCTCTACTTGAAGCTGCGGCGCGGATGTTGAAAGGGGAGAAACTTGTTAGCACTACAAGTAATGTTTAGTAATTGACACTCCCACCCCTTGAAAGGGTGGGATTCTTGGTTTACCGATGTGACTTGTCTCAACTAAATATTAATCAAGACTGCGGCTAAAGCGCTAACCTAAGCATATTGGAACCTGTATTAGTGTAATCAAGCCAGCAAAGGGATTTTGCCAGTTCTCTATGCATGATCGGCACAAAGCTGGGTAGTTCACTTTTTGCAGATATTAAGGGCAAATGCTTCAGCTAGTTCTTCGACAGGCTGCTAGTGATTAATAAAAAATAATTACTCAGCTTGAATAAATAATCGAAATATACTATACATACATTTTATTTATCAAAACCAAACTAAGATAAGGATCTTTCTCGATTTCTGTGCTTTACTTCAGTACAACTTTTTGAGGATAATCCCAAAATAGCTGAAAATATTGCCTAAATGGCAACATTGCACTGCTGAGTTTAGGTATTGTCAGTGTTGAGTTTATCCATTGTGGATTCTACACTCAGACTTGTCTATTAATTACGTAAAGTTTGTATAAAGGACTATAACTAACCTGCTTTTAATACTGGATCTCAAATTTGCACTGTCATCTGCTCAACTTTATATATACAGAAGGGGGGAATTTGGTATATTTAATCATTTTCCTATACCAAAATCTACGTTATAAAGAGAATAGATGAAACATCTAAGCAAGAGCTATTATAACGATGCAAAACTACGTTATAACCTGTTCTAACAGTCAATTTGGCTGCAAATCGCCAATAAAAGCGAAATATGTAACTTTTCTGTAGTTGACTAGTGCTAGATTTAAGTTACTCTTAAAGCGGAACGCTTCCTGTAAGAATCTACCCTGACAGAAGTGTATAAAGATATAGTTAAATTTAGCAATTCTGTCCGAGATTTTTTATTTGCAAACTGAATAGTTTGATACGGCGCTCAAAACCCTGATCTACTACCCTAAACAAGGTAGTCAATTAACGACTCAATATCATCTGTCTGGTAATTGTAATGAATAGCTTACAATACCAATGGATGAGAAAATCTAAAGAAAATATAAAAGAAACTCAAATGACTGTGGTGTCTGGAGGACAAAAGTGTTTCTGAGACTAGCACATCAACATCGACAATTCGTCCAAGACTTGGTAATGAACCTGCAAGCCTTGGCGGTTGTATTAGAGCGGCGCGGCTATCCTGCGTCCTGTTACACCTGTGGCGACCAAATGAATAGTGCATCGTTTATGGTTAGCTTAGGTGATAACCATCTGATTCGGTTTTTAGTGTCCGATTACGGGATTACTTGGACGGAAATGCGGGATGACCGCGAATTAATGAAGCTAGAAGGTGCGGAGGCAATTAGCCAATTAGACGAACTGGCTGATCTTGTCAAGCAATCTATGCAAACCGATACAGGCTCTAAAACTCTTGCCAAGAAGTATTAAGGTTCCAAAGGTCGATCGCAAATTAGAAATTGATTATCGGTAATTGGTAATGATGGCTTAGTTAGCGATCGCTCTTAACCTCTTCTCCATAAATATTAAGTGATTGGCTCGTGGCTGGCCCATCGCATATTTTTTGGTATCTGCTAAAACCTTGCGAACCAGATTTTGAACCTTTAGCCGGAAGGTTGATAAAACGCACTGCTAATCACAATTAAGATAATTAGTAATTACTAATTCATAATTCATATTAATTAAAAGACAAGTTAAAAAGCTGCAACTATCAAGCAAGAAACACTGTTTTGCTTTGGGTTTAAATCTATTTACATAACGCAATTATGAATTATGAATTATAAATTATGAATTTTTAATGAATTTTCTAGCTGACACATCAACCACAAACTTGAAAAAGACATTCTCTGGCAAAGCTAAAGTCCATTGCCAATCAAAATAAAGGGTGCCCAATAGTATGGGTGACTAAAGCTACTAACTGCTGCTACAGGTGCATTGTGACTTAGAGACTTCCTGTCTCCAGTAATTAATGAGACTTGGGCTTGTCGTAAAGCTTCAGTTTTAGTCAGCTTATCGGTAGATAAGATACCATAAAAAGCACTCATGAGTGCTTGTGTACCACCATCATCCACAGACCACAACGAGGCGATCGCAGCTCTTGCGCCGGTTTGTTGCATTTGATAGCCAAAGCCCAAAATTTCCTCACCGTTACCCAACTTGCCTCCCAAGCCGGTTTCACAGGCGCTCAACACTACCAAATCTACATTGGGGAGTGACCAAGTGGCGACATTTCTAAAGTTAACGCGATCGCCATTCCCAAATAAAATAAACGAATCTTCTGGTTTACCCACCACAAAGGCTGCATGAGTCGCTAAATGGACAATTGTATAGTCATCCATTTGGGGTACAGCGACTTTGGGACTAAAGGCATCGTCTAAAAGCTTCGTAGTTTCAGGAACCGCAGCTGCTAGACTTTCCACCTCCCGCGTTGCAAAGGGTAAGCCAGCGAAAGCAACTTGCCGATTACCAACTTTGATTTGATAATTACCTTTAGTAAAAGCGCCGGCTAACACCCGTAAAGTAGATTGTTGTGGGGTGTTTAAGTTAGTCAGGCTGGCAGATGTAATGTGATTGACACTAAAACGCTGCACTAGCCATTGTTTACCATCATATAAAGCAGTTAAAGGAATGTAGCGTAACTGGTCATCTGGAGCGTAAATCAGAGTTTGTGTACCTGATAGCTTCAGGTCTTTTTCTATTGGTTTAATTAGCCAGTCATACAATTGGCGTGCAGGTGCTTTGATATTTCGACTGGGATTGATTAAAGCTTGGCGGAAAGTACCAATTGTTTGATGAAGGTTTTCGCGTTTTACAGCAACGGTGCGATGAATTGGTGGAGATTCAGGAGTTACCAATACCAATTCCAAACTATCTTTTAAAATCAGTGGGTAGATTAGTGCCGATTTTTGAGGTAATCGCGCCAAATTATCCCGAAGTTCGTTGAGACTCTCCAATTCCAAATTTTGCCGCCTAGCTGTACGGCTAATTTGCTCTACCTGTGCTTTCACTGAAGGACTATTGATAAATTCGTTAAATTCATCCAAGAGTTGCTGTTGATTTAGGACTAATTGCTCGATGCGTTGTTTCTGTTGGAGCGATCGCTCTTTGGGGGAAATCTTCCGTAATGTCGTCAGTTCTTTACCCAGCACAACAGCATTATCCACACTTTGATCCAACTTTTGTTTAATTGGTTTTTCTGTTGCCGCTATATTAATACCTTTGGCAGTACGTTGATTACCTGACACATTCTGGAGATATTCCTCTAGTTCTTCAACTTTGAGTAAATCCATTGTCCTTTGTGCTTCAGCAACACGTTCCTGTTTGAGCAATCGTTCACCCAAAATGCGATAAGTCTGGCTAACAGTTATGCTGTAAGCATCTGGTTGTGGTGCACTCAGTGCTGACGGTTTCAAGCGAGCTTTCTCACGATTAATCAAGCAGTGCTTGTAAAAAAAAATTGCTAAGTCTGGTTTGTTTTGGATATCAAATAAGTAACCTATGTTACTGTAGGTTTTGCCAAGTTGAACGAGATCCCCAAGTTCTTTGTTAATTAATATTGCTTGCTGATAGGATTGAAGTGCTTCGGGATACTTTTTTTGACTTTGGTAGATTCTGCCAATATTATTGAATGTTACTGCTTCCCAAGAGCGCTCTCCAAGTTCTCTAGTTAGGGCTAATGCTTTCTGTAATCTCTGCAACGCTTCTTGCGATTGACCTTGACGAGATTCTTTGATAGCTTCTTCATTGAGCCTTGCAATTTCTGAAAGCTGATTATTGTTGGGTAAAGCTTGAGCTTTTTCTCCAGAGTTGTACCTCAAGCTTGCATTTCTGCTTACCTGGTTATTGTCTGGATACACCATCCCAAAACCTAGTAAACTAAGTAGAGTCAAAGTAACAACACTCACATACCGGAGATTAGGCTGCATAACAAAACACTCCCTATACTCGGAAGTGTAAATATTAAATCAAGAAGTCAGGCAACGCAATTAATTTTTATGCTATTCAATAATTTGGAAAATTTATAGGTGCTGAGAATTTGAACATGTCAGAAGAAAAACCCAGCCAACCAAAACTACCACCAACCAGCGCCCTTGACAATCCATCAAGTCATGAATTTGGGAATTGGTTTGAATATCCTGTCAGAGTGCAACCTCACCACACTGACTATGCAGGTATTGTCTGGCACGGTTCCTATCTAGCTTGGATGGAAGAAGCGCGGATTGAATGCTTGCGCTCTATAGGGATTGAATTTGCTGATTTAGTCGCTATTGGTTGCGATTTACCAGTTGTAGAACTGTCGGTGCGCTATCACCGTTCAATTCGATTGGGTATAGCAGTGGTGGTAAAAACACGCATGGCTGAGGTCACTGGCGTTCGAATCAATTGGGATTATGCCATTGTCTCAACTGATGGACAAGAATTATATGTCACTGCCAAGGTTGCTTTAGTAGCTTTAGATAGCGAAAGAGGCAAAATTATGCGTCAGTTACCGCCGAGTTTTAAGGATGCATTGGCTAAAATTTCAGCATTAAATAATAATTGAGCAACAAAGGTTACAGACACCATTTGCTTGAATGTTGAAAATTTTATCTGTTCCTTTTTCGTAATTCACCTTTTTTAATGAAGGTGAATTTTTAATTTTTTACTTGCCGTTTTGGAACTGTGATATAGTTTGCGTAAACTGCGTTATATGATGCCAAATATCTTGTGGGGTAATGCCAAAACCAATGTTTAATAAAATCAGGATTGCAGCAAGAGTTAATGCATTACTAACGGTTGCTTTCAACAACTTCCACAATATTATAAAGATAATCCAGGCTACAATCAACGTAGCAATCATAATGTAGAAATTCCTTAACAATAGCCCTTACCTGAAAAAGTGTTTATTCAGAAAGGGGAATTTTTTATCTGAAATAAAAATTACTAGTACTAAAGCTATTAGACCTAATTGGGAATAGATACTAAAGCTAAAATTTTTTAACTGTACCAATGCTATTTTACCTGAAAACGAGACAATGATTCAGATAAAAGGCAACTTATTTGGCAATTTGGCAGAATTATTAAAAAGATTTTTTATTGATATTTCTGTATAAATAATTACACTATAAAAAGTTTTATTTTTGGAAGGATACAGTAACGCTATTCGATTTATGACAATCAAAAGGCTCAGAGTAGAGTGTATGGTAACAAAAATTTATACCAAAGTTGGAAAGTTTTATAGCATGGCATATTTAGGGTTGGTTGCCCTAGGTTTTGCAGCTAATGCAATAATTTGGATTATGATAGCTCGAAATAATACTGCTGGGAATGAGATATCTTTTACAACAATATTTTTTCTGGCGATCGCTACTTTCGTGACAGTTGCCACAATAGTTGGAATATTTAAAGAAAAGGTGTGGGCAAAATGGATTACAATTGCGATCTTTAGTTGGTATATTTTTGGTATTACTCAGACAATCATCAGCGTATATTTATCAGGCTCATCTGTAATATCTAGAACGTCCTTTAAAGTAATACATTTAATCGCTTTAATTCTTCCAGTTTTAGGAATTGTTTTGTTATTACAAAAGCCAAAAACAAATGTCTCTAGTTAATCAATAGCTATCTCAGACAAAGAATCTAGCAAGGCAGAGTAGCAAAGTAGCGGATGGACGAAAATGCAGTTGTAGAGGTTACTTATCGCAACTTAATTTAACCGTTAGCCTTCAGCATTAAGCTGAAGGCTAAACAAGAATTGGTCAAGAGCCAGAAAATCTGCCTTTTAGGTATCTGAACTACAGGTTTTTACCGCAGAGAAATTATCCGCGATTGAGTTTCTAACTTTTCAGTCGCTATTAAAACTTCTTGTCTTGCCCATTTATCTGCTGTCAAAATGTCATCTAAAGAGGGATTAGCACGGTTATCATTTTGATGGCGATCGCACACCCATTCGATACACCGGGGAATATCTAAAAATCGAATTTTTTCTTCTAAAAATAAAGCTACAGCTTGCTCATTGGCAGCATTCAACACAGCTGGCATCGAACCACCAGCTTTACCCACAGCATAAGCTAACTTCATGCAAGGATACTTTTGGTGATCTGGTTCACGGAAGGTTAAATTTCCAGCTTTGACTAAATCTAGTCGTTCCCAGTTGGTGTAGATGCGATCGGGCCAAGATAGAGCATACAGTAAGGGTAAACGCATATCCGGCCAACCGAGTTGGGCTAAAACTGAAGTATCTTGCAGTTCAATCAGCGAGTGAATAATGCTCTGGGGATGAATAACAATTTCGATATTGTCATAATCTAACCCAAACAGAAAGTGAGCCTCAATTACTTCCAGTCCTTTATTCATCAAAGTAGCAGAGTCTACTGTGATTTTCCTCCCCATCGACCAATTAGGATGCTTAAGGGCATCAGCAACGGTTACATTTGCTAACTTTTCTACATCCCAGTCCCGGAAAGCCCCACCAGATGCTGTGAGCAAAATTTTTCGCAAGCCTGCCTTTGGTACACCTTGGAGGCATTGAAAAATTGCGGAATGTTCGGAATCTGCTGGGAGTAATTTTACACCGTGTTTTTCGACTAGGGGTAGAACCACAGGGGCCCCAGCAATCAGGGTTTCTTTGTTCGCTAAGGCAATATCTTTACCAGCTTCAATAGCTGCGATCGTTGGTAGTAAGCCAGCACAACCAACGATACCAGTGACAACAGTTTGGGCATCGCCGTAACGTGCGACTTCTATCACTCCGGCTTCGCCTGCCAGTAGAATCGGTTGGGGATCGAGATCAATGATTGCTTCTTTGAGCGCTGGTAATTTATCTTCTGAGCAAATGGCTGCTATTTCCGGCCGAAACTGCCGAATTTGAGCAGCCAACATCTCTACATTGCTCCCAGCTGCCAATCCCACAATCCGAAACTGATCTGGGTACTGAGTGACAATATCTAAAGTCTGAGTACCAATAGAACCAGTGGAACCAACAAGAGTAATCGCTTTCACAATTGCTTAAGGATTTACAGACAACTCCCACTATAAATTGCTGGGGACTCTTTAATAACAGCAATCCCTATAATCGATACACTGACAACGAGTAGAGACGCGGCGAGGGGGAGGTGCAAAGAAGGACTATTTACCCGTGTCCTCGTCACTACGCCCCAATCCGTTAATTTCAACTTGATAGACTGCTAGCCATAAAGTACTAAAGTTGCTCAATTTTCATATAACTAGACAAAAATTGTATTTATAAATACTATACTTTTAAAGATAAATTCCGAGAAAATTGGCAAAAGTAACCAAATAAGAAATAATTTCAATTAATTGCTAATTTGTCCAGTTTGTTAATTATGTTGGTGGAGGATTTAATATGCAAAACATTACTCATAAATTGCTGTGTTGCAGCCATAGGTAAAAGGATGCATAAAGGAGTTTGTTGAAGCACTCAACCTTATGGTCAAAGTTCAGATAGTTATAAAAAAAGTTTTATGGAAAAATTATTTCCTGTTTCCAGCAGCAATATGGTTTGCCAGCCGAATATTCATCTGGACAGCTATGTTGCTGGTTGCGCCAAAGCTACCGTTACCAGCAGAAAAATTATTGCCCCATTTTAGCTGGGGGGTTGTTGATGCATGGGATAGTATGCATTACCGAGCGATCGCTACTTCTGGCTATGAATTTGTAAATGATGGTAAGCAACATAATCTTGCTTTCTTTCCCCTTTTTCCCTTAACCATCTGGGTTTTGATGAAGTTGGGCTTACCGTTTGAATTAGCAGGTACGTTAGTCAACAACCTGGCATTTTTCGCAGCACTTTACTATTTATACTTTTGGGTCAAAGAGCATTATGGCATCAATGCAGCGCAGTGGGCGACTGCTGTGGTTTCTTTGTATCCATCTTCTATGTTTACGGGGGTAATTTACACAGAAGGGCTGTATTTATTTTTGAGTACGGCCGCTTTGCGGGCGTTTGATCAAAAGCAGTATGGTTGGACTGCGCTTTGGGGGGCGATGGCGACAGCAACACGTCCCACAGGTATGGCACTAATTCCAGCATTTGCGATCGCAGCTTGGAAAGAACGCCGACCACCCATTGCCTATATAGCTGGTTTGACTACCGCGATTGGCATACTTCTATTCAGTTTGTATTGTGCGATTTATTTTGGCAACCCTTTAGCATTTATCGAAGCACAACGAGGATGGCGGCCAACTCTGGGGTTTGATTGGCAGGGTTGGTTAAATATGCTTATGCAAATTGCAGTTGGCACAAAAAATTGGCAATATGGTTGGATTCAAAAACCATCTGGGGGCATTCAAGACCCCTGGTATCTCTTGTTGTTTGGCGTGATTGTTGCCAGTAGCTATCTTTTATGGCGTTTCCGTCAACATTTTCGTTCTGGGAAATTATTCTATAGCTTTTATGCTTTAGTCTTATTTTTGTTGATTCTGGCAAGTGAAGAGTGGATCAATAACTTGCTCAACTTGTTCATGGTCTTGGGTGGTGGCTATATGTTGTGGCGCTTACACACGCAACTGACCCCAGTTACAGTTATCTATGGCTTTTGTGGTATTGGTTTGCTGCTAGCCTCTGGGGGGACTATCTCCTTAAGCCGTCTCGCCTACGGTATTGTGCCTCTCAATATAGCCATTGGTGTGCTGCTATCTCGCCATCCTCGCCAGGGATATTTAATATTGGGCGTTTTTGTGACATTACTAGCCAAAATAGCTGTAGGATTTGCCCAAGAGCGCTGGGTTGGTTAGAAGGTTTGATCCATATATTTAAATTTCCTAATGAATGTATCCAATCAAACGAAGATAGCGATCGCTTCATTATTTGTAGGTGTAGGTGCCATTTCTTTTGGCTCTATTTTTATGAAATTGAGCGAAATTGAACTCAGCCCCAATGCCACTGTATTTAATCGTTTTTGGCTTGCTAGTTTGGTCTTCTTGCTGTGGCATGGATACAAGGCAATACGGCAGCGATTTTCCTTAGACAAACCTATAGAACAGCAGACCTACACCAGTCGGGATCTATTGCTATTGCTAGGTGCTGGTATTCTTTGGGCTGCCACTTTAGTCTTTTTAGCTTGGTCACTAACTCAAACTAGCGTTGCGATTTCTAGTGTGTTGCATAATCTCGCCCCGATATTTACTAGCTTAGGGGTGTGGCTGTTATTTCGTCAGCGTTTTGAGAGCCAATTCCTGATTGGGATGATCATCGCCCTTGGAGGAGCGATCGCTATTGAATTTGAGGAACTGCAAATTGCTACAGACGAAGTTCAAGGAAGCTTTGCTGCGATCGTTTCTGCGGTTTTCTTGGGTGGATACCTGCTGATCGTAGAAAAATTACGAACCAAATTTTCTCCCGCCACAATCCAGTTGTGGATCTGTGCGATCGCTGCTTTAGTCATCTTCCCCATACTTTTGTTCACTCAAGATCAGCTTTTCCCCTCTACACTCAGTGGCTGGCTTTGGGTAATTTCCTTAGCGCTGATCTGCCAAGTTTTAGGTCATGGGCTTTTGACCTATAGCCTTGCTAGGTTTTCCTCCGTGGTTGTCTCCTTGGTGCATCTGTTAGAGCCTGTATTTAGCGGCATTTTCGCTCTTGTAATTTTTTCGGAAAAATTAACTTTCTCAAATTGGATAGGTTTCGCTGTAGTTTTAATAGGTTTATACTTAGCCGTATCTAGCCAAGCTGCTATTAATTACCCGTTCCAAGAATCAGTCAAAAATATAATTACCATTCTCGTTAAAAGTATGACGCTCAAACTGTCATTACTAAAGCAACAATTCTCTGAAACACCAGCTTTATTAGGAACTATCTCATTATTTATTGCCCTGATTCCCATATCTTTAGCACCATCTCTGACCAAATTGTGTCAACAAGAAATTGGTGCAAATGCTGTAGTATTTCATCGCAGTTGGATCGCCACAGTCGTCTTTGCGCTATGGAATGGACTTGAGGCTTTCCGCAGCCAAAAGTCCGATAACCAATCTATAGAACAGAAGCCTTTTACGAGTCAAGATGTGTGGTTGTTGTTGGCAATGGGAACAGCTGCTGCAACCTACCTCCTCTTGTGGGCTTGGTCGCTGAGTCAAACTAGCGTTGCCAACGTGGCTTTACTGTCTAATTTGAACTCCTTATTTGTTGCTTTGGCTGGGTATCTTTTATTCGGTCGGCGCTTCGATAACAGATTCGTTATTGGTCTGGTTATGGCACTTTTAGGAGCGATCGCATTTGAACTCAATAAGGTGCAATTCGCAACTGACCAAATACTCGGTGATGCCTTAGCATTGCTAACTGCGATTTTTATGGCTACGTGTATGCTGCTAATAGAACGACTCCGAACCCGTTTTAGCACCGCAACCATCATGCTATGGCGCTGTGGAATCACAACAATGTTTCTACTACCCGTCCTCCCATTTCTCGAAGATAGACTGCTTCCCTATTCCTGGATGGGTTGGTTTTTCATCATTTTCCAAGCCCTCTTTTGCCAAGTGTTAGGTCAGGGACTTTTGGCTTATAGCCTCAGCAGAATCTCTTCAAGTGTCGTCGCCGTCACGCTTCTTATCGAACCAGTCCTAGCCTCCATTTTTGCTTGGTTTATTTTTTCAGAACAAGTAGGTTTGTTTGACTGGGCAACTTTTGCCGTAGTTTTAGCGGGTATCTATCTAGCCCAATCTAGTCAATCCACAGTTCAAGTAACGAACGAAGGATCGTAGCACCATGATAGGTAGTGAACAAACCCAGCATCCTCATTGGGGATAACCAATTATCTAATTTTTTAGGTAATATCCTATCTAATATTCGTTGGTGTAATTAATTTTTGGTAACCAGAGTAAATCCGTTAGCTGCTCCTATAATTTGACTACCAGTTAAATTGATTTGCTTTAAAGCCGCATTGTCTAACAGTAAATAAGATTTATTAGATAACATTTTTTGTAAAAGTGGCACAGTTGCAGCAGTGACCTTGCAATCGCTGTAAAAGTCTAAACTAGGACGCTCATAAGCAAAAGAGGTATAAATTTGTGTTCCTGGTGAAACATTTGCCCGAATTAAGGCTGCGACTGGTTTAACTGGAAAAGCTTCATTTAATTCCCAAATCCAAGATTGCGAACTTACTAACAGAGTTAAAACTAAATACATCCCTGTAAATAACACTGGAATAAAGTTGCGATCGCGTTGCTTAATTAGCCAAGCTACGATGCCCATAGTTATTGCCAAAACAATGCTCATAACCATTAAAACAGGTTCTTTATTTGCAATAACAAAGTAAACAAAACCTCCTAGACCAGCAATAGCAATAATAGCTATAAATATTGTCCAACTTCGTACCTTAAAATGACCATGCTGCCAAATTTCGCTCAGTTTAGCACCAATCGCCAAGGCTAAAAATGGATATACAGGCATAATATACCACGGCAGTTTAGTTCTCATTAAAGAGATAGTTACTAAGTAAATAATTGTGCCGATAATAATTAGGTTTCCCCAGGTAGTGCGACGTTTTTTCCAAGCTAGATAAATACTTTCCGGTAAAAATAATAGCCAAGGAGAACTATACTTAATTAACTCGATTAAATAGTACCAGGGAGGCCCAGTATGACCTTCAACAGATTGTGTAAGGCGATCAAAAGTTTGTGCTTGAAAATTCACTTTGAAGAAATTTTCACCATAATATTGCCATTGAGCAGCAAACCAAGCGATCGCTGGTGCATTTCCTAAAAATATTCCCACTACTAGGTAGGGGCTTGTTAACAAAGCAAGCTGCCGATCTGCAATCAGGAATAAACAAGCTATTGTTCCTAGTGGCAAAACCATCATCCCTTTAGTTAGAGTGATTAACCCTAGACAAAATCCCACACCGAGAGCATACCGATGATTCTGCCTTGCTTTTAGCAAACAAACCAATAACAGCAAGAAAAAGGTAATAGTTGCACCATCTAGCATTGCTAGCCGTCCGTGACGCAGCACAGGCAACATCGTCAGGTAAACTAAAGCGGCAAACAAAGCTGGTAAAGTTTGGTTAAAAAGCAAGCATCCCACCAAGTAAAGCAAAGGCACTCCCAAGGCAGTTAACACTGCACCTGGTAGACGTGTTGTCCATTCATTCACACCCCCGATGGAGTAAGTCCAAGCAATTAGCAAGTGCATCAGAGGTGGCTTATTATGATAAGGTTCACCTCCCAAAGTGGGGTAAAGCCAACGCATTGAACCAAGTGGGGCACGCCAAATTTCACGGGCAACCTGTGCCACAGTACCTTCATCCCAGTCTCGTAAAGGGGAGTTTCCTAAAAATATCAGCCATAGAACTAGAGATATTACCAGCAAGCTTAATAACCATTCTTTTTCTTTGAATAGACGCATATCTAAAATCGGGATCATCATCTCAAAGGCTGTCAGGCGGGATTGTACCCCAGATTCTACAATGGGAGTTTGGTTACTTTTGTTGGAAAAGCGGTGTTTATATGGAGCGATCGCGATCGTTCTTTGTAATGGTGTGTGGCCATCCAAGGTAGATAGCGGTTTCAAGCTCCTAACTCAATCCCATTAACCTTGCTCCTTGATAAAACAACGTACTCACAACCCACGCTAATCCTAGCCCGTAAACAATCGATATCAAGGTAAACCGAATACTCTTAGACTCGCTACGAATAGTTGCCACCGTTGCCAAACAAGGTGTGTAGAGCAGACAAAACAGCATGAAACTATAGGCTTGAATTGGTGAAATTGTCTGAGCTAGAGTTGCTTGGACAGCATTGGCATCGGCGAGATGATAGATGCTTGCTAGAGAACCCACTAAAATTTCCTTGGCAATGAAGCCAAACAGTAAAGCAATGGTTAATTCTTTGGGAATACCAGCCGACTAAAAGCGGGATGGCGATTAATATCTGCCCAGCATTACCAATTGAGTTGGCTGTGTCTTGAGGTAAATTGCTCAACAGCCAAACACCAGCGACACCTGCTGTAATAAATCCTGTGGCCCGTTGCAAAAAGTGTTTTAATTCACCCCAACCACGTAAAAATATTTGCTTAAGTGTGGGGAAGCGGTAAGCACTAGGGGAATAAACGACGCTACCGTAGCTAACCCGCCATAAACCCCATCAACTAAAAAGCCCCGCCAAAACTCTGATAAATTAACTGCACGGATGCAGGGATAGGGGGGAAAGAGTAATAATCAATACTTCTCGCTTAAGCTCTAAGTTAAGAACATGAGGAGTGAGGAAAATTTCTCCTCATCACTCCTCATAAGCTACTCCTTACACTTGCTTCAATACAACAGTTTACTGATGCACTAAACCTCTAACTAAAGATGCACATTATTGTTAAATAAAAAAGTATCTATCTAAACAGATGCTAGGAGATACAGTACTTACACAGTATATATTGCTAGTTGTCAACCATGATTGAAGAAGAATTAATACAGAAATCTGAGTGGAGGAAGCTTCTAATCAGAAGTTCAGAGAGTCAGAATTTATGGTTTTATTCTGGTAAGCGATGCCTTTATTCTTTCTTGATAAATCAGTGAATAATAACTAAGTAGGCATAATTAACATAGAATAAAATCCTAGTACGTAGTGAGCGATTCGTTGCTCAGATAGGAGTTTATGAGGGCTAAAGTCCTGATTACAAAATTTAATTTATTTACGCCTAGCTATTTAAACAATGAGTAGTTATTTTCAAAACACAATAATTTACTTAGCACCAGTCAATATACTTTCGATATCTGCAAGCTGCACCACTCCTGAAAAAGTTGGACTATTAATTACAAAGAAAGGTGTGCCAGAAACAGCTAATTTTTCTGCTAGTTGGATATCTTTCGTAATTGCAGAAGTAGTAAGAGTAAGATTGCCTTTAAATTTACCCAAATCCAAATTTAGATTTTTAGCAATATCTAAATATAATGCCTCACCTAGTTGCTTTTGATTAGTAAATAGAGCATCATGATATTCCCAAAATTTTCCCTGCTGATGTGCCGCCCAAGCCGCTGTCGCCGCTGGCAACGCTTCAGCATGAATTGAAGTCAGCGGGAAATTTTTGTAAACTAATCTGACTGTATCTGGATACTTTGCTAACAATTCTTTCAATGTTTTATGCGCCTCAGCACAGTAGGGACATTGAAAATCTGAAAATTCTATTAGCACAATTTTTGATTGAGTTGAACCTGTGGTGGGAGACTCACCAATCACTGTTTGAGGATTTGTCTTTAAATCCTGTAAAAATGCTTGCCGTACTTGCTTGATTTTTTGTTGTTGTTGCTGCTGATACGCTTGAACAGATTCAATAATTTCCTCTGGATGTTCGCGGATAATTTGCAATACTTGCTGTTCCAGTTGCGGATCAATGCGGCTAGCAGCTTGTGCAGGAAATGGACAGGTGACAACCAAAAATAGTACACCTATTGCTGTCCAAGTACGCATAAACCAATCAAAGAATGTACTCATACAAAAACTCATAAATATTTTTTCAAAAGGATTCTATGCATTACTTTTTACTTATTAGGGATTTCCAAATAAAGAAAGATAGATGCGCAGGCTACCACAGGGAGACGAGAAATAGAGAGGGTTTTTGCGTCAGTTTTGGGATATTTTTTATTTGCAAGTGCCTTAAAACGATCCAGCAATCATCCCAGCAAGTAAAATAAAGCCAATCCACACATTCTGCCGGAACATCTGACCATAAATAGGATTAGGTAAGTCTCGCTGTCTTAATCGCAGAAACTGCGAAACCCATCCGATAGTAGCAACTGCAAGGCTAATCCAGAAGGATAAGTGCAGATGTATGAGTATGCCTAACCAAGCCAATAATAAGATTGTGCCAGCAAAGAAAATTCCAATAGCTACAGGGGCATAATTCCCGAAAAATAGGGCGCTAGAATTAACACCAATGCGGCGATCGTCTTCCTTGTCGCTCATGGCGTAAACTGTATCAAATCCCAATGTCCAAAGTACAGTCGCGCCCCAAAGTAACCAAGTTGCTTGGGAGATGGTTTGTGTCACCGCACTCCAGCTAATCAATACGCCAAAACCCCAAGCGATGGAAAGCACCAGTTGCGGCACAGGAAACACCCGCTTTGCACCTGGATAAAGCAGAATTACTGGCACTGCTGCCACGCATAACCAGAAACTCAAGGGGTTAAGATAAAAGGCCAGGATCGCTGCACATGCTAGCGATACGATCGCAACTACAATCCCAACTTTCACAGACAAGGCACGAGAAGCGAGGGGGCGATCGCGTGTTCTCTCCACTTCTGGATCAATATCCCGATCCCACAAATCATTGACTACACACCCAGCTGCACTTGTGGCCAGAGTACCCAATATAATCACACCAACCAGAGGTAAAGGCGGTTTCCCCGAAGCTGCCAAAAATACAGCCCAAAGGGCAGGAATCATTAAAATTAACCGTCCTTCTGGTTTATGCCAGCGCAAAAGCCGGATAATTACAAGCCAAACTGGTTCCTGGGGGCGTTCTGGCGTCCTTAACATAGAAATCAACAAATAACTTTAGATAGATGAATTAACACATCTTTACATCTATAGAATAACGTTATTTGTTATTTGTAAAAACATAACCTCAAGTGGCAACTTTAAATATCTTTAAATAGTCACTAGGTTAGAAGCAGTAGGGTGAATATACTTAGCTCAGTTACCCTCGTCCGACGATGAACCGGACATGGAGACACAAAGACACGTAGACACGGAGAAAAAATCACTGCGTCTCACCCCTCCCCGCGTCTCCACTTTCAGAGCAAGTATGTTGTAACAAATATCAGTGCCAGCTACCCCGACATACCACCGTTTGCCATCATTTCTTATAGAGAGAGAAAACTAGATGCTGAATTTAGTTTCTAGCTGGGAGAGTGTTCCAACTCAACCACCTAAGCAACATCGGATTATTGCTGCCATTGACCTGGGAACAAATTCTCTACACATGGTAG
Organism: Nostoc sp. UIC 10607; assembly: GCF_047228265.1. Lineage (NCBI taxonomy): Bacteria > Bacillati > Cyanobacteriota > Cyanophyceae > Nostocales > Nostocaceae > Nostoc > Nostoc sp. UIC 10607. The sequence goes on along the minus strand of NZ_JBIQNW010000002.1, from coordinate 34,131 downwards.
TAGTCAAGATTGACCCCACACTACCAGCTTTCAGCATTATCGCCAGAGAAAAAGAAACTGTGAGACTTGGCGATCGCAATCTCACTACAGGGGAACTCAAACCGGAGATAATTAAAAAGGCGATCGCAGCTTTAGGACGCTTCCAAGAAGTTGCCAAAACTATCAATGCTGAAACAATCATTGCTGTGGCAACTAGTGCTGTACGGGAAGCCCCGAATGGTAAAGATTTTTTGCACAGAGTAAAAACGGAGTTGGGTTTAAGCGTTGACTTGATTTCTGGTCAAGAAGAAGCGCGACGAATCTACCTTGGTGTACTATCGGGGATGGAATTTCACAACCAGCCCCACATGATTGTTGATATTGGCGGTGGTTCCACAGAGTTAGTTTTAGGCGATAGTCACCAAGCACGCACTCTCACCAGTACTAAAGTCGGTGCAGTGCGACTCACTAGCGAGTTAATTACTACTGACCCCATCAGCAACATCGAGTTTCAGTATCTGCAAGCATATGCACGCGGGATGTTAGAACGTTCCGTGGATGAGATACTAGCAAACCTAGAGTTTGGGGAATCTCCTCGTTTGGTGGGTACATCTGGCACAATTGAAACCCTGGCGATGATTCATGCGCGAGAAAAGTCGGGTGTTATTCCTTCCACCCTCAATGGCTACCAGTTCAGTCTTAAAGACTTGCGAGAGTTGGTAAATCGCTTGCGGAAACTAAGTAACTCAGAAAGGGCTACCATACCTGGGATGCCAGATAAGCGCCCTGAAGTTATACTCGCTGGTGCAGTGATATTACAGGAAGCGATGACCCTTTTGGGTAGTGAATCGGTAACAGTCTGTGAGCGTTCTTTGAGGGAAGGCGTAATCGTAGATTGGATGCTAACCCACGGTTTAATTGAAGATAAGCTGCGCTACCAAAGTTCAGTTCGGGAACGCAATGTTTTAAAACTTGCTAATAAATACCACGTCAATTTAGAATATAGCGATCGCGTCGCCACATTTGCCCAGAGTTTATTTGACCAAACTCAAGGTACCCTACACCACTGGGGATCTGATGAGCGACAACTGCTGTGGGCGGCTGCAATATTACACAATTGCGGTCATTATATCAGCCATTCATCTCACCATAAACACTCTTACTATCTAATTCGCAATGGTGAATTGCTCGGTTATACAGAAACCGAGATTGAAATTATTGCCAATTTAGCGCGTTATCATCGCAAATCGCCGCCTAAGAAAAAACATGAAAATTCCCAGATATTGCTGACTAAACACCAGCGACAAATGGTCAGTCAATTGAGTGCAATTCTGAGATTGGCAGTGGCTTTAGATAGACGACAAATTGGTGCGATCGCTCAAGTACAATGTGAGTATTATGCACAATTTAGGCAAGTCAACTTGCTGATTTTTCCATCTCAACCTGATGATGATTGTGCTTTAGAACTTTGGAGCTTAGATTATAAAAAAGGAGTGTTTGAGGAAGAATTTGGAGTGAAACTGGTAGCGACTTTAGAAAAGTCTAGAGTTGCTAACTTGTCTTAGACATTAGGGTGCGTTACACTACGTTAACGCACCTGCACATAAGTTGTATTTTCTTCTTGTAAAAATTTATAATTTTTCAGATTAAGCTTTATCTTTAATTTTTGCATCCTACTTAAGGAGCAATTTATAAACTGTCCTAAGAAGTATTTAAAAATAAAAATTGCTAATTATAATATAGTCAACAATCTATTTATATAGGTTATGTTGCTATTGGATATCTAAGCCGGGAAAACTTAGGTATCCTTATATAAAATTTTAATAAAGCAAGCTCAATTGCTCGGTTCTTTACACTGAAGACTACTCACACTTCAGCATAGAGCTTGTTATTTCTTCTTATATTATTTCATATATTTGACAATTTCCCTAGCTTTTTCGTTTCCTAAGCTTGCAGAATTCCGTAAATTTTTCATTTCTTGAAAGTTATTCCCATGCAAATAATGGCTAGCAACACTTAAAAATTAGGCTTCGTCATTATTGGTATTTATCTTAATTGCTTCGTTACAGTCATCTAGAGCATCGATTCAGTAATTAAAAACCTAACCCCTCAGCCCCCTTCCCTAGCAGGGAAGGGGGCTGAGGGGTTCTTTCCGGATTACTGAATTGGTTTTCTAGTTATTTACTATAATCTTTCAATTTAAAATTGACTGAACAACAGTTCACGTAGTCTTTATCAAGGTTGGAATTTGTTGCAGAATTCAAATTGTTAGCAAAAACAATAGGAGTTCATTTATTTCTGGGTTTTCCCCGCAAACGGAGTTTGACCACCAAACAACAACTGATAGATAATTACTGCTAACCGGAAGCGATTTACCTGATAAAGCTTTTTAAAGCTATCTGTCTTCTTACAATCTCCAGTATTTTGTAACTTTAGCTACAAGAGACGCTACGTGATGGTGCAAAGCACCCGCCAGAGGCGATCGCAAAACTACATAATTCGGTAAAATTGGGTAAAGCAATTTTTGCGCTTGTTAAACAAAGGCATCAGCAAACCCATGCAACTGAAACTCAGTGCATCTAAACTTCCCTTCGCCCCTCTCCTCTTAATTGCCCCCTTTTTCCTATGGGGGACGGCAATGGTAGCCATGAAAGGAGTGATACCCCATACCACACCGCTATTCATGGCGGGAGTGCGTCTGATACCAGCAGGGATGTTAATTCTGATTGCAGCAGCATTCATGGGTAAACCCCAGCCGAAGGGTTGGGCTGCATGGCTGTGGATTGCCTTATTTGCCCTCGTAGATGGGACGCTGTTTCAAGGCTTTTTGGCAGAGGGATTAGTCAGAACCAGTGCGGGGTTAGGGTCTGTGATGATTGACTCGCAACCCTTGGCCGTTGCCTTACTATCGTTGTGGCTATTCCAAGAACACATTGGTTTTTGGGGATGGCTGGGACTAGGCTTGGGTGTCACAGGTATTAGTTTAATCGGCTTACCTGATGAGTTGATTTTACATTTTCTCGACTCAGGCGCAAATATCACAATTGGTAACTGGCAAGATTTGTTTGCTAGCGGCGAGTGGTTGATGCTGTTAGCAGCGCTATCAATGGCAGTGGGAACAGTGTTGATTCGGTTTGTGTGCCGACATGCTGACCCAGTAACCGCTACAGGATGGCACATGATTTTGGGTGGATTGCCACTATGGGGAGTTTCATCAGTGGTCGAATCTCAACAGTGGGAGAATCTGGGAGCATCTGATTTAGTGGCTTTGGGTTATGCTACCGTATTTGGCAGTGCGATCGCCTACGGATTATTTTTCTACTTTGCCTCTAGTGGCAGTCTCACTAGTCTTAGTTCTCTCACCTTTCTCACACCGGTCTTTGCCCTACTATTCGGCAATCTCTTCCTCTCAGAAGTCCTCAGTCCATTGCAGTGGGTCGGTGTTTTCCTAACTTTAATCAGCATCTATCTCATTAACCAACGTGATACTTTAGCAGCGCAAAACGACACAGTTACCGTGGGCGAGATAGCTAATATACAGCAACCAGTTTTAGAAACATCTGCTAAAAAATTGAACCCCATAACTCTAGGAGTTAGAGAATCTGAACGAGAAATTTTACCGTAATTCGTAATTTGTAATTCGTAATGACGCTCGTTCCTCTCTATGAGATGCTGCGCGAACGCTTCTCTACCAGACGCTACACGAACGCGAACGTAATTCGTAATTCAGTAGGGAGATGAGGGAAAATAACTAATGCCCAATGCCCAATAAAAAAATGACAGTTAACATTTGGTCATCTTGAAGGTATTGTGGTATCGAAGACTTCAAAAGCACGTTCAGGCTGAAACTTGCAATATGAGGCTATGCCGTTCCTCAATTCTGATAATTACCTGTTTTTCTTGCGTGGGTTTTTACCCAAATCGCTCAAGCACAGCCACACCTAACCTAGCACCTGAAATTTTAGAACTTGCACAAGCTAGTTCAACAGTTACTGCTAGTCCGGCTGTTTTGAGATACGGTAGTCGCAAATCAGATGTGCAGAGATTACAAACCCAATTAAAGCAGTTGGGATATTACAGTGGCATGGTAGATGGACAGTATAACGCCACTACGGAAATCGCTGTAGCTAAATTCCAGAAAGTAAAGGGTTTAAAAGTAGATGGTCTTGCTGGTCTGGCGACTAGGGAGAGACTACAAGCAGCTTTGGCTGCCAAAAATCAGATAGTTGCCTCTCCAATTGTTACCTCTCCTGCTTCGACTTCCCAACCAACTACAACACCCAAAGCAACCGAGAGAGGTTTTGTCTGGTGGTTAATATTTTCCATCGGAATTCTAGGAAGTATTGGCGCATTTATTTACCTGCTGAGGTGGTTTCGTCAGGTCAAACAAGTGCAATCCGAAATATCAAATACTGAAAGTTTGGGTGAAGCCGAAAAAGACCCAATGATAATACCCTCACCAGAGACAGTAACTAGTCTACAAACACCTACGCCACCACTTGCCACACAATTACTGCTACCAGAAAAAACTTCCCGGCTTGCTAAACTCAATATCGTTGACGAATTAATTCAAGACTTACGCAGTTCTGACCCAACGAAGCGGCGCAAGGCTATTTGGGATTTGGGTCAGCAGGGAGATTCGCGGGCAATTCAGCCGATGGTTGACCTGATGATTGATGCTGATTCTCAAGAAAGCAGTTTAATTTTGGCAGCTTTAGCAGAAATTGGCATTCGCACGCTCAAACCGATGAACCGTGCTCTAGCAATTTCAATCCAAGATGAAAGCCCACAAGTGCGGCAAAATGCGATCCGTGATCTGACGCGCGTTTATGACATGATGGGTCAAATGAGTCAAATGTTGCGCCATGCGTTAGATGACCCAGATGCCGAAGTGCAAGCAACAGCACGATATGCTTTAACTCAGATAAATCGAATGCGTGGCTTGGCGGAACAACAAAATCTACCAGAAGATTCACACAGTGATTCACGAGAATAAACCTAAAAATATTTCAATTGGATTTGGATATTAGTGTTTGGGCCTGCTACCAAAAATGCTGCTTCGCTAAATTTGGGCGCTCTTGTGCGAATTTCTGGGTTGCTGGAAAATCCAAAGCCTTCGCTAGGTATACCAAAGCCATTACTATTGAGAGTGCCGTCATTATTTTGATCGTGGAGGACAGCAACGGCGTAACTACCTGCTTTCAAGTTCTCAAAGGTAATGGATAAGGGAGCGCCAGTAATCTTGGTACACTGCTTTTGTAAGCCACGATCGCGATCGCTAGGAAATCCTTCACTGCTAGCAAATATACTGGCGCAGATTTGTCCTTGTTTATTCTTCAAGCCATCAATTTCCACGGTAAGTTTACCGTTAAAATTTGCCTTGGCGCTAAATGACCATGCCAGATTTCCCAGAACTGCCAATAGTAGCATACTAACTCTCAATCCTCTAACCATAAAATTTTCACAAGGTAAAATAAGTATTGCTGAAATTAAGTTTTAACTTTAATTCAGATCACGCAGATTCATAGTGACATTATTCGGTCAATACTCGCAAGCATCCTGCTATATTTCGTCTCTAGATTTGTCTAAGTAAGTCGGCGTAAATAATTAATAGTTTGATTTATTTTCGCCACTTCTCCTGTTAACATAGTATCAATTAATACTAGTTAAAAGAATATTGGCAATACATGAATAGTTGTAGGAGCGTCATCTATACACCCCTACCTATGTATCTGTATTAGCTACTTCGTAAAATAGTACTAGTATTTTTGGCTGCGATCGCAAAATAATAAAGCACCAATCAGGTAAAAATTTGAAAAAGTAGGAGGTATAAAACCCCCTACTTTTCCCCACTTGGATAGAGAATCTTGTGGAATCAGTTCAATCTACTAATGGTGTGTTGGTAGCTGATATTAGAAATATGCCAGAGAGTAAACCAAGGAAATATTTACCCTAAAATTTTCCAATTGAGCTTTGTTCTCCAGAAAATCCAGTTGCATCACCTTCTTTGAGAAATCCACTGTAGGCTTCCATACCGTGTTCACCGATATCTAAACCTTCTAGTTCCTCTTCTTTGGATACTCTGATACCTAAAGTAGCTTTCAGGGCCAGCCAAAAAATACTACTGAGTAAAACAGTGAAACCACCTACTGAGACAACGCCCAGCAACTGAACACCGAACTGTCCAAAGCCACCACCTGCAAATAAACCTTTTGCTGGGCCAAGTGCATCGCCATACCAAGTATAAACACCAGGGCCAACAGACCACAGACCTACTGCTAGAGTTCCCCAGATACCACAAACTAGATGAACTGAGGTAGCTCCCACTGGGTCATCAATGCCAAGTTTGTCAAAGAATGTTACAGAGAAAACTACCAGTATTCCAGCAATGAAGCCAATGAGTAAAGAAGCAGGAATACTTACGTAAGCACAAGATGCTGTAATACCAACCAAGCCAGCTAAAATACCATTGATAATCATTGATAGGTCTGGTTTACCTAAGTACAACCAAGCTGTAATGGTGGCGGCAATTCCACCGGCAGCACCAGCCATGTTAGTGGTGACAGCAATGTGACTGATCGCACTAGGATCGGCAGCCATTACAGAACCTGGGTTGAAACCAAACCAGCCCAACCACAGGATTAGACAGCCCAAAGTGGCAATACTCATGTTGTGACCGGGCAAGGCCACAACTTGCCTATCTTGATATTTACCAAGACGGGGCCCAAGAAACGCTGCTCCCATCAAAGCTGCCCAACCACCGACAGAGTGAACCACCGTAGAACCGGCAAAATCCCAAAAGCCTCTGTCTGCTAGCCAACCACCACCCCAAATCCAGTGTCCGGTAATGGGATAGGCAATACCTACAAGTAGGAGGCTGAAAATCAGGAAGTCAACAAACTTAATTCGTTCGGCTACTGCACCGGACACGATTGTTGCTGCTGTTCCGGCAAACACTAGCTGGAATAAAAACTTCGCACTTAGGGGTACACCAGTCCAACTAATGGCATCGAAGATACCTTTATAAGCATCTCCTGTAGCCGGACTGTTATCTTCGCCTCCTAAGAAAAACCCATTCAATCCAATGAAGTCGTTGCCATCACCGAACATTAAGCCAAAACCGATCACCCAAAAGGCAACGCTAGACAGAGCAAATACAATCAGGTTTTTGGAAAGAACGTTGACAGCATTTTTCTGGCGACAGAAGCCGGTTTCTAACATACAAAAACCAGCGTTCATGAAGAACACTAAAAAGGCTGCGATCGCAACCCACAGCGTATCAAGAGCAACTTTAAGTTCTGCTGTTGTTGGCCCTGCGGCTGGAGTTTGGGCAACTGCGGCATAACCCCAACCCAAGACAATCAGACAAGCTAAAGGTAAACAAGCTTGCCAGCTGGGAGAGAGTCGCTTAATTGCTAGATTAAATAGCTTGACTTTTGAGTTGGTCTGTGAATTTACAGCGTAATTTCTTGAAGACAGACGCCTATTTTTTGTTTTTGATTTTTGTTTGTACATGAATTTGAACATCATCCTCAAAACCATCCTTAAAAAAGGGAAAAAACAGGTTAAGCAGAAAAAACTACCGTCCGAACTTAAATCCAGTGGTTTTTGATATTTTTCCTTTAGACCACTTGTTTAAAAACCAGAAACTCAAATAACCTTAATAGGAGTTTAAGAAACTATTGGCACATCTGTAAATATTTTTCGTAGTTCTTCTTAAGAAATTTATGATGTAATCTCTGAAACAGCCAAGTCTTCTTCACTTAATCTTTAATCTTTAAAAAAGAAGCTTTGGCTAGGAAATTGCTGGAAATTGTCAATATCATCCCTATAAAAAGGATGTAACACACTTACATTCAAGGAAAATTGGGATGGTAGTATTGGTTCAATTTATATGACAGCTTTTGGGGAAGGGCTTTTAATTCAAATTTACTACTCTTGGTTTTGGCACAACTGTTGTGGCACAACTATTTAAAAAACCCAATGCCAATATAGATATGGCTATCCTACAATCATTTTTTTAAGGGAAAAGCGTTACCACTCACTCTAGAATTCACTCTCAAAAGCACTGACTCCAGGATTCTTAGGTGAACTACTGGCAAAGTCATGATAACTCAAGGGATAAATTTGACTGATTGTCTATTTACTCAAACCAAAAAACTGTATCGTTTAATACATTTTTTCGCTTATGTTATGGCAAATAGCTGCTAATGCAACAAATAAAGCAGCTAGACCCTTTATAGGTAAGTATTTTCCGATATCCGGGTCAAACTATTCTGAATGTTATTAAATTTTTATACAAAAAGTTAATTGTTAGAAATCGCCTTGCCCATTAAGCACCAATCAGTGAGGTAAACAACTATCGAAACTCCCATACAAGCTTAGAGCCTGAGTTAAATAGAATCGTAGTGGCAAACAAGGCTAACAATCCTAATTTCCTCAAAGAAACCGGGTTTAGAGTACCTGTAATATGGGAGACTTGGCAATATTCCCTAGAAATCAGATTCAAGATGAGTAACACAATTTCGGATATCGCAGTCAAGACCATCAACGGTGAAGATAAGCAATTAAACGACTACACCGGTAAGGTACTCTTAATTGTGAATGTGGCATCCTACTGCGGTTATACTTCTCAATACGAGGGGCTAGAAAAGTTGAACCAGAAGTATGGGGAAACAGGATTACGTATTTTGGGGTTCCCCTGTAACGATTTTGGTTCACAGGAGCCAGGAAGTAATGAAGAGATAGTGCAATTCTGCACGAGTAAATATGATGTTACCTTTGAACTATTCGATAAAGTTCATGCCAAAGGCTCGCAGCAGCATCCACTTTATGAGCGACTTACCAAAGCCGTTGAGCCAACGGGAACTGTTGCTTGGAATTTTGAAAAATTTTTAGTTAATAAGCAAGGTGAAGTAGTAGCTCGATTTAATAGTAGTGTCCAGCCAAATTCACCAGAATTAATTGCCATAATTGAGAAAGAATTAGCTAAATAGTCATTAGTCATTAGTCACCAGTCATTAGGTTGTACTATTGGTATTGATTTTTGGCTCTGGACTGTTAAATTTATTTACATCCAGTCCCTTAATTTAGAATATTGTCTCGATGAGTAGTTTAATTTATTTGTGTCTAATTTGTCATGAACGTTGCAATCATTGGTTGTGGTTATGTTGGTTATAAAGTCGCTCAATATTGGCAGCAAAAAAAGGATTTTGTTGTCAGTGTAACCACAACTTCCCCTGAGCGTGTGCCGGCACTACAATCAGTAAGCCAAAGAGTTGTAGTTACCTGCGGGAATGACCTAGAGAGTCTAAAATCTGTTTTGCACAATCAAGATGTTGTCGTTTTAAGTGTTGGTGCAAAAGGTGCGGAAGTTTATGAAGAAACTTATCTACAAACTGCCCAGGCTTTAGTTTCATCATTGCAGCAGTTTCCAACTGTAAAACAATTAATATACACAGGTAGCTATGCAGTGTATGGTGATAGGAATGGTGTATGGGTAGATGAAGAAACACCGCTTGCACCCGCCAATTTAAATGCACAAATACTCCGAAAAACAGAAGATGTGTTGCTATCAGCATCTAGCGAAAATCTCCGCGTTTGTATTTTTCGCTTAGGAGGTATTTATGGGACTGGCAGGGAACTGGTGAAAATATTTAGCAAATATTCTGGTACAACCCGTCCCGGCGGTGAGGATATTACAAATTGGATTCACCTGGATGATATTGTTGGTGCGATAGAATTTGCTCGTCACCGTCGTTTGCAAGGGATTTATAATCTGGTAGATGATGCACATCTCACCAGTCGAGACTTGCTAGATAGCTTATTTGAAAAACATAATTTACCCAAAGTTAAATGGGATACTTCTATCAAGAGTACTCGCCCATATAATGCGTGGGTATCGAATGAAAAGCTGAAAGAGGCTGGATACCAGTTAATTCATCCACAGATGATTTTTTAGTAAGTATTAAAAACTAGGAATTATGCAACCATCTGCTGTAACTAACACAACCAATTTGACAGCATCTCCTAGCCAGTTTTACAGTTGGAATAATTATCATTGCGCCTACGCAGTTCATCAACCAACTAACACAACACCTGAGGGTATTCCCTTACTTTTAATTCATCCTATTGGTGTTGGATTGTCGCGGCAATTTTGGCAGCGATTTTGTCGGGAATGGTATAATACAGGACAACGTAATTCAATTTACAACCCTGATTTACTAGGATGTGGCGAAAGTGATATGCCTCATCTGGCTTACACTCCTAGTGATTGGGCAGAACAGTTGCAGTACTTTTTACAAACAGTAGTGCAAAAACCTGTCATTGTTGTAGTACAAGGTGCTTTATTACCAGTTGCTATCGAATTAGTCCAAAAAGAATCAAATTTAATTGCCGGACTTGTACTTTCTGGACCTCCAGCATGGGGTTTGATGACAAATAAATCATCAGAATGGCAGCAAAAACTCCTTTGGAATCTGTTAGATTCGCCTTTTGGGAGTGCTTTTTATCGCTATGCACGCACCCCAAAATTTTTACGTTCTTTCTCGACTCGTCAACTCTTTACTTCTGAAAATTCTGTGGATGCAGAGTGGTTAAATACATTGCTTGTCGGTGCAGAAAATCCTGCTAGTCGCCATGCAGTGTTTTCTTTTCTAGCAGGGTTTTGGCGACAGGATTATACTAGTTTTATCGCCTCTATTCAGCAACCAACATTAGCGGTTGTGGGGGAAACTGCATCGAGTATTAGTGAAAAAAGTAAACAAGAAACGCCAGACGAACGCTTGACTCATTACCTCGCCTGTTTGCCTCAAGGTCGAGGTATAAAAATAAATGGGCGCAATGTTTTACCATATGAATCAACCGCTGAATTTGTAGCAGCGATCGCGACCTTTATTAATGAAGTTTTTTAGCTGATTGATAGTTACATCATACCAGTCTTCCCATGATAGGTTATGACTGGAATTGATTACTTCAGGAAGCAAAACTATGTTCCCCAATCGCCGAGGACAAAGAGTTCCCAATGTCACTTTTCATACTCGTCAGAATAACGAGTGGGTTGATGTGACAACCGATGAATTGTTTGCTGATAAGACAGTAGTTGTCTTCTCCTTACCAGGTGCTTATACTCCAACTTGTTCATCAACTCATCTCCCTGGCTACAACGAGTTGGCAGGGGTTTTCAAAGAAAATGGTGTCGATGACATTATCTGTATTTCTGTCAATGATCCCTTTGTGATGAACGAATGGGCAAAAGTCCAAGAGGCAGAAAATATCACTCTCATTCCCGATGGTAACGGTGAATTTACCGAAGGCATGGGGATGCTGGTAGATAAATCAGACTTGGGGTTTGGGAAGCGATCGTGGCGCTACTCGATGCTGGTGAAAGATGGTGTAATTAACCAGATGTTTATTGAGCCAGACGAGCCAGGAGATCCTTTTAAGGTGTCCGATGCCGAAACAATGCTCAGATATATCAACCCCCAAGCAGTGAAGCCCGAACTAGTTTCCTTGTTTGCAAAAGTCGGTTGTCCCTTCTGTGCTCGTGCTAAGGCGATGCTCAAGGAACATGGTCTTAACTACGAAGAAATTACCTTGGGTAAGGATATCACTACACGCTCTTTACGAGCAGTTACAGGTGCGACAACAGTTCCCCAAGTGTTTATTGATGGTAAATTAATTGGTGGTTCTGAGGCATTAGAAGCTTATTTTGCTGCTAAATAGGTTTCAGTTGGCGCACACAGCCTTCACCTGTGTAAACTTCAGATGAAAGTCATAATATTTTTGACAATAGCCTGATTTGTGAAAATTGAAAGCTACAGATCCCTGACTTCGTAAAAGTTGTCGGGGATTTTGTTTCTATTCAACAATTAACAAATCTTCAGATGAATAGATATATTTTTGTCCAGCTATTTGCTACTTATCAGATAAAATTGATTCGGATTGAATCTCCATTTATTTAAAAGACAATATGTTTGTTAGAATCCGCCGAATTCTGAGTCAATTTTTTAATCAATCAAGGACAATCAACAACGAACCGCTGAATAAAGTGAGTTTGATTGTGATTATTTTAATTGATATTTTTATCTTAATTAATGTTTTTACCGGACTTGATGATATTAGCAGATGGCATATCAGCCCGACTGAGGCTTATCCATGTTATTCAGAGTGGCAAAATTATCGGGAAAAAGCCACTAAAGATAAAGACTATGAACTTGTTAGACTTTCATTGCCAGATTACCAGAATAATCAACTCAGTTTTCAGGACAACTATCAACAAGCTGAAGCCGGACATCTGGGTAAGGTTTCTCAAACGTGCTTGCAATATGCCGGCTACAAAGATAAGAGTAACAATCCTGAGAACCAGCAAATCATAAAAGTTATTGATCAGAAACAAGCAAAAATCAGTAACCTTGAACAAACCAATCGCACTATTAAAGCCCAGTATGACTCAACGCTCTTAGAAAAAATTGCAGGTCAGGGTCGTGAACAATCAATTAATCAAGTTAGTGCTGAAAAAGCTAAACAGACATTAGAACAAAATAATCGCCAAATTTCTATTCTTAAACAAGAAATTTCTACTCTTAAAAATGAACTGCTTGCCAAACCAGAAAGCATTAGTTTTCTAGCCTTTATTAAAGATGACAATCAATTTCGGGAAGTTGATAAAGGGTATCAGCAGGCATCATTTTGGTATCCAAGTATCCAGCTTGCTTTTCAATCCCTCTTTCTTCTACCGCTGATTCTCATTGCCTTATCAGTCCACAAATTTGCTCAAAGAAGAGGATATGGACTCATCTCGCTAATTAGCTGGCATTTGCTAGTTATCTTCTTTATCCCACTAATCGTTAAAATATTTGAATTTCTTCAAGTAGGTGCAATATTTAAATTTTTATTTGATATTATTATTGCCCTTTTTGGTGGTTTACTTTTCCTGATAAATTATGCTTATATTTTGCTGATTCCAATTATTGGTTTTGGAATTATCCAGTTTTTTCAAAATTTTGTCTTTAATGCTAAAGTCCAAGCAGCTAGCAGAGTTCAAAAATCACGCTGTGTCAATTGCGCCAAGAAAATTCGACATCTTGATACTTACTGCCCGCACTGTGGTTATTATCAAGATATTGAATGTCAAAACTGCCATAATCTTACTTATAAACATTTACCGTATTGTAAACATTGTGGAGCTTCTCAAACTTCTAGTATTTTGTAATCGATGAAGTTTTGAAAGTTTCGACATACTTGGCTCATAACATATAGCAATCTAATTGGATTTTTACAAAAATCCAATTAGATTGCTATATATCTCTTCTATACTTTTTTGGTAGGTGTATTTGATGTAATCTTTGCACTTTTTGGAAACTTAATGAGACTTTTGAGTAAGAAGTTAGGGCTTAGGATTCTTCCCGGCTTCTGGCTTCTGAATACTGAAGCGAGAGGGTATTGCACACAATTATGAACAGCGATATGTACTCAGTGGTAAACTTGTCAATTAAGTTTTAAAGAATACAAAAATTATATTGGCATCTTGATATACATGTAAAAAAAAGGAATTAAATTTGACTATTTTAGAATTTTCATTACTAATTTGGATTGGTTCATTTATCGCTGGCTTGTTAGGGGCGCTAACTGGATTAGGGGGCGGAGTAGTAATTCTTCCCTTATTGACTTCAGTATTTGGCGTTGATATTCGATATGCCGTTGGCGCTTCACTGGTATCTGTAATTGCTACTTCTTTGGGTGCAGCATCTACCTACATTAAAAAAGGCTATACCAATTTGCGATTGGGAATGTTTTTAGAAGTAGCCACAACCATTGGTGCGATCGCAGGAGCAATGATTGCTACTTTTGTCTCTGTGAAAGCCCTAACTATCGTGCTAGCGATCGTCCTCATTTATTCAGCATACCTTTCACAACGACCCAGAATAGAACATGGTGAAGATCAAGTAGCAGACCCTATCGCAAATTATCTGAAATTGAATGGTACTTATCCAACTTCTGATGGAGTGATGTCTTACCAAGTTCATTCAGTACCAATGGGATTTGGTGTGATGTTAATAGCCGGAGTGCTTTCTGGGTTGCTTGGTATTGGTTCCGGGGGATTTAAGGTATTGGCGATGGATCAAGCCATGCGTCTACCCTTCAAAGTTTCTACCACCACTAGCAATTTTATGATCGGTGTCACAGCAGCAGCATCAGCCGGAGTTTACTTAGCACGGGGTTACATCGATCCGGGACTATCCATGCCAGTGATGTTGGGGGTATTACCTGGTGCTTTCTTGGGCGCACGAATCCTGACAGGCGCTAAAACACAAATTTTGAGACTTATCTTCAGTCTTGTGCTGGTGGTAATGGCTTTAAAAATGGTCTACAACAGTTTAATAGGGGGGCTATAAAATGTATAAATTTAATAGTAGCTTTCGGTGGACATTACTGACACAGCCAAATAGTGAAGTGGTTGTACTAACCTTACCGCAGGAAGTTCTAGACTGTAATATCGAACAATTAGAACAGTCCACTACTAATAGCTGTCAGATTGATGCTAACAACAAGATTACGAGAATATCAAGTGATCAGCAATTAAAATATTTGCTCAGTAACTTCCTGAAATATGGTGTTTTGATAGCTAGTTCTGTAGTTTTACTGGGAGGTATACTCTACTTAATTCATCACGGTTCTGAACCTGCTGGATATCACTTTTTTCAGGGAGAACCATCCGAATTTAGCTCACCAGTAGGTGTAGTAAAAGCAGTTTTATCAGGTAGCGATGCCTACGGCGGGCTACGCCTACGCGGTATTATTCAACTCGGTTTGTTACTACTAATTGCTACTCCAATTGTGCGAGTTTTTATTTCTCTATTAGCTTTCCTGCTACAGCGAGAATATATCTATGTGATTGTTACCTTATTAGTATTGTCTAGCCTGATTTACAGTCTTGTAGGAGCATCTTATTAGGAATATTTTCAAAGATTAAGGGGAAAAATTAACCTATTTCCCTTAATCTAAAAGTTTGGAGATGCATCCAAAAAAATTTTATGGATATTAAGAACTTTGTAAAATATCATTGATTGAGCTTATACTCTGTTTAATTTGTTCTGTCAGAGAAGTTCTTAATAAATCAAGGGTTTCAGATGAAAGATTTAGTAATCCTAAAGCATATAATAGACTCGAAATTCCAATAAATAAAGCCAAAAATCTCCCCAAACAACCGGGATTAATTTCAATAAAACCCAATTTAGATTGTCCGATAACAGCAATCGTTATAAAAATAATTCCTGTTATTAGAAATGTGCTATTTGGCGTTAAATCTGTCATTTTTATATTAATAAGCTTCGTTACTTTTGTTTTAGCTATTATTATACACTGATTTTATAAAGCCTGTATAAGTTTTTAGAAAAGCGAGTAAAATTGCATCTCTACATTTGAGCTATTATAGTGAGGTAGGGCGTATTCAATTATTATGGTTGTTTTGCGATCGCGCCTAGAACTACCCGCCCATCGCAAAGGCTCAATATTTAGTAAATCAGCTTGGTAAATACGAATGGTAACGGGAATTATTCGTAGCCACCGCCAGAAGGTAAGTAACAAAAATATATCGTACCACCGTCGTAGTATAGCTTCTAACCAGCTTAACGAGCGATCGCGGCGGCTGATGTAAAAAGTACGTGCTAGAAGCTCCAAAGCAAAAATAATGTTTAAAAACAGGAATATATGAAATTCTAGCCTGTGTATTTGTTTCTTCTAGGGCTGGACAGTATTGCAACCATTCAAATAAAGCAGCAGTACCAAGAAAAATGAAAGTTATAGTAGCGACCACTTGAAGCGTGATCCTGTAACGAATAACAAAAATTATGTATATATTTTGTGATAGTAAAATCAAGATTTTTTATTGGAAAAAACAGAAATGTTATGAATATTTCACCTGAAAATTTGCCCACATCACAAAACCATCAATTCGGCAGTCTAAATATTTTAGCCACTCAACGATTTCGTGATTGCTATTGTGTAATAATGTATATTTTCGCTCATCTTTGACTAAAGTTAAACCTGTTTGTGGATTTTCGATGCTCGTTGCAAGATTGCGGTTAAAACGTTCATCTAATAATTTCAGCAGTTGTTTTACTTTGGCTTGCGCTACTTCTAAACTTAATAGGGTGTAATCTTGTTGTTGAATTATCTGCTGAAGTTCGATGATATTGCTAAATTTTCGCCGACCCAGAGTGCCTTGAGTTAGTAGCAATAGTGCTGCCGCACCATTTTTAAAGTCCTGTTGATTTAGTGCAAAATAATTCCAATCACCGTAAGCATACTGGATTAATTCATCTTTGCCAGTCGGTAAAACCATTCTGGAATGCCAACCGTAATCTGTTACATAGATTGTAATTGGCTCAACAGGATCAGCCGGCGGTACAATGGTTGCGGGAGACAACATCCAAACCAATAAGATAGAAAAAATTACTACGGAAGCAAATTTGGTAATGCGGCATAAACGCATATCTGATACATAATCCTATGGCCAAGGTAGCAATAACTGCGGCTTTAGCTCACCGCGCTTGAAGGCTCTAACAAAACTATCGGCTAAAACTTTTGGTGTCCACGGTGCTTGAGCAACAATCACCTCAGCAATGGCAATGCTCATCTGGGTGTCGTCGGTGTAGCTGCCAGGATTGAGTCGAAAACGCGGATGTTCGACGTATCGACTCAAATCGTTGTTAACGATCATTTCATCAGCATATTCAAAGCCTGCACCATAGGCATCTGCAATCGCTAACTCTAACAGCATATTGATATTAAATTAAAAACGGACGCGCCAGAAAAAAGCTAGCAACTGATTTAGCATCTACCGGCTCTCCCTCCAGAATAGCTTTCTCTAATTCTTCGGGAGTCAAAAACACAGTTTCGATATCCTCGTCTCCATCTTGTGGTGGTGGTGTCTCCAGCTTTTCTAAATCTCGCGCCAGAAATGCATAGATAATCTCATCAGAATAGCCGGGAGCTAGGAAAAATTCGCCTAATTTGTCCCATTTTTGGGCACTATAGCCAGTTTCTTCTTCGATTTCACGCTGTATCGTCTCTAGGGGATCTTCATTTGGTTCCAAAGTTCCTGCCGGAAATTCTAATATCCGTCCCTGTATTGCAAAACGATACTGGCGCACGAGTACAAGTTTACCCTCTGGCGTTACCGGCACAGCTAGTGCACCACCAGGGTGACGAATACATTCCCATTCTCCTTCCGATTTATTAGGCAAACGCAAGCGATTAACTTCAAAATCAAACTTGCGTCCTTTATAAAACAGGCGTTGTTTCAGCAGTTGTGGTAATTCTCTACCTAATGGCATAATAAAATCTGATTATCTGTGATACAGAGGCGAAATCAGCGTTCTTCTGCGTTTAAGGATGGTAATTTTAATTGCCCATCAATAAATGTACATCAGAACAGTCTACCTCTTTCAGCAGTTCTTTAATAACACACCCAGAAACTGGTTCTATCCAATCTGGGGCAACTTCTGCTAGTGGCACTAACACAAAGGCCCGATCCCGCATTCGAGGATGGGGAATCTGGAGATTTGGTGTATCCACAATAAAGTCATCAAATAATAACAAATCTAAATCCAGGATTCGTGGCCCCCAGCGTTCCTGACGCACACGCCCAAATTGTTGTTCAATTCTTAACAAAATTTCTAATAACTGCTGGGGTAGCATTTCTACCTGCAATGTGACGCAGCCATTTAGGTAGTCTGGCTGTGGTGGCCCGACAGCTTTGGTTTGATACCAATTGGATTTGGCTTCTAAGACAATACCTGGCGTTTGGGCTAAAGTTTCTATAGCTGCTTCTAAAATTATCTGTGAATCGCCGATATTACTACCAAGGGCAACGGCGCTTCTTCTTGGCTCTGCTTCGGCGTAGCTCACCGTAGGCATCGCACTCTCCTTAAGTAAGCTCTTTTCGCGCTGTATTTGCGAATACTTCGGTACACTTATTCCAGAAAATGCCAATAATTTTTTTATTCTCAATAAATATCAAAATTACAGGGCTTTTACAAAACTAAATTAACCAAATCTAAAAAACATTATTTTATGGTGAATTTAGTTAATTATTTATAGGATATTATACTAACACAATGGTGGTGCGCTAACCCCAAAGTTGATTGATGGTGGTTATATAGTTACTACTTTGAGCGAGGAACTGACATGGGGAAGCTTACCTCCTGGTTCAAGCGAAGACCAACTAATTTGAGTAACTCT
This sequence comes from Nostoc sp. UIC 10607, assembly GCF_047228265.1. NCBI lineage: Bacteria > Bacillati > Cyanobacteriota > Cyanophyceae > Nostocales > Nostocaceae > Nostoc > Nostoc sp. UIC 10607. The sequence goes on along the minus strand of NZ_JBIQNW010000002.1, from coordinate 15,906 downwards.
GGACAAGGAGGAACAAATGAGAGCTTACCACCAGCACATGTGGCGCAGCCGAGGCAGTTACTGAGCAAGATGAAAATTTTACCATCTAGGATTAAAGCCAATCAGGCAACTGGCGGTAAACCACTCTATCGTCGCGTATGGTTTTGGGCAGGTTTGGGTGTAGGTGGTGGGATAGTTGCCTTGATCTACGGTGTCAGTTTAATAGATCGGTCTTTGCCAGATCAGACCGAATTGAATGCCGTGGTTAGAGAGCAAACACTGACCATCAAAGCCGCCGATGGAACCATATTACAACAACAAGGTGAAGCGGCCAGAGAACAGCTAAAGCTGGAACAAATTCCAGATAATTTAAAAAAAGCTTTCATCGCCTCAGAAGATAAAAGATTTAAGGAACACAACGGAGTTGATCCTCAAGGGATTGTCAGAGCAGGTTTGAATAATTTGCGATCGCAAGGTGTGGTCGAAGGTGCTAGCACCATCACCCAACAGCTAGCACGGATTCTGTTTTTGAAACAAGAACAGACAATCTGGCGCAAACTCAAGGAAATCCGCCTAGCACAAAAAATGGAGAATGAATTAACCAAAGATCAGATTCTAGAGCGTTACCTGAATCTGGTTTATTTGGGAGGTGGAGCTTATGGTGTGGCAGATGCATCCTGGGTATACTTTAGTAAATCGCCAGACCAGCTTTCCCTCGCAGAGATGGCAACGATTGCTGGATTAGCTCCTGCTCCTAGCTTATACGCTCCCGACAAAAATCCAGAAGCTGCAAAACGGCGGCGAAACTTAGTATTGCTAAGGATGCAAGAAGATGGAGTTATTACAACAGAGCAAAGGCAAGCAGCCGTTCAGGAGCCATTAACTCTCAAAAGCAGTTTACCCAAACGAGTACAAGTAGAATCACCCTACTTTACCAGCTACATCCAAAAAGAATTGCCGAAGTACGTTTCTCCTAACGTGCTAAAAAGTGAGGGGTTAGTAGTGGAAACCACGCTGAACCCGGCTTGGCAGAAAGTCGCAGAAGAGGCGGTTGCTAAAACACTGCGAAATCAAGGACGCTGGGAGAACTTTAAGCAAGGAGCAATGGTAGCCATTGACCCCCGCAACGGTGAAATTAAGGCAATGGTTGGGGGAAAAGATTTTGGTAAAAACCAGTTTAATCGGGTTACCCAGGCACAGAGGCAGCCAGGATCTACATTTAAAGGGTTTGTATATGCTACTGCGATCGCTAGCGGTAAAAGCCCCTACGATAGCTATCAGGATGCGCCCTTTGTCGTAGACGGCTATGAACCGAAAAACTATAGTGAAAAATTTCGGGGTTCGATGAACATCCGAGATGCCCTCACCGGCTCTATTAATGTGATTGCGGTAAAGACATTGATTGATGTGGGATTTACACCAACGATTAAACTTGCCCATGATATGGGGGTAAAATCTGAACTCAAGCCCACCTACTCTTTGGCTCTCGGCTCAAATGAAGTCAATCTGCTAGAGTTGACCAGTGCTTATGGTAGCTTTGCTACTCAGGGATTGCATATAGAGCCTCATGGTATTACTCGCATCCTCAACCGCCAAGGCAAGGTCATTTGGTCAGCTAATTTCAAGTCTAAACGCGCCCTTGACGCTGACAGTGCCGCCATCATGACTTGGATGCTACGCAACGTCGTAGAAGCGGGGACTGGTGCTGCTGCTCAATTAGGTAATAGACCAGTTGCTGGCAAGACCGGTACCTCCGATGAAGCCCGCGATTTATGGTTTATTGGCTACATTCCCCAAATGGTAACAGGAGTCTGGCTAGGTAACGATGATAACCGCCCTACATACGGTAGCAGTGGTAGTGCAGCTTACACTTGGCGCGAATTTATGAAAAAAGCGGTAGAGGAGATGCCAGTAGAAAAGTTTCCTAAACGACCCAAGTTAGAAGGTCGTAAAGGCACCATTAAAGCCCAGTCCATCAAGCCCAAACAAGTGCTAAATCGTTCGATTTCCTCTAATGATGACTCAGAAGGGGAAAGTACTAGAAATTCTGAGGATAGTAGTTCATCTAGGAGACGTAGAAGCAGAAGGAGATATTCTCAAGAAGAACAGCAATCAGGCAATTCTACCCCAAGACGGAGAAGGCGCGATCGCAGTGAAGAATCAAGTTCCAATAACTCTTCCTCGGAATCATCTACTCCACGGCGGCGCTCTAGAAGAGTAGAATCTGATTCTCCCCCGCCTCGAAGAACTCGGCGATCTTCCTCTCCCGCAAATAGTTCAGGTTCTTCAGGTTCTTCATCGTCACAGCCATCCTGGCGGGATAAGCTTAGACCTTCTAATTAATTTAATCAGGAGTGGGCATTGGGCATGGAGAAGAGGCAGAGGGGCAGGGGGCAGAGGAGAGAAATTATTTTCCCCCTGCTCCCTGCTCCCTGCTCTTTGCTCCCCATACTCTTTTCTATGCAATATGAAGTTGCTCAAACTAAACTACGGGAGGATGTTAAGTGATACGCTCATTCTATAGTGTGTCAAGTAGTGTTACTTAACATTGGAGAATATACTCATGCATATATTGATGCAGGCAGCCGATTCAGTCGCAACAGGTGGTGGTCATTTTCCTTTTGCTTTCACCTTGGTGTATGTCGTTGGTTTTATTGCTGCTGTAACCATTGGTTCAATAGCTTGGTACAACTCGAAACGCCCCGCAGGTTGGGAAAGCAAAGAGCGTCCTGATTTTGTGCCTAAGGTTGATAAAGAAGAAACTCCGGGTCTGGGCGAACCGAAGTCATAATTTAGTCATTAGTCATTAGTGAGCCAGCGCGGTCTTCTCCTAAAGGGAGAGGCTAGCGCCAAGGGGGTTTCCCCCATGAGTAACTGGCGAACCCGTAAGGGTTATTAGTTATCAGACTATAGACTTTTGACTATGATTAGTTTTGTACGTCAACCCAACGGCGGTAAAGCTTTTGAATTTGTTTGAGAAGTGCAGTATGAGCCGGTTGAGTTGAGTCATTCGGTTTGGCTATATCCTGCAATTGGGTCAGAAGTCTGGCTTCTTCGACGGCAACTTCACCATCGCTATAAATTAAGCCACTGATGGCTTCAATCAGATTTTCACAATCTTCAAGACTGGGGCGATCGCCTAAATACTCCCGCACCCAGTCATAGCATTCTTTTGGCTGTACAGGAACTAATTCGTACAGCCAAGGCTTAATTTCTGGATCGTTAGCTAAACCTTTTGCTTGAGCTATTTCGCGGAGATATTGCCGTTCTTCTGGCTGGATTCTGCCATCAATCCAGGCGGCTCCAATCAGGATTTTAACTAAGTTTTTGACATTGGAAGGGGTAACCATTGCTGCCTCCTCTGGTAGATTCAGGCCTCCACCAAATCGTACAATCCCAAACCGTATTCACTCGGAATTATTGGTTTTTCTTAAGCGCACCATAAAAAAGCCATCCATGTCCTGTTGATGGGGCCAAACTTTGAACCAACCTTGAGGTGTGCTATGGGCAGAATCAAGTATCTCAATGCCGCTGGGAGACTCAATTTGCCAATTAGGTGACTCAGCTAGAAATGCCGAAATCACTTCTTCGTTTTCTGCTGGATGCAATGTGCAGGTGGCATAAACTAGTACACCACCAGGTTTGACAAAAGTAGATGTATGTGTTAACAATTCTTTTTGCAGCACCGAAAGTTCGCGGACAGATTCTGGTGTCTGTCGCCAACGAGCATCAGCATGACGGTGCATGGTTCCCAAACCAGAACATGGAGCATCTAATAATACGCGGTCTGCGCTGTTTTGGAATTGGTTGAAGTGGCGGCTGTCGCCAGTGTAAATTTGAATAGATTGTAAATTCAGCCGTTGAGAATTTTCTTGGAGTTTGCGAAGACGAGAAGGGGTGCGATCGCAAGCCCAAATTTTCCCTTTATCTGCCATTAACTCAGCTATGTGGGTTGTTTTACCCCCTGGTGCAGCACAGGCATCAATTACCACCTCACCCGGTTGTGGGTCAAGTAAATGACTTACCAATTGAGCGCTACCATCTTGTACAGTCCACCAACCCTCTCTGAAACCAGGTAGTTTTTGAATTGACCCAGCACTACCAATCAATCGTAAAGCTTGAGGTAAATGAGGAATCCGTCTCACCAAAATACCAGCAGATTGCAAAGCCGCCTCAACTTCCTCGATGGAAGTGCGAAGTGGGTTGATACGCAAGTCAATTGTTGGTGATTGGTTCATCCATTCACACAGTTGTTCTGTCTCAGCCAAACCCAGTTGTTCTAACCAAACTTGAATAATCCAGTCAGGAAAGCTGTGTAAAATGCCCAAGCGTTCCACTGGGTTTTCTGGAAGTTGTAACGGATCTCCTTTTATCTTCTCTGCTAGGCGGATGTACTGACGTAATAGACCGTTAACAAAACCCGTTAGTCCAGAAAAACCGTTTTCTTTAGCGAGTTGGACGGTGGTATTAACAGCAGCCGAGGCGGGAATACGCTCTTGATAGCGCAGTTGGTAGAAACCCAGGTGTAAGATGGTGCGGAGGTCTTGGGGTTGTTGATCAGATTTCTTTTTAGCGAGTTGATCAATGAGACTATCAAGAGTACGCTGCCTTCTGACGCTCCCATAAACCAATTCTGTCATCAAGCGGCGATCGTTATCAGCCAAACTGACTTTTTGCAGTACTCTATCTAGGGCAACATCAGCATAAGCCCCCTTGTGAACATCTCGCAGGGCGATAAAAGCTAGTTGACGGGGGTTTGTCATGGAAACGTGATTCAGAAGTCAGGAGGCTTTTGTATTCTAACTCCCAACTCTTTACTAATTCGTAATTCGTAATTCGTAATTCGTAATTGTCGGATTTAATTTCCCCTTGTTTATAGGTGGTTTTGTTTCAATCAGGGTCTAAATTCCTGCCTGAAACTGTCTTTTAATTACGAATTACGTTAGCGACGCAGGAGCGTCATTAGAAATTACTAATTATTGCATATACGGGTCTACACTGGCGATTTCAAACTCACATGCTCTAGAAACCTGTTCTGCTGGTAATTTCCCAAAGCTGATTAATGGTAAATAAGTGGGGTTCGCCATCAATTCTTTTGCCAATAAGAACCCAGTAATTGTCCAAGTTTGATATTTCCGAGCTTGTTTGCCAATCAGTCGCCCTTTCTTACCGTCGTAATATTCTGGCCATTCATCTGTACTGAGTCGTCCTTGGGCAGTTTCAATAGCCTTTTGTGCAAGACTTGTTTTGTTAGTTTTCACCGCCGCCGCCGCTAACATCCACATTAAAACTGGCCAACTACCAGCATTATGATACGACCAGGGTATATTTTTGGGGTCACATCCAGTTACAATTCTGTATTCTTCATGTTCCAAAGCTGGGAAACAAATTTTCATAGGCATATCTCCCACTAAGTCATCCCATCGATCCTCAATGAGAGTCATAATTGCTTGTGACTGTTCTTCGGTGGCTAAGTCTGAAATGATTGCCATTAAGTTTCCGAGTGAAAAGAAGCGAGTATCTAGCTGCGACGGCCCGACATTACCTGCTAGATAACCACCTTTTCTTGGCAGCCACTTATCTAATTCATAATAGGGAACAGAATCTACATATATGTTGAACAGATTAACAGCACCCTTGCCATATTCTTCACTTTTGAAGCGATAAATTGCATTCAGACGATTAATATCTATCCAATAATGCTGGCGAATATGAGCACATAAAAGAGGTAAGCGATTGTCAATGGCTGCAACAATATCGGAATTACCTTGGCAAACTAGCAGTTCACGAGATGCACGCAATGCCGTGTAAAAAAGAACTTGTAGTTCTAAAGGATGCCCATAAATGCCCATACGACGGTCAATCATACAAGCACCATCTGGAACCAACAGCGTTGGGTACATATCAAAACGATTCGCCAAGCAGATTTCCATAATTAACCTGATACCATTTTGGAATTCAGGTTGATAGGCTAGAGAAAAATCTTCTGTAGCAACGACATAAGCACGCAACAAAATAATCCACCATAGGCAAGAATCTACTGGCGTAACTCTAGCGATCGCATGTTCACCAAAGTCGGCTTCTAAATATTCTTGCCCATTTTCTGATACAACTTTAAAGCTAGCTGGGATTAATCCTCGTCCCGGCTTATAGGCATCTAATGCCCTTTCTTTAGGCTGTAACTTTAAGGTTTCTTCTAAGAAATTACGAACAATATCTGTTCTACCTTTGATCAGAAAAATTAGAGCTGAGGAGACAAAATCCCGAACAAAGCACTGGTCATAATTGAGCGCCTCTACAGATGCATCATAAGCGGCTACCGTACCAACGGGGCGTCCTTGATAATAGAGAATTGATTTCTCTAGTGTTTGCCACGCTTCTTCCACTTCTTTTAAATTTTCAGTAGTTTCCAATTCGTTTAAGTGCATCGCCAGAATAGCTCCATTTGGATTGTAAAGTTGTGGTAGATGCGTCTTCATTTCTTATTTTTGCCATTCTCAGCATAACAAAAACGATTCTTTGAATAGCAAATATAATTTGGAGAAAAATTAACCAACCAACAATGAATAAATCTGCTGACATTTATGCAGCTTTATTTATAGTTAATTTGCTTATAATCGATTACTCTTTTGGTGAATTATAGTTGTTGTTTTTCACCGCAAGCAGTAACATGATTTTCAAAACAGTCACACAAGATATATTTTTAGATTATTTGTTGTTCCGTTTCATGTACAGAATCTTTGCTTTACCAAATAAAAACATATCTTCAGTGCTGTTTAGTGTTTGCGTGAAGTTAGAACTGGTTGCAGTATATTTACTTGAGCAGGATTACTTTTTGACACTATGAAGTCAGATTATTCCCCCATAACCTAATAATTTATAACGTTTTGTCAAAATATGCAAGACGAATGCTTGAAAAATTTCAGATGTCAATACTTCTGAAGAGTTATATATTTTACCCTACTGAGAGATGACAGGGGGCGTTTATGGAGTCAATTCACGATGGGGTTACACCCCCAATCGCTAAAATCTCGGTGAGAGCGTTGCTTTCTCTCCCTACAATAAATTGCTTGCTCATAGCTAAAGTGCGTTAAAACGAACTGAAATTAAAGAAATTAAGAGTGTATCGCTAACTCCGTTACAGCCTAGAACTGTACGTTTGGAGAATTGGTATTACCTCAGTTAACTTTTCTTAATTCGTCACTGCCAAAGTTGGTTTGCAGTCACTTTTAATCACATTTGTTCTTAATGCTAGAGGTAGCTGAATTCTAATCATGTGTAACCCATTTAAGAGGGAAATATGCGAATCAGTGTTAGTTCCCCAATCTTAACTATTAATCATGGCAGCACCTTTATGGTGACAGATTTAAGCGGAGAGATTCACCATAATAGTCGTAATCAAGGCATTTTTAGCAATGATACTCGTTTTTTAAGCTACTACGCTTGCTCGATGGCTACCTTTGGACTCGTCTAAGTTCTCTACTACGACCACCTATTACGCTGCACGAATTTACCTTACCAATCCAGAATTCACTAGTAGAAATGGCAAAGTCCCTGAAGGTTCTGTTTCACTGTCTATGCGATCGCATTCTCTGAAAATCTTCATCCAATACTTAATTTTTAGTATTTTTAATTGGCTTAGGTCGAGAAAACTTAGAAGGCGTTTTGAAGTTCTCTATTGGTACACCTTTAAGAGCCTTCAGCATAAAATCGCGCCAGATGGGAGTCACCATACCTCCACCTGTCGCACCGCGCACCAATTGTGTATTGTTATCTCTCCCTACCCAGATGGCAGTTGTTAACTGTGGTACTGAACCAATAAACCAAATATCCTTTTCTGAAGAAGTTGTCCCGGTTTTGCCAGCGACTGGACGATCTATAATTGCACCTCTACCAGTTCCTTGTTTAACTGCTGTTTGCATCACATCTAAAATTGTGGCTGACGCCCAAGGGTCAAGAACTAGACGAGGTTTCGGGGTATTATCAAGTAATACATTGCCACTACTGTCAGTGACACGAGCAATGAGCGTTGGGGGCGATTGCCAGCCATAATTAGCAAAAGTAGCATAAGCACTAGCCATTTCTAGCGGTGTCACACCAATTGCACCTAGTGGTAAAGATGTCACAGGTTCCATCGGACTCATAATTCCCAAGGTGCGGCAAGTTGCGATGACTTTATTAATGCCCACAGCTTTGCCAATCTTGACAGCAGGAACATTACGGGATAGGGCTAAGGCAGTACGAATCGGTATTGCACCTTTAAAGCTATTATCGTAGTTGCGGGGAGAGTACTGTGTATCATTATCAGGGTAGCTGACTGGGGTATCTAGCACCGTTGTATCTGGTGTAAACTTACCACTAGCAAAGGCTGTATAGTAAACAAACGGCTTAAAAGAAGAACCAGGCTGACGGAAAGCTTGAGTTACCCGGTTAAATTCGCTAGCTTTTGAGTCTACACCGCCCACTAATGCTTTTATAAAGTGTGTGCGTGGATCAATTGCCACTAAAGCTATTTGATTTTTATTTAACCCTTGACTTTCAAGGGTTTTATGCCACTTTTTAATAGTTTCTTCCGCCATCAATTGAAAGTTTACATCTACGGTGGTTTGCACCTGCATTCCGCCTTTGAGTACTGCATCACGCCCAAACTTTTGAATTAGTTCCTGTGCCACAGTATTAGTAACATAAGGATGCTTACTAGGTTGAAATGACCTAATTTTGCCAAGTTTAATTTCTTGGTTAATGGCGTTATCATACTCTTGCTGGTTAATCCATTTCAATTTCAGCATTCTTTCCAGCACTACTTTTTGCTTTTGCTTGGCCAAATTTAAATTCACAAAAGGGCTAAATTGTTCTGGAGCTTGAATTAAACCCGCCATCATTGCAGACTCGCCCAAAGTCAAATTTTCTGCTGATTTGTCAAAGTAAGTGCCTGCTGCCGTTTCTACACCATAATTATTATGACCCCAGTAAACTTCATTGAGGTACATTTCTAAAATCCGCTCTTTACTGAGAACTTGCTCTACACGAATTGCTAGTATCGCTTCTGCTACTTTGCGTGTAAAAGCACGCTTGTGAGATAGAAACAAATTTTTCACCAGTTGCATGGTGATTGTAGAACCTCCCTCCTTCACACCGCCTGCTATCCAGTTGACTAACGCAGCACGTCCGATACCGCCAGGGTCAACACCGTGGTGGTTATAGAAATAGCTATCTTCACTGGCTAATACTGCTCGTTTTAAATTTGGGGAAATTTTATCTAGCGGTACGACTTTTCTGTTGGCTTCCCCATGTATACCCACCAATAATTTGCCTTTGATGTCATAAATGTAAGTTGTTTCCGCTGGTGATAAGTTTCGTATTTGTCTGACTTCTGGCAAGTTACGGAAACTAATGGCTAAACCAAGCAGCCCTCCGGCCACAAGAGAACTTGCCAGCATAATGATTGAGAAGAGAGTACCACCAGTGATTAAGCCTACTTGCCTCCAAAACTCGAAATTAGGAGAAGTCTGAATTTCTGGTTGCTGCTGTTCAACAGTATTTGATAAAGACATGGCAATTGCACCTCCTCACTTGTTCAATACGATTAGATTTTATTTAACAAAACTAGTTAGATAATTGTTGGCAACTGTAGTTTTATAGCTACGAAACTGAATGAGTTGCTTGCCAATATAATTAATCTAACTTTAGGTAGATTGTAAAAAATAACTAATCCAATATTGCGCTGGTGTTGCCTATATCCTTATGTCCAGATATCAATTCAAGACCAGAAAATCTAACTAAATGCTAAACGATGACTTGTTAGTGTCTAAGAATGAGAGCCACGTTAAATGAGGCTTTGCGTATATCTTCTCTTCGTCGATTCAAACGCGAATATTGGGAATTTTAGGAGTATGATGCTGAAATTTGAATAAAATCCCAGTACATAATTACTTAAGATAATTATGGCAATTATAAAATATGCATAAATGTTGAATATTTTGTCCTCAGAATAAAGAATATCTATCTATTGTGATGATTTTGCAAACAGAATCCTCTGATAAAAGATAGATAAAATGAAGCTAAAGGTTAGAGATGATAATTGCAATTATCAATATTTTGCCAGTTACAACTATCCAACTGCTAAATAAACTGCTGTAAGAAAGTACCAAAAATAAATATAGCGCCCTATCACTTTTCTTACTCTGAAAAAATAAAATATTTGTAGCGACTGTCTTGAATGTCAAGTGCGATCGCACTTGACATTCAAGACAGTCGCTACGCCTAGATTGATGAGGTCTTACTTAATGGTAGTCCTTCTCGTGTCTGCCCGTAAGCCAGTACACCAGGAAAAGCAGTCACTTAAGATTATTGCGTCCATCCTCTTCTTGTTAAATCTCTATCGTGAATTCATAGCCAGTGAAGGTATTGTAATAAAAGTGATTCCTGGATAAAACAAAAAATTTATATGACCTCAGTTTCTCCTCACAAAAAAGCCAGAGCCTTAAAATCTACCAGCCGCCGCCCTGCTAAAGAACTCTGTAGCGAGTGTGGACTATGTGATACATACTATATTCACTATGTCAAGGAAGCCTGCGCTTTTATTAATCAGCAAATAGGCGAACTTGAAGAAGAAACGCACACGCGATCGCGCCATCTCGACAACCCCGATGAACTGTACTTTGGTGTTCACCAAGATATGATGGCGGCGCGGAAACAGCAACCCATCGAAGGTGCACAATGGACGGGTATTGTTAGCAGTATCGCCATTGAAATGCTCAATCGCGGCATGGTTGAAGGTGTTGTCTGTGTGCAGAACACCAAAGAAGACCGCTTTCAACCCATGCCCATCATCGCTCGTACTCCAGAAGAAATACTAGCAGCGCGGGTAAATAAACCAACACTTTCCCCGAATCTTTCTGTGTTGGAACAGATAGAGAAATCAGGGATGAAGCGGCTATTGGTAATTGGTGTTGGTTGTCAAATTCAGGCATTACGAGCCGTAGAAAAACAACTTGGTTTAGAAAAGTTGTATGTTTTGGGTACACCCTGCGTAGATAATGTTAACCGCGCCGGACTGCAAAAATTCTTAGAAACCACCAGCCGATCGCCTGATACAGTTGTGCATTACGAATTCATGCAAGACTTCCGGGTTCACTTCAAACATGAGGATGGCTCAACAGAAACTGTACCTTTCTTTGGCTTAAAGACCAACCAACTCAAAGATGTCTTTGCACCGTCTTGTATGAGTTGCTTTGATTACGTCAACTCCCTAGCCGATTTAGTTGTTGGCTACATGGGCGCACCCTTCGGCTGGCAATGGATTGTAGTTAGAAATGACACTGGTAAGGAAATGCTGGATTTGGTGAAAGACCAGTTAGACACCCAACCAGTGATGTCTAAAGGCAACCGCAAAGAAGCTGTACAGCAAAGTATTCCCGCTTACGATAAAGGCGTTACCCTGCCGATGTGGGCAGCGAAACTCATGGGTGTGGTCATCGAAAAAATCGGCCCCAAAGGTTTGGAATATGCGCGATTTTCCATTGATTCTCACTTTACTCGGAATTATTTGTATGTGAAGCGGAATCATCCAGAGAAATTAGAAGAGCATGTTCCAGAGTTTGCCAAGCGTATTGTTGGGCAATATAAATTACCAGAATAAAAATTGGGCATTGGGATTAGGGGAGAGGTGACAGGTGATAGGTAGTAGGGAATAATCTGTACCCTGTACCCTATTCCCTTCTTTATTCTCGCGCACGGTAGTCGGGAAGCGAGCGTAATCTTGCATAACTACATCAATCCGCGATCGCAATTCTTCTAACGGGAGCGATGCCTACGGCGGGCTACGCCTATGCAAATCCTGCCCATTCCAAATCGCGCAGGGAAGTATATACAAAGCTATTGATGTTAGCGATCGCATCACTCACCAAATTTACCAGCAGTGAACCTGCAATACTGGAGAGTAGCAGAGGTTGAGAAAGTATCAGAGCGATCGCATTCTGTGTTGTCCCCGTGCTCAATAAGCGAGTAATTTCATCAATGATCACCTTGTTGAGCCAAATAGCGATTGCTGGGCCTGCACCACCCAGTAATGTCAAAATTGCCACATAGCGTAGCTCCTTTGGAACTACTTGCATCACCGTCGTCACACTCCGGCGAAATGCTTGGAATGGAGAAATTTCAATTATTTGCATATATCTTAAAGTAGCAAATAATAGCAAAATTCCCAGGCAGAAGTTGTGATCTCAATTTAAATGATCACTAAGTGCGGACAGCGATCGCACTGATATCAAGCTAAGAGCAGACATTAGCGTAGGCGTATCGCGCCACAGATATCGCACTGAAAGAAAATTTTGATAATTGGGCGACAATTTTCCGAAATTGCTAACTTAAGTTTGGTAGTTATTACCAGAACACTGAATAATAAATAACTTCTATAACTAGCCTTGGGGGAATATGGCCCCACAAAAACCTGGTCTTCGTGACCGGGTTTTTTGGCATGGCTGAAATATCTAGATGATGTAGGAATCTACCTCAGACTGTAGCCGCCTTCCAAGGGCAAGGATCGGATAGCATTGGTTATAACTCAATACAGTTCAGATAAGACCAAAACACTTGTAGAGACGGCGATTTATCGCGTCTCGAAAACCCAAAATTTTGTACCAGTAGCGCTTAACTCAACCGTATTGCTCTATAGGACATTAAGGTCTCCGAGTGACATCCCCTCTCCGTTTCGGAGAGGGGGCGAGGGTGAGATTACGCCGGATAAATCCGTAATCTTCGATTTGGTTCTTCACCAAAACTATGCGACTTGAGGCGATAATGTTCTACCAACTCATGTTGCATTTTGCGGACTTGGGGAGAACGCGGCAATAACTCGACTGGCTGTCCTTTAGGAATCACAATTTGCTCAACAGCAAGTCTGGCTTCTTCCAAGGCATCCATCTCATCATCGCTACCGTTGTGCAAAAACAGTTGCAGTTCTCGGTCATCGGCCATTTCTGGGTCGTCCATGTTCAGCAACCGCCGCAAACCACGGGTAATTTGGGGAATGGTGCTGGACTTAATCATGTGGATGGGTACATGACGGGCTTTGGCCATTTGGCGTAATTTGGCGTGGTTTTTGACGTGCGATCGCAGTGCTAAAATTGCATCAGCACTATCTATATCTTTTGTCAATACCACGGGTAAAGTTAGCACGCTAATTACCTGTTCCAGTTGGTGGCGGCTAACCCCATAAGGGTAAACGTGCAGTGGCAAATCTTCACCATTGGGCCCTGGCTGTCTGGTAGCAGCATCCAAATCAATGCTCTCAGAATAATTGAAGGATTCATCGAGTAAACGATCAAATTCACTGCGTCCAGTAACCCGCTCTACAGGTAATTGTGGCAGTGCTACCATTTGTCCAGATGAACGCCAGCCATTAGACGGTCGCGCCGGTGGAAAAGAATCCTCCACTGTCCCTAGCTGTCCACCGCGACCGTTGACAACAGCTAACTGCCTTGTAACAGCGACTTTGCCGTGGTCATCAACGGTTCTCGTTTGTGGGGTAGGCTGACGACCCCGCAGCAGATTATCTACTGTGTCAGCAACACTTTCGTGTATTGTCCAACGTTGGCGTTCCAACATTTCTACAGCAATCTCGAAGGTAGGAGGGGCTTTCCGCTCTAAAACAGTCTTTTGAGAACCTCGGCGTCTAGCTTCATCGTCTCCCAGTGTCACAGCTTGGATACCCCCAACTAAATCAGCCAGGGTGGGGTTTTTAATCAGGTTTTCGATCTGATTTCCGTGAGCAGTACCTACCAACTGTACACCCCGTTCCGCAATGGTACGGGCCGCTAAAGCTTCCAGTTCCGTGCCAATTTCATCAATGACAATGACTTCTGGCATGTGGTTCTCCACTGCCTCAATCATTACCTGATGTTGTTGATCTGGATGAGCCACTTGCATCCGCCGAGCGCGACCAATGGCGGGATGGGCAACATCACCATCCCCAGCGATTTCGTTGGAGGTGTCAATAATCACTACTCGCTTATGCAGATCATCCGCCAAAACACGGGCAATTTCCCGTAAGGCAGTAGTTTTGCCCACGCCTGGACGCCCCAGCATGAGAATCGATTTACCAGTTTCTACCAAATCGCGGATCATGCCAATGGTTCCGAATACCGCTCGACCAACCCGACAGGTCAAGCCAATAATCTTACCCGTGCGGTTGCGGATGGCGCTGATCCGATGCAAAGTTTGCTCAATTCCTGCCCGATTATCTCCGCCAAAGATTCCGACTCGTTGAATGCAATCATCTATCTGTTCTTGAGTAACGGGTACTTCGCTCAGATACTCAGCTTGATTAGGAAAGCGAGCCTCTGGGCGACGACCCAAATCCAAGACCACTTCTACTAAACTATCTCGTTTGGGATGACTCTCTAGTACTTGTCGCAGGTCTTGGGGCAAAATGTCTAATAACTTTTGGAGATCGTCTGTAATCGTCATGCTTTCTATGGTGACGTTTTTAGAGATAGCGAGGACATTTGCGTGCAGGAGAACCCGCCCTGGGTAATTTTCCGAACGAGCGATTAGCGCTCCTGCTGTGATTTGATCTGGGAAACGAGAGAATGGGCAAGTTCTACAGCTTGCCAAAGTAATGTATCATCTTCTTCTAGACTAAGATTCGCCTTTATATTAATGTTACTTACCTCCTTATTCTCTAACTGTTCGAGAATTGGTGACAGCAGTACACGGGCATAGCTACCGTAGGCGACCCCGGAAATGGATGGGAGGGATGAGGGGGATGAGGGAGATGAGAAGATTGTTGCTCCCCCTGCTCCCCCTGCTCCCTCTGCTCTCTTCAGCAGTCCCATTGCTTTCAACTTAGCAACGGTATAGCTATTTGTGCCGCCTGCTAACTGCACATATCCCGGTAATTTAGCTGCCAAAACTTTTTGCCCTAATTTCACCGCCGCTAAAGTAGTACCATCGCCAATATCACCGCTCATGGGGCGGCCGTCGGTTTGCCAAATTAAAGCATTCTTGAGTGGGGCAATCAGGTCATATATTGCTCTTAGGTAGTCAGTCATCCCCTCGCCATCGGGACAGCTGATGGCTAGTAACTTTAGTTGATCTGCCCACGGTGAAATTGCTTGCCACAATCGCTCAAATTCTGCCAACCGCCCTACTTGTGTATGGATTTCTACGGCATCTACTCCCGTTGACATTACCAATGGCGCGATCGCTCCCGGCGTTGACACATACGATGATGTATAAATTATATCGTATGGACAAATTGGGATGCAACGACCGCAGCCATAGCACTTTTCGGATACTACTCCCGAAAAGTCTTCTTTTATACTGTTAAACACAATTGCTTGTGCCGGACAAATCCGTTCACAGGGTCTAGGGCAGTCTGTAGCACACTCAGTAGGATGAAATTCTGCTTTCCGAAAATGGGGGTCTTCTCCATCGTTCAGGCTGACCATCAAGAAGGGTGAGTTGCCTTTGTAGTCAAAGCCTCGCTTTTGGGCATCCCTAGCCAGAGATTTGGCTACTTGTAGCCCTGCTTGCGCTGCTGCAATCACTGCTGGATCAGCTGCAACATCTATGCAGTCAGCGCCCGCCAAAGTATAGGCTAACGTTAAACTTCTGACTGCCGGCAAATGTTGGAAGCTGGCTCCGCAGATAAGCTTGAACCAGTGACCTTGTTTGAGAGATTGTAAAGGGGCGAACAGATCAGTCACACTTCTATTATGCGTTTATGCAACTAAAAATAGTAGTCTGTGATCAAGAAAAAGTCCGGATTTCCTGATTCAGTGATTGTGGCATGGGGCATAGGTCAATAAAAGTTTTCTTTGGCTGCTTGCTCCCCAGCTTTCTTAGGAGCAACTGCACAGGCGGCACTGCCACCCGCTATGAATAAAAGAAACTATTTTGAGGCGACTAGTGAACGGGTATATT
>NZ_JBIQNW010000001.1:246167-496907 GCF_047228265.1 Nostoc sp. UIC 10607 | reverse complement strand
CGACCCTGGTTTCATACCTATCTTTACAGCAATACTAATGAATACTCACACCTGTGTAAAAAACCTACACCTGTCAGGCAGGGGGCAGGGGGAAAGGGGAAATATCCTCCGCCCCTTGTGGGTAGTCTTTTAACTCAGCACTATTTATATCCCTCTGCCCCCTGCTCCCTGCTCCCCTGCCTCTTGTTGGTATCTGCCACAGGCGAATTGTTCTGTCATAACTAGCGCTGGCTAACGCTAGCAGTTGCCAGAATTTTCCCATCAGGGCTGAAGGTAACTGATTTTACAGCTTGGGAATGTCCTGACAAGCTAGGTAGAACTTTTTTGGTATTTAAATCCCACAATTTGATGTTTTTTTTCATCACTAGCACTGGCTAAAGTGTAACCGTCAGGACTGATGGCAAGGGCATTCACACTACTCAATGTCCCAGAATGCCCAGTTAGAGTATGCAAGCATCGCCAAGGAAGATTTGGTAATTTCAAATTTTGAGTTTTATATTCGATACCCATTGCTTGCATAAGCTCGTCAGCTGATTGAAAGCGACGGTTAACAGAGTTTTGCAGCAACTTGTCGAGGATTTGCGCCAAGCGTAGACCCTTTGCGTCTTGTCGCCAGACATCGCTAACTTTGGTAGTAAGATAATCGTGCCTCTACCGGATGTTACTTATCTCCCGGAAAATTCACAACTATAGGTGGATAACCGTTTTCTGAGGTTGGTTGTGCTTTGGTAACTACTGGTTGTGGATGCAAAGGTGTTGTTGTCAATTCACCCTTACCAGTTTGATTCCATAAAATCATGGATAGTAGCCCATCCACTAAGCCGTTATTACTGCCGTTACTACCAACTAAGACATCTGGAATCAAGCGGACATTGCGATCGCCTATAATCTGCATCAGCTGCATTGCTGTATAACCTTGTGAACCCAAGGCTTCCACACCAGCGCGGTAGGTTTCAGCTTTGGCGTTACCTGTGGCCCGAATACCTTCAGCCTCAGCAATTGCCCGGAGTTTTGTACCCTCAGCTTCACCATTCGCCTCTTTGATTTGGGCTTGGGCTTTTAGGTCAGCAATATGCACACTCTGCTCCGATTTCACCATTTCTTGCTGGATATTAGCCAGTGCCGTTTCCCGGACAAGTTGCTGCCGTTGGGTTTGCGCCATCTGCTGGACTTCATAAGTCTTGCGTTCTTCTTCGGCAATTTTCCGGTCTGTCTGTGTCTGCATTAACGACGCTGGTGGCTGAATATCACCAATGAGGGTGTCGATCGCTTGCACATCATAAGCCCGCAATGCTGTTTTAATATACTCAGCAGCCTCAGTTTGCCGCTCACTTCGAGCAGTCAGAAAATCTAGTACAGTACAGTTTTGGGCTGAGTTGCGGAAATAATTACCGATGGTCGGTTCTAATACATGGTCTACCAGATTTTGCATTGCACCAACGCGAGAAATTACCTTTGGAGCATCTAAAGCACCCACATGGATAATTTGTGCTACTTCCAAATCAAAGGCAAATCCATCACGCGATCGCACTGTCAAGGAAGCTAGTTGAGCATCATAGCTGTGACGTTCTGTGCGGTCTGACCAATTTAAGACAATATTGGTCGTTGGCACTAGTTCCATCTTCATGATCCGGGAATTAATCGGGTGCTTGCCAGGATACAACGGTTCGACCCATACACCCTTATGTCCAGGATTAACCAAGTTACCATGAGTAAAAGCTGCACCACTGACATCTTGATGTGCTTTACCCACGAAAGAAATTACTACACCCACATACCCAATGGGAATTTCCGTCATGGGTACTTGCTCAACCTGGACAAACCAAGGGTTCAAGTTCCAAGAACCAGAAAGCAAGGTCTGTTCTTGTAAACCTCGCCGTCCACCTCCATTAATAAATTTCTGACCATTTTGAAAGTTGTCGTGTTCGTCAATTATGGGGCCTGCGAGTTCGCCAGCAGAGATTGGTACACCATCTAAGGTAGTAACGATGCCAACTTTGTCAGATGCCAGACTATACACCCGCAACTGTTCTGGATTCATGCCATGAGTGCTGGCATTTGATGCCATGATGACTTTAAACAGGGCAGTATTGATCCGGTACGTACCAGCAGTGAGAAAACCCATTTGCCGACCTTTTTCCCCACCTTGGGTGAGGAATTTCCGAGCATCTTGGAAGTTGTCACAACTGACGATTTTACCCAAAATCCGCTCTGGTGGGTTGGGTGCTCCATCTGCTGCCACAATCAAGGCGATTTCCCCTTGGGGAACGACAATTACCGACTCTTTCTTTACAGAATACTGCCAAGGCCAATAGCCCCAGTGCCAACCAGGAGCTAAACTATCTGCCTGCAAGCCAGCTTCCCCGTTGAGGGCAATCAAACTTCCGGCGGGGAGTCCACGCCCGGAAAGGGTAAATTTTCGAACTACAATGCCGACTTCACGTTCGCCAATTACTACAAGTCCGCCAAAGAATAGGGGGATAAATATAACTAAACTCCCGACAAGTACGACGGGGATTAGTACAAAAGGATCAATTCCAGCAGCTTGATATTGAGTCCTGCTAATTTGTAACTGAGCAATATTTGGTTTGGTCTGATTTAGCTGGACAGTCGCCGAAGTAATTTCTTTTGCGGTAGTTATTTTTACAGGAGTAGCATTGGCAGAGTTAACACTACCAGCGTTAGCCATTCGCGTAGCCTCTTGTAGAGAAGACGTTGGCGCAGCGATTGCTAAGGTTGTTATGATAGATGCTGCAAAAAGAGCTACCTTATTTTGTTTACGAGTACCAAGCAAAGATGAAAAGCTTTTCATAATTTGTGCCCATTTGGGCAACTAATTAGTTAAGTTAACACTTCACCAAGGCTGGCCTCGATTTCTTAAACTTGACGTAATTTTTTTAAAAGTTAATAAATATTTTGTAGGTTGGACATTGCCCAACCTACAAAGTGGAAATAGAAAGTTAAATTAGACCAAACCGCCAGCCGCTTGAAACCGAGCGCGGGCCCGTTTGAAGGCTTGGTTTGCCTGAATTTGGGCTTGGCGATCGTCTCCTGCAACTTGACTTAGACGCGCTTCTGCTTGGTTGTAAGCAGTACGGGCTTCATCAAGGTTAATTTTGTCGCCACGTTCAGCGCCGTTAACCAGAATTGTCACTTCATTTTCTTCGACTTCGGCAAAACCACCCAAAAGAGCGATCGCTTGCCAATTCTGATTTTTAGCGGCGCGGACTCGCATTACACCAGTATCCAGGGCGGTCAAAAGTGGTGCGTGTCCAGTTAGGATACCTAGTTGACCAGTGGTGCTAGGCAAAACTACTTCTTCCGCTGGGGCATCCCATACTGTTTTATCTGGGGAAATTACACGAACGGTTAATGTCATTTGTCTTTTGTCCTTTGTCCTTTGTCCCTTGTCTTTTGCCACTAGTCATTAGCAGTTGAACTAATGACTAATGACCAATGACTAATGACTAACCTTTGATTTTTTCAGCTTTAGCGATCGCTTCGTTGATATCGCCAACCAAGTAGAAAGCCTGTTCTGGCAGAGCATCCAACTCACCAGACAGAATCTTCTGGAACCCTTTGATAGTATCTTCCAACTTCACATACTTACCAGGGGAACCGGTAAATACTTCTGCCACAAAGAACGGCTGAGACAAGAAGCGCTCAACTTTCCGCGCCCGCGCCACGATTAGACGGTCTTCTTCAGACAATTCATCTAGACCGAGAATGGCGATAATGTCTTGGAGTTCTTTATAACGTTGCAGAGTTGATTGCACCGCACGGGCAGTATTGTAGTGTTCGTCACCTACAATATTTGGTTGTAGCATGGTGGAAGTCGAACCAAGGGGGTCAACTGCGGGATAAATTCCCTTAGCTGCCAAACCGCGAGACAGCACTGTGGTACCGTCCAAGTGGGCGAAGGTAGTAGCAGGTGCGGGGTCGGTGAGGTCATCCGCAGGTACGTACACTGCCTGAATGGAGGTAATGGAACCCTCTGTTGTTGAGGTAATCCGCTCTTGCAGTTCACCTACGTCGGTTCCCAATGTCGGCTGATATCCTACCGCTGAGGGCATCCGACCCAGTAGCGCGGATACTTCCGAACCTGCTTGTACAAACCGGAAGATATTGTCAATAAACAGCAGCACATCCTGCTTGTTCACATCTCGGAAGTACTCTGCTACTGTTAATCCCGAAAGACCAACCCGCATTCTGGCTCCGGGTGGCTCGTTCATTTGACCGTAAACTAGAGCAATTTTTGATTCGTTGAGGTTGTCTTTGTTGATAACCCCAGACTCAATCATTTCGTTGTAGAGGTCATTGCCTTCACGGGTGCGTTCACCCACGCCAGCAAATACGGATACTCCACCATGCTGGGTAGCGATGTTGTTAATCAACTCCATCATGATTACGGTCTTACCAACACCAGCACCGCCGAATAGACCAATCTTACCGCCGCGTCGATAGGGAGTCAGAAGGTCAACAACTTTAATCCCGGTCTCAAACACCGAAGGTTTGGTTTCCAGGTCGGTGAATTTGGGAGCAGAGCGGTGGATGGGTAAACTTGCCTCAGCATTTACAGGGCCTCTGTTGTCCACAGGTTCGCCAAGGACGTTGAAAATTCGACCCAAAGTGGCTTTACCAACTGGTACGTTGATGGGAGCGCCTGTATCGGACACTTCAAAACCGCGCACTAAGCCTTCGGTGGAACTCATCGCAACAGTCCGCACCTGGTTGTCGCCCAGCAGTTGCTGTACTTCAACGGTGATGTTGATTTCCTGTCCAGCTTCGTTGGTGCCAACGATTTTCAAAGCGTTGTAGATTTGTGGCAATTTCCCGCCGGGAAATTTAACGTCTACAACTGGGCCAATGATTTGGGTAATGTAGCCAATGTTTGTTTTTTCTGCGGTTGTGACCATGCTGCGCCTAATGAGTGAAGCTAGTTTTCAGATACGGTCGGAGAAGACATAATAATAAGCAATGTCAATTTTCACTTTAGCACCGGACGGGGACATAACTCCCTTAGTAATTCCTTAAAAAGGAGTTTGGCGGCTGTGGTTGTAGCCCTTATCCTGACCTTTATCCCTAATCTCATTTTTCAGATGCGATCACCCTAGCTATCATGCGGTGTAGCGAAAGATGCTATTTTATTAAATTGCCTAAATATTTGCATTTGCACTTGTAGCAAAAAAGCTAGATTTTGATACCTAGCTTTTGCTTCATAAATTAAGGATTATATTAGCAGTGAACTTGCTGCTTCTGCTGGCGCTTGAATTTAGAGGTGACACCAAAAGCACCCAAACCAAGCAAGCCAATTAAAGAAGTTGGTTCAGGAACAGCAGCAGTGTGATATGTTACATTATCCAACACTGTAGAGCCATTGTTCCAATTTACACGAACTTCATCAACCAGTCCTGTATAACCCGATGACAGAAAAGTTGGTGTAGCAGAAGGTGTAAGCGATGCAGATGTTGCCTGTAGTGTTCCTCCATTGTAAAGTGAAAAGCTTACTGGAAAAGAGGAATCACTTCCAGCGAAATAACTACCATCAAAGATTACGGGTGATGCAAAGTAGAATGGAATGCTGCTTGGGCCATTCCACTTGTCATAGTTGCCATAGATTCGGTTCGGAATTGACTCAGGAGTGTATGGGTTTTGCTCGAAACCGTAATAAATCCAATTATTATCCCATTGGATTCCACCATAGCCATCCGGTACTAGAAAGTTATCACCTGTTAGATCGTCAAACGTTACGACAGTAAATGCATTGGCACTTGGGGAGATGGCTAAAGCTGACAAACTACAAGTTGCTAGCGTAAGCGTTGCGCGTAAAATGTGATGAGTATTCATTAATTAACCTCGTTGTATCTAAATGCACTCAAATTTGCCAGCGAAATTAAACAAAAATCTTCCATAGTAGGTGAAGATTTAGCCTTTCGCTGCGATCGCACCTACAAGCACTAATTACTAGGCTATCGGCATACTATTAACTTGATATCAGATAGATTGTATAACTACCAGCATTATTGATAAATAGAGTTGAATAAACAAGTATTATTGCTGTTGTTCGCTAAAAGTTTACAATATTAATTTGTATTTTACTATTTTAGGAAAATTGTAAAAACCAGAATATATAAAGCTTTCGAGGCGATTTTGTGGCTAATACTAAATTAATAACTATATAAAAATTGTATAAATTTATAGTATTAATTGGTGGAAATTACATATTCATACCACGTTATGTGCTTTGCGTGGGCGCAGCCCGTCGTATACATCACCAACACAGCATTTATTCAAGTTAGTTGGCAATAGAATAGTAAAGCTATGTACAAACTAAATTTCCAAAACTTCTGAATATCCATAAGATAAAGATAGGTACAAAAAACTGTTTTTAGCCAAGCTGCGATGTCTGGGTTAGGCGTAGCTGCGGCTTTATCCTCACACTTCCACCGAGCAACAGCTTATGAATTTCTCGTCAGCACGACAATATTTTTACCAGGAGATTCAGCAGTCTGACGAGCACATTGACTTAGCAAAGGCAGCTTTGTATATTGCACAAGAAGAATATCCCAATTTAGACCCAGAGGAATATCTCAACGCCCTTGATACAATGGCATGGGAGCTTCAAGAACGACTGCCTGACTCACGATATCCTTTGCGAATAGTTCAAAGTATTAACCAGTATCTCTACGATGATTTAAAGTTTTCTGGTAATAAAATTGACTATTACGACCCGCGCAACAGCTTTTTCAATGATGTAATTGACCGCCGACTGGGGATTCCCATTACCTTAGCGCTGGTTTACCTAGAAGTTGCCCGACGGATTGATTTTCCGATGGTGGGTGTAGGGATGCCAGGACATTTCCTAATCCGCCCAGATATTCCAGATATAGAGATTTTTGTCGATGCTTTCAATGGTGGCGAAATAATATTTGCCCAAGATTGCGAGGAACGCCTGTCTCAACTTTATCAGCAACCCGTGTCGCTACAACCAGAGTTTTTAGCTGTAGTCAGTAATCGGCAATTTTTGGCACGGATGCTGACAAATCTAAAATTTATTTACCTCAAACAGCAAGAGTTAGAAAAAACACTGGCAGCAGTTGAACGAATTTTATTGCTGTTTCCTGGTTTAACTTTAGAGTTGCGCGATCGCGGTCTGATCTATTATCAACTCGGTTACTACCCCCAAGCTGTAAACGACTTACAAAATTATTTAACAAAAGTTCCCGATGCCGAGGATGCATCTGTGATTCGGCGGCTACTTACCGAATTGGGTAAAGATCGGTAGGAGGGATGGAGAAGCAGGGGAAGAAATAAGTAATGCCCAATCAATGCCCAATTACGAATTACGTTAGCGTAGCGGTAGCGAGTCCGCGAGCGTCATTACGAATTACGAATTATGTTGTTCTTCTGCGACTCGTTTGAGGCGGCGCAGCTGGGCTTGCATATCTGCTTTTGTCCAAGATGCGGCAAAGGTGTTGAAACCCCAACTAATCAAGGGGTTAGGGATATCGTACTCAAAGCGGTTGAGTAAGAGCGTTCCCTTTTCTGTGGGTTGACATTCCCAGCGATCGCGCCCTTGAAAAAATCCCTGAAATTCCCAGACTACCAAACCCGGTTGTCGTTCCACAACTACGCTATTCAAAGTGGGTTTCAGTAGAGGAATTTGAATGATAAAACGGCTTTCACTCCCGACATCGGTGCTCCAAGCTTCGCCCACTGGTTCGCAACGGAGGACGGGATTCAGCCAGCGGTGCATGAGAGCTAAATCGCTAAGACAGCGCTCCACTACCGTAGCTGTAGCATTAATTTGAATCGATTGTTCCAAAACTTGGGACATTCCACATATTTGATGCTGTTGCTGCAATTAGAGTAACGCAAAATTCAGCACTGCCAGTAAATTAAATCAAATATTTAGTAACAAAGTCAAAAATTACTCTTGATATCAATGCCATAGATGTATGTTTTTACTGGTAAATTGATAGGCAAAACACTTACTCAGTGTTTGCGGCGAATACTTAAGCTTAATTCCGAAAAACCATGAACACAACTTGGCAAGGAATAACCCAGGTGATAGAAGTTGGTTTGCCCATGAGAGTGCAGCAATTTTTGGCACAATCGCCCAGCCTGCAACCAGTGCAACCAGCAGTGAATCAAGGAATCGCTGATGTGCAAGGTATTGTTCAACAGTTGATTCTGTTTACACCCCGTTTGCTGGGGGCAGTAGCAATTTTGTTAGTTGGTTGGCTAATTGCAGCGATCGCAGCAGCAGTGACACGAGGAATCCTCAATCGCACAAATATAGATAACCGCATTGCCGCAGGGATAACGGGTCGTCAAGATGTTCCTCAAGTGGAGAAATTCATCTCTAGCTTAGTGTTTTGGAGCATTCTTCTACTGACTGCGGTAGCTGTTTTACAGACATTGGATCTGGAAATAGCGTCTCGACCCCTGAATAATTTTCTCAATCAACTTATTGGCTTTTTGCCAAAGTTGGTTGGTGCAGGAATCATTTTGGTAACCGCCTGGTTTTTGGCGACCATTGTGAAGATGATCACTGTGCGTTCATTACAGGCATTTAACCTGGATGAGCGTTTGAATCCAGAACCAGAAGATAGGGCACCCAGCCTCACTCGGTTGTCTCTGAGTGAGACAATTGGCAATGCTCTGTATTGGTTTATATTTTTACTGTTTCTTGCCCCAGTTTTGGATACTCTCGAACTAAGGCAGGCTCTACAACCAGTACAAGCTCTCATTACAGAAGTTCTGCTAATTTTGCCGAACATTTTAGCGGCGATCTTAATCGCTGTAGTTGGCTGGTTCATCGCTAATGTAGTACGGCGGATTGTAACGAACTTGCTGGCGACAACTGGTATCGACCATTTAGGTAGTCGATTGGGATTATCTTCGACTGCGGGGGTGCAACCTCTATCGAGCATTATCGGCACAATTGTCTATGTTTTGATTTTGATTCCTGTGGCGATCGCAGCCCTCAATGCCTTGGGAATTGCTGCCATATCAGTGCCTGCGATCGCAATGCTGCAACAGGTTCTCAACGCCCTACCTGCGATCTTTACAGCCATTGCAATTTGGATTGTTGCCTATTTTGTGGGGCGCTTTGTCGCGGATCTGGTTACAAGTATCCTTACCAACTTAGGCTTTAATAACATTTTCACCATCCTCGGTCTAGCAACACCCAGTAGACGCATCGAAATTTCAACAGAACCAACAGTTGAACCGACTCCAGCCCGTACTCCATCGGAAATTGCAGGCATTGTTGCCTTAGTGGGTATCATGCTATTTGCAACAGTGGCGGCGGTGAATATCTTGAATATTCCAGCCCTGACAGCATTGGTGTCGGGTATTGTGATTATATTCGGGCGGATTTTGGCGGGATTGGTGATCTTTGCCATTGGATTATTTCTGGCAAATCTCGCTTTTAACATCATTACCAGTTCTGGTGAACGTCAAGCACAGATTTTGGGACAAGTGGCGCGGATTGCAATTATTACCTTAGTCTCTGCAATGGCACTGCAACAGATAGGAGTTGCCAGTGATATTGTCAATTTAGCCTTTGGACTTTTACTAGGTGCGATCGCAGTTGCGATCGCCCTAGCTTTTGGTCTTGGAGGGCGCGATATTGCCCGCGAGCAAGTTCAAGAATGGCTCGACTCTTTCAAAGGTAGAAACTAAAAGTTGATGAAAGCGTAATTTCATCTATAAATCTCTGAAAATGCAGCCATAAGCATCAGTAGTGGAGAAAATCTCTCGGCAATTTTACCTAAAAAGTTGAAAGTTAGAGTTTAGAAGCTCGGAGTTTGAGTGTAGGACTTGACATTTCGAGTTTAAAGGTCGAAGTTTTGAGTTCAGAAGCTCAAGTTCCGAGTTCAAAAGTTCAAGTTCCGAGTTCAAAGGTCGAAGTTCCGAGTTTAAAGGTCGAAGTTCCGAGTTTAAGGGTCGAAGTTCCGAGTTCAAAGGTCGAAGTTCCAAGTTCAGAGGTCGAACTTCCGAGTTCTAAATACATGTCACTATAAAAAATGTGCTCAAATCAAGCTGCGACGTAGAATAGCCCGTCGTACCCATGGTCTTTCAAATAATCAATAACATCAGATGCAATCTATATAGATGGCAGAATATGACAACCTTTGTAAAATACTCGCAGAAAAATACCCCCGTGATTTTACTCGTTGGTTATTAAATCAAGAACCGCGAACAATTGAAATCTTAAAAACCGAATTAAGCATTGAACCGATACGTGCTGATTCAGTAACATTTCTGCAAACGGAAAATCGGATTTTACACCTAGAATTTCAAACCACAATCAAATCCCAAAAACCAATTTCTCTGCGGATGCTAGATTACTATGTCCGATTGACACGGAAATATCAAGTTCCTGTTACGCAGGTAGTGATTTTCTTACAAGAGACAAGTGACGAAATTGCTTTTACCGAAGAATATGTCAGCGAAGTCACAACCCACCGTTATCGAGTTATCCGAATGTGGGAGCAAGATTCAGCACTATTTCTTAGCAATCTGGCGTTATTACCTTTAGCACCGTTAACGCGAACAGATTCAGCCCAGGCGTTATTATCGCAAGTTGCCGAGGAAATTGCTAAAATTCCAAATATCGAGACCAAACAAAATACTGCTGCTTACACGGAGATTTTAGCAGGATTAAAGTTTGAGAAAGATTTTATTCGTCAATTATTGCGGGAAGATATTATGCAAGAATCAGTTATTTATCAAGATATTTTGCATCAAGGAGAACAAAGGGGAGAACAAAAAGAAGCTTTTCGCTTCTTAAATCGCCAGTTAAATCGCCGATTTGGAGAAATAGATTCATCAATATTTGAGAGAATTCGAGTTTTATCTACTGAACAATTGGAACAATTAGGAGAAGAGTTTTTAGATTTTACGAATGTATCTGATTTAGTCGCTTGGCTTGAGCAAAATACAAGCAGTTGAAATAATTCGTAATTCGTAATTCGTAATTACGAATTAGTTAAAGCAAGCTTACGCGCAGCGTCTCTGAACAGGAGAAGCAAGGAGCTTCTAGGAACGAACATGGCTCACCGAACCTTATTTATTCCACGTCTATGTATCACTTTCTGAGTTTTACTTTGTAGAGTAATTCATCTTTAATGCGGTTGAGAATTGAAGTCTCATCCAGATTTGTCAAAATCCGATTAATCACTGCTTTCGGCCCATCAGGCCCCCAAGTTGCGCCATTGGCTAAATAAACTTTGGTAACTTGTCCAATCCCGTAAGAAGAAACACCAGCTACTCCCCCTTGGGTGATGGCTACCGATATATAAGGGCCTAGCGCAATGCCACCTGTAGCTGTTGCAGAGATCCCAAGTAAAGTTTTTAATCCACTTAAGCCCAAATTTGCTAACAATTCACTCGCACCGATGCCGCCCATACTCAGGGCGATTTTTTGTAGCAGTTGTACAGCCCCGGCTTCAGTCATAGAGAAGCCATACAGTTTAGATAAACCCAAAATTAGAGCAATATCAATTACCACACTACTCAGAATATCTACCACAGTTACGGGATTAAGTGCGATCGCTAATGCCTTGGTCATCACAGCCTTCCAAATCAACTGATTGGCATTCACCTCCCGAATCATCAGTTTTCGTTCTATCAACTGCTCATTTACGATATCGGCATAAAGCATGGTATTGAGGGCAACCAAAGCTTTTCCCTCACGATGTAGAATCTCCAAGATTTTCAGCTTGAGTTCCTCAACTTGGGCATTACCTGTACGCAACTGTATGCCCCTAGTACCATCAGGGCGACGAATCGCCGTCTTCACCAATGGCGATGCCGCAGCCATGACAATTTCTAGAGGCGTGAGCAATTCTCGCACCCTTTCATCCCGGATTTTGTGATAAATTGCCATCCGGTCTGCTTCTGGATACTGGTCTACTTTGTTAAACACCAAAATAATCGGTTTACCTGCTTCCCGCAACTGAGAAAGAGCGGCATATTCTAGCTTTGTCATGTCGCCAGATATCACAAACAGAATCAAATCTGCTTGTTTGGCAATCTGTTCAGCTAATGCGGCACGGGTTGCACCATCTACTTCGTCTAACCCAGGCGTGTCAATTAATTCCACCTGGGATTGACCTACACCAGGCAGAGTGACTCGCAAAGCACGTTCAGTTTCCCCAATCGCTTCCTCACTAATACTCCAATTAACTCTTTGTGCAGCACGAGTGACACCATGTAGCGGCCCAGTTTCAAATACTGTTTGCCCAACCAAAGAATTGAGTAGAGAAGACTTACCACGTCCCACCATGCCAAAAGCTGCAATCTGCACCACCATGCGGTCTAACTTCCCCAGCATGGTTTCCAAATCCGCAATTTCTGTCTCCAATCCGGTTTTTTCTTGGGGGGTGAGGTCAAGATTGGTCACCAAGTTTCGCAGCGCCGTTTGTGCTTGTTTATAGTTCAGTTCCGTCTGAATATCTTCAAAACTGAAAATGGCACTATCTAGTTCTTCCTCCCAACTCAGAGAATTTGGGTCAGTGTTAGCGGAATCGCTTTGATGAGGTTCAGGCACAGGCAATGTCGAAGTCATATTAATTTGAGATTTTGGATTTTAGATTTTAGATACACCCCCTCTACCATCCTAGTTATTTTTAGCAAGGGTTTGGCGAGATAAGACAGAGGTAGCAGGAGAAGAATAATTTTTACCCCATACCCTATACCCAATGACCAATGACTAATGACTAATGACTAACAAAAAGTCATAAACTGAAAAATGCATCTAAATAACTCGTTAGGATCTTGACTAAATTACCTGTGCGGAAAATCGTTATTGCCGGCAACTGGAAAATGTACAAAACCCAGGCAGAAACCCAAGAGTTTCTACGAGGATTTCTGCCCCACTTAGAGGAAACGCCCCAAGGGCGAGAAGTGATATTGTGCCCTCCTTTCACTGATTTAAGCGTTTTGTCCAAGACTTTGCACGGTAGCCTTATCCAACTAGGGGCACAAAATATCCATTGGGAAGAATATGGAGCTTATACGGGTGAGATTTCTGGCCCAATGCTGACAGAAAGTGGTGTGCGCTTTGTGATTGTCGGTCATAGCGAACGACGGCAATTCTTTTGTGAAACAGACGCAACCGTTAATCTACGCCTCCGAGCGGCTCAAAGGTTTGGTTTGACCCCAATTCTCTGTGTTGGCGAAACAAAACAACAACGTGATGCGGGAGAAACTGAATCAGTGATTTCTCTCCAACTCGACAAAGGGTTGGTAGATATTGATCAGGATAATTTGGTGATTGCCTATGAACCAATTTGGGCGATTGGTACTGGTGATACCTGTGAAGCAGCGGAGGCGAATCGGATAATTGGCTTAATTCGTAGCCAGTTGAGTAATCCAAATGTATCAATTCAATATGGTGGCTCAGTCAAGCCGAATAATATTGATGAGATCATGGCTCAACCAGAAATTGATGGTGTTTTAGTGGGAGGAGCAAGTTTGGAACCTGAGAGTTTCGCTCGGATTGTGAATTTTCAGTCAGTGTGATGTGCTTTCTTCTCGTTCCCATGCCCTGCATGGGAATGCCCACAGTGAGGCTAATGCCTTACATAGCAATGTAGATTTATGCCAAGCAACTTGATAATTCGGGGACGCTGTTTCGAGTGGGGACAGCGGACTTATTTAATGGGCATTTTGAATGTAACGCCTGATAGCTTTAGTGATGGGGGTGAGTTTAACACTACCTCTGCTGCTTTAGTGCAGGCGCAAGCACTGGTGGCTGCTGGTGCTGACATTATCGATGTGGGCGGTCAATCAACTCGACCAGGGGCAAAGCAAATAACTCTGGAGGAGGAACTTGACCGGGTGTTATCGGTGTTACAGGTGCTAAGACCAGAAATTTCAGTCCCGATTTCTGTAGATACAACCCGTGCTGCTGTAGCAAGGGCATCTGTAGAAGCTGGAGCGGATATTATTAATGATATTTCTGGTGGCACTTTTGACTCAGAAATGTTGCCAACAGTGGCAGAGTTAAGTGTGCCGATTATTTTGATGCACATCCGCGGAACACCACAGACAATGCAACAACAGACTGATTATCAAGATTTGCTCACAGAAATTTATAGTTTTTTGGCGAGGCAAATTGGGGTAGCAACTGCTGCGGGCATTGACCTGGATAAAATTATTATTGATCCTGGTATCGGCTTTGCTAAGAACTATGAGCAAAATTTAGAAATTTTTCGCCGCCTGCGATCGCTAACAAGACTCAACTGTCCTATCTTGGTAGGAGCATCTCGTAAAAGCTTCATTGGTCGGATTTTAAATCAACCTGATCCCAAAGCACGAGTTTGGGGAACGGCAGCAGCTTGTTGTGCTGCTATTCTTAATGGCGCTGATATCCTCCGAGTTCACGATGTTCAAGAAATGCGCGATGTTTCACTAGTAGCCGATGCGCTACTGAGACAAGATCCACAGCATGACTCTTAAGTATTACCGTTTTCGGATTTTTTGCCGTTACCTTCTTGATTTACTGACTCAGCTATCAACTCTTGAAACATTTCACTTGAGTTAGCCGGGTCTACAAAGACAATTTTGGCATTATTGCTCTCACCAAGTTTTTGGCTAGCATCTACGTAATCTTGAGCTACAAGATACCGCAGAATGTCTCTACTGTCAGGATTGGAACGCAGAGCTTGAGAAATGATTTGCACTGAAGCCATAGTTCCTTCTGCTTTTTTAATGGCGGCTTCCTTTTCCCCTTCTGCTTCGGTAATCAGCGCCCGTTTTTTGATTACAGCGGCTTGCTCCTCTTCCCTAGACTTTCGTACACTCTCAGGTAGGGTAATTCTCTGAAGGTCTAACCGGATAATATCAACTCCCCAATCTGCTGTTATATTATTTAACTGGTCTAGGATAGCTGAGTCCATCTCCGATCTGGAGACATTGGTCTGCTCTAGGGTGTTCTGGGCAATGACTTCCCGGAGCGTGGTTGTGGTTACCTGTGTCAGTGCCCCTTGCAGATCCTCAATAGCATAAAAGCTTTTTTCAATATCTCTAATACGCCAGTACACAATAGCATCCACTTCCACGTAAATATTATCTTGGGTAATCACATTCTGAGGTTTGATGTCTAAAAACTGCTCTCGTGTAGTATCTTCCATCACAATCTGATCTACCAAGGGAACAATAAAGTTCAGCCCTGGCTTAAGTTTCCGATGATACCGCCCCAAGCGTTCGACTAGGGCTTCATTACCTTGATTAATCAGTTTTGCAGAACCTAAGGCATAACCTATAAGCGCTAAGACTATAGCAATGATTGGCTCCATATATGCTCCTATTCAGCTTTTGGGCGAATTTAGTATCAAAGATATGCTACTAGCTTGTCATATCTTTGAGTTTAATCTTTTGAGTCTGTAATTTTATGAACACTAGCAGCGATGTCTGATGTCGAGTCGCTGCGCGTCTTGTACATATTTTCTATTTGCGGAATGCGATCGCTATTAAAGCACCTTGATAAAACGCTGGCAAGGACTACTTCATGTAACCAACATTACTTGTATTGGTATCTTAAACTACGGGAGACAAAATATCAGTATATTTACTTAAATTTAATTATTTTTTTTACGTAAAATTTAGTAATATTTTAGAAACTTCAGTATAATCGGATTAAAATTGGCTTCAGCCATTATAAATATACAAATATTATGGGCAGACTGTTAATCAGACTTATAGGTTTAATCCTACTTTTTACAGGCTTATACTTTTTTGGTCAAAATATAATATTTGTTAGCGGTTACTATCTACCTTTTTCCAGTAGATTACCTGCTACTGTTTCCGTATTAGCAATCATGTCAGGTGTGTTTACATTAGTGTTTTTTCGCAGAGAAGCTAGTCAGCTTGGGTGGATTTTGTTAGGTATTGGCATAGTACTAGTTTTTTTCAGTGGTGGAGTAATTTTCCGATCAACTAGCTTATGGAATTTATTTGTTGGTTTTGCAGCATTAGCAGCCGGATATAAATTATTTAATGAGGGCAGAATCAACTTCTAAAATCTGCAAACATAATCATATTTTCTCATATTTGCTATAGCAATCAGATAAGATTGCGAAGAATTAAAAGTCACATTATCCGCGATTTATTTAAAAAATTGGGGATATTCTCTCTCTCGAATCGCTTAGGATTGTTATAGTAGCCAAGACTACATTTATCGCCAGTTAATATTACAGTCAGGAAAATTTGACATTGCAATTTTGCCATCTTCTTTACTGCCGCGGAGAGCGCATTAGGGCAGTTAGATTAACTTTTAGTTAAATGCGAATTTCACAATCTAGAAGCACACACAACTAGCCTCAACTAGACGAATAGCCTCTTAATCATGACTTTAGCTCAGGGGGGTTTTACTAAGGTTGAGGCTACTATTACAATGGAAACTATTCATTATGAGGAATAGGCAAGAATGACCCAGGTGGTTCTAGGAGAGAACGAAGGAATAGACTCAGCTTTGCGTCGGTTTAAACGTCAGGTTTCCAAAGCTGGGATATTAGCTGATGTAAAATATCATCGGCACTTTGAAACACCAATAGAAAAGCGCAAACGTAAGGCAGTGGCAGCTAGACGCAAAAGACGTTTTAACTAAACTTACTTGGTTTGGTAGTGGCGTTGCTTGAGGTTATGACCTAAAACAGGCAACAACGCGATTGCCATTATTCTTACAAAAATTAAGCAAACTATGCCGCACCCCAAATTAGGATGTAGATGAGTCACTTTTCCTAAGCAAAGAAGGCGTAAGGGCTTTATCTCGGTTGGATGGAGCAAGCTAAAATCGCTGCCCATCAAACCAACATAAGAGCCTTTGCCAAGCTTATAGGATAGTATTCATCCAACCCTAAGACTCAGAATTATTAATGGTGCGGCTATTACAAATATTCATCGCCTTTTCTACTCCCTGCTTGAGGCTTAGTTCAATACACTCAACCACGAACTGAAGTACAAGAGACATCTGCTGATTTTCGGCAGCAGAAAATCGCCCCAGCACATGAGAAACAGCATCAGAATCATCGTTATTAGCTGCACCTTTGGGTTTACCAATACCGATTCGCAAACGGGGAAAGTTTTGGGTACTAAGATGTGCGATCGCACTTTTCATGCCGTTATGTCCTCCAGCGGAACCAGATAAGCGCAGACGAGTTTTTCCCAAGGGCAAATCCATATCATCATAAATCACCAGCACTGACTCAGGCGGCAATTTATACCAACTTGTTACTGCTTGGATTGCTTGTCCTGAGCGATTCATATAAGTTAACGGCTTTAGCAAGCGGATCTTACCTCTACCTGGGGCTATACCCTCGCCATACTCACCCTGAAACTTGCGGTTTTCTGCTAAGGAAATGTGCCAAGAACGGGAGAGAGTTTCTACAGCAGCAAAGCCAATATTATGGCGTGTTTGGTCGTACTTGCTTTCTGGATTCCCCAATCCAACAATTAGCTGGGGAATCACCAAAGCTGGTTGCTTAACAGCTTCTGTCATTTTGCCTACAGTCAATTGATATCCAGCATTCTCCTATTCACATCCTCCCCCCGCTATATCAGGAGTACCTGATATAGCGGGGGATTGCAAAGATCGCTCCTCGTTTTTCGCCCTCGATTCATCTCGCCGCCATAATTTTTGATTATGGCGGGAGCCTTCTCTCCGACTTAGGTAAAGGCGGAAATAAACCTACTATTTCATTACAGCCAAAAAGTCCAGAATTAAAGCATTCATGACTTTTGACTTTTGACTTCCGCGTAGCGGTACTAGCTAGGTTGCGAAGAACTAGCGGTATCCTGCTCAGATTTAGCAGGATAGATTTGCTTAGGTTCCAGTTCAGCAGTAGTCTTGACAACTTCTTCTAGCTGTTCTGCTTCTTTTTGAAACTCGGTTTGAAACTCCTTAGAAGCTTCTTGGAAACTACGAATTGTTTTGCCCACACTCCGACCAATTTCTGGCAGCTTCTTTGGGCCAAAGATTAACAATGCAACTACCATAATTACAGCCATTTCCGGCAAACCGATACCAAATATATTCATTTTTGTCTCCTGTCAACTATAGAACCACTACCATAGACTCATATATTATTATTGGCCCTTCTGCTCTAATGTATTGAACCAAGTTTTTAAATCTGCGTAGTTTACCGCCGTAGGCATCGCTTGAAAATCTAACAAAGCTTCACCGAGATTTTCTAATTGCTCTAGGTCGAGGCTTTCAATTTGCTCACGCACTTCTTGGGGTAATTCTCCCACGCGCCGAGTTATTTGACGAACAATGAGCGATCGTTCTCGTTGTTCTCCTCGTTGTTCCCCTTCAGCGAGAATCTCTTGATAAATAACTGATTCGCGCATCATACCCTCCCGAAACAAGTTTCTAATCAAGTCTTTTTCGTATTTTAACCCGGCTAAGATTTGAGTATAGGCGGAAATTTCTAGTCGTTCTCTTTGCTCAAGATGCTCCCGAACGCAAGGCTATCAGACTTAGGTTTTGTACGTGAACAAGTTGGTTGAAATCTGCTGTAACAATTAGTCTAAATAGTGTTTATACAAAACTATAGTTGATATTAGCAGTGCCAGTGAATTTGCGATAGTAGTTCAGCTTAAGCAAATCTAAGCTCTTTAACTATTGCGATGGGTTAAACAAAGCGCAATCCAACAAAGCCCTGGAAATATTGTTTTACCCTGTGGGATCTTGCTACGTTCCTCAAGGGACTTGCAAAAAATAAATTATCCCAAATTATTTCTAGAAGGGGCGCAAGGCCTTGCGCCCCTTCTTGCCCAGTAGCAAATAACAACCTACAAAAAAACCCGGAAGTACCGGGTGTAACTTAACTTGTTATCCAAACTTGATAGCTGTGTATCTATTAGCGTCCTAAACTCCGCCAATCGACTACTACATCCTCAACCAACAGTGTTCTATTGTAAAGTTGCAGAATAATTAGCAGAAACACAAAAAATAGCAAAATAAAAACAGCCATCACAGGGGTAGTACCCCAACCTGGAGCCACTTTCCCATATTCAGAGTTAAGTGGTTTCAGGATATCTCCCAACCTAGTCCTTTGCGCCATAGTTCACCTAAGATTACTTGCCAAAGCTTTTTTTAATCTTCTGTAATATTCTATAAGAATAGCACTCATAATCTATCTCTCAATTATGGAACCCGCAATAGTTCTTAGCATTTCTATGGCTGCCGTAGTGGTTGCCATCACCGGAATTTCGATTTATACCTCCTTTGGCCCTCCTAGCAAGGAATTGAACGATCCTTTTGATGACCACGAAGATTAAAAGAGTTAGGAGTTTGGAGAGACGCGATTAATCGCGTCTGTACAGGAGTTAGGAGTCAGCCGCTAGTACAGCTAGACCTCTGTCCTTTTAGGCTACGGTGTACACACATCTTTCTAGAAAACCAAAATCGTCCTAGATCCCCCTAAATCCTCCTTAAAAAGGGGGATTTTGAGAGCTTTTTGCCCCCCTTTTTAAGGGGGGTTGGGGGGATAAGAAGCCTGTGGCGCAACTCTAGAAAACTTATGTATACACCGTAGCCGATGCTTTGGGGAGGGAACTAGATTTCTTTTTCCCCCCAATATATCGGGGGGATTAAGGGGGGTAATTCAACTTGTGTGTACACGTTAGCTCCTTTTAGGAGAGAGGCTTTGAATCCTACTCCCCTTCCCTACAAGGGAAGAAGGAGCTGGGGGTTAGGTCTGTATTGACTTATCCAAGTCTGGGATTAATTGCTGGCACTACCTTGAAACTGGCGATTTTCCAAGGCTGTATCGTCAAGATTTGTTGCCCAGATGAGAATTCAGTAGTAGAGGAACGCTCTAACAAATCTACTTTATCTCCTAGATTCAACCCTAAATCAGTTTGCAAAGATAACTCGGCTGTTTCTCCGTGACATTCATAACACCGCAGGATTAATTGTTGTGGGTCATCCTCGGATGGCTTCAAGGCCATCAAGATTAAATTTTCATCTGATAAATCTAGAAACCTCATCCCTTCAATAGTACTGTTAGCGGTAGCGGTGCGTTGAGCCAGTGCTGTTAGCTGTAGCGGGGCGTTTACGTTGTGAGTTGTAAGTGGATTCAATATCACTTGCAATGGGATATTCAATTCATAGCCACGCCGTACTGTATGGGCTGATTCCCAGCTACCAGCATGAGGATACAAGGTATATGTAAACTCGTGAAAACCTCTATCAGCCTCTGAGTCTGGCCAATTAGGACTGCGTAGCAGTGTCAGGCGGAGTTGATTCGGTTTGCTGTCGTAACCGTATTTACAATCATTTAGCAGACTAACACCGTGAATACCCTCCTGTGTTTCTCCTGTTAAATCAGCCCAACGCAAAGCGGGAACTTCCCATTTTGCCTGTTCTGCGGGGGTTTGCGGTTTAGTTGGGCGGCGAATTGCGCCACAGGGAATTTCGTATGTAGCAAAGTCTGCTTCAAAATTGAGGGGAAAAGCAGCTTTCACTAATACATGATTTTCTTGCCAATTAACGGTAGTAGCTATTTTCAGCAGAGGTGAACCAGCTTGCAGAATATAGTCTTGGCAAAATTCCGATTCACCCAACTGACGCACCACGCGCACACGGCTTTGCACAGGGCCTTGTTCTAACCACTGAATAGATAGAAGATTTGTTGAGGGTAAGGGATGTTGAGCGTAATTGGGGTCTATATTCCAAGCATCCCAATATTGACCACTGTCTTTAAAAGCTTGTAGTTGATTCCCCGCCCCACTTAAAATTTCTCGTTGATAAGTTTTATCAAAAACACTTGATAAATCTCCGGTGTCAGGGTCTATAACAACTCGCAAGAATTCATTTTCTAAAATCCAGTCTGGGAGGAGGGGGGATGAGGGAGATGGGGGAGATAGGGGGGAAAGCCAAAATATGCGGTAGCCTATGGGTGGAATTTCGGTTGCGAGAAATAGTAGGATGGATGGTTCAGATAATTGGGAGACAAGCTGCTTTCCAGAAGTGTCGTAAATCTGCCATTCTTCTGGTGTGGGTAAGGCTACAGAGACTACCTCAGAACGTTGCCAATTGAGAGAATTGAAAACGAAAATAGGCAAACTATCGGGTTTTGGTGGTTCTGATAGGGTAATGTGAGATGCGATCGCTAAAAGTGATTCTTGTAATATCTTCGTTCCTATTTGTTCCACTTGCTGCCACTGGGGCAACGCATCTGTGTAAACTTGGGTAATTGAAGAACCAGGTAAAATATCATGAAACTGTTGAAATAACACCAGCTTCCAAGCTGCTTCGATTTCTGCTTTAGGATACGTCACACCACAGCTTACGGTTGCCAAGGTAGCAAATAGTTCAGCTTGATACAATAAATTTTCACAACGACGATTCCAACGTTTTTGATCTGCGTGAGTAGTGTAGCAACCGCGATGGAATTCTAAGTATAGTTCGTCATTCCAGGTGGGGAAGGGAGGGGGAGCAGGGGAGGCAGGGGGGGAATTATAATTACTGACAGACGCGATGAATCGCGTCTCTACAATTTGCTGTAAATATTTTTCAGCCGTTGTGAATTCTAAGTTTGGGAAGAAAGGCGACTTTTGCCAGCGTTGGGCGGTTTCTAACATATCACGGGTGGGGCCGCCGCCGTGGTCACCGACACCGGGAAGCCAGAGAGATTCTGGTAAACCAGTTTGGGATTGCCACTCAAGAGCATAGGATGCCATTTTAACTGGGTCTATAGCTTCACCGATAGGTGCAGACATCAAACTAAAGACTTGGCACCCGTCAGGCGATCGCCACCAAAAAGCCCCATAATCAAATTTAGTAGTATCATTCCACCGCAACTTCTGGGTGACAAAATACTCAATTCCGGCATTAGCGAAAAACTGCGGTAAAGTTGCACAAAAACCAAAAGTATCTGGAACCCACACCACAGTTGAAAGCTTACCAAATTTTTCTTGGATGTAGCGCTGACCATACAATAGCTGACGGACTATTGATTCACCAGCAATCAGGTTAAGTTCCGGTTCCACCCACATCCCACCGATAACTTCCCAACGTCCTGCGGCTACCTGTGCTTGAATCGCTTGAAACAAATCTGGGCGATGTTCTTCAATCCAAGCATAAAGTGCGGGAGTCGAATGACAGAAAATTAACTCAGGAAAATCTTCTTGTAACTTCAGAACCGACTCAAAAGTATTTTGCGCCGCATTCCAAGTTTCACTCACAGGCCATAGCCATGCTAAATCTAAGTGAGCATGACCCAATAAGAAAATTTTAGATTTTTGATCCCCCCAACCCCCCTTCAAAAGGGGGGCTAATATATCGGAATGAATTAGGTTTTGGCGTAAAGATAAAAATGACCTTACCAACTCTTCTTTCTCTGTGTCCTCTGCGCCTCTGCGGTTCGTAACCTCCCCTACCATCGCCGCCAAAACTTCCAGCTTCTCCGGCGCAAACCGTTCCAAATAAAGTTGCAGCACAGCTAACTCATCAGCCACAAAACCCGGATCGGGATTATTATCAACAGTAGACTCATAAACTAGGAGCGATCGTACTAAAGCACCATCACAATGTCCCGGACTCACTAACCGCAAAGCCACAGTAAATTCTTCCCCTGGTGTCACCCCTCGACCCAGAAGCACTCTAGGCGAACAATCAAATAAATCACCCTCCAGCACTAACTCCCCATTCACATAAATCTCAGCAGAATCTGCCCACCAAACCAGCGCCAACCGCAAAGATAACCCAGCTAAGGGATAGCCCTGTAAATCTTGGGGAACCACCAATCTTTGCACTAGCCATAGCACTTTTTTACCGCCTGTCCAAGCGATATGTTCTTTAGCATTCAACTGAACAGGTTGCCAATGAGACAAATCAGCAGCTACAACATCAGTAATAATCAGGTCAGATTCCTGATATAGCCATGTAGACTGAAGATTAACTTGACAAAAAGAGCGCAGTTGCTCGATTGCTTGGGAGATAAATTTGGTCTGGGATTGAGAGACAGTCGGGGTCATATTTTCGCTAAGATGAGGTGTTGGTTGTTTTTATTGTTTGGCGCGAGTCTCACAACTTAACAAGACTTGAACTAAAAAATTACTACTATGTCTTCTGGTTCTTCTGGTCGTTATCAAAGCAGACTATTTAACTTTGTCCACCAGCAATCTCGGCGGGTGACAGAACAGTGGGAACACACCTTCCGGCATTTGCAAGTTGCTACTAAGTGGGGTGTGGAGGTACTACTTTACCCAGTGTATCTACTGTTTCAGTCATCTGAATCATCTGGGAAAACGCTACAGACCAAAGAACCACAAACTAGACTAAAGTTACAACCAAATGATACCGATTTCCAGTCCGAAATTCCAAATGTTGATAGTCCCATTCAACATGTACTAGAGGCAGTCAATTATCTGTCATCTGATGAACCCGCCTCTACTCTTACGAAAACATCTGAACCTTTCAATCCCTTGGTTTTTTTGGGAGTGTTGCGGCTGAAATTCCTTGATAATAACTCTACAAATAACGCTAGTCTTACAGAATCATCAAATATTACAGAGAATCAAGCCAGAAGTATCAACCCTTCACAGCTAGAGAACGCTCTCAAACAATATCTTCCAGTAGTGCGGGGAATCGCCACAAATTTGATGAATCGTAGTTTAGTACTTGTTACTACCGACAATGAAATTTTAGATGTTTTAACACCTCAACAGCAGGCAAAATTAGAAGACCGAATTATTAGCGAAGTTGCTAATTACTGGCAGTCTTCTCTACGAGACGCTGCGCGTTCGCGTAGCGTTCCGTTGGTGCAGCCTCTCGTAGAGAAGGAAAGGCAATTGATTACAGCTAGAAAAGAAACGGAGCTGTTACCACAAATTGACCGTTTATTAGCAAAGCTTACTGATGGGAATACAGCTAAAATGCCAGTTTTAGCTGAGGGGATATTAAAAGATTTCATTAATACAGATAAATTATTAGCATTTCTAGATATAGCCGTTGCTAAGTTGGAATCAAATGCTTTAGTACCTGTGCAAGAACGTAGCCAGGAAATTGTCCAAGTTGCCCAAACTCAGTTAAACATATTTCTTTATGGCAAAGAGCAATTAGCTGTTAAGGGAGAAATTGCAACTACTGCTGATGGTTTGGAAACTCATACACTGAATCTTCAGGCTTTGATTGAGGCTGCGCTTAATTACTTTTTTGGTGTTGGTAATAGAAAAACACTTGAGCCAACAACCAGTGATGAGCGATTGCCAGGTAAACTATTATCTTCACGCCTTAGAAAAGCCTTGTCCAAAAGCCGTCAGTTGCAGAATCAGGATTTAACAGATGATCCTTGGCTAACGTGGAATGATTTATTTGGTAATACTGAAATAATTGCTGATAAGCCAGTTACACTTTCTCAAAGAAAAAATCCTGCTTTCGCCTCAAGTTTATCAGTAGGAAATTTTTCACAAAATAATTTGACTGTAAAACAACCTAAAGTTAAATCTGGCTTGGTGCAAAGGAAAC
Organism: Nostoc sp. UIC 10607; assembly: GCF_047228265.1. Lineage (NCBI taxonomy): Bacteria > Bacillati > Cyanobacteriota > Cyanophyceae > Nostocales > Nostocaceae > Nostoc > Nostoc sp. UIC 10607. The sequence goes on along the minus strand of NZ_JBIQNW010000001.1, from coordinate 472,414 downwards.
AATTAACTAGTAATCTCGCCTCAAGTCAAAAAATATCTGGAAAAGTTGCCTCTGCAAAACAAACCCGAACCAGTATTTCCCAAACTAAAAGCGAGAGTCGTAAAGGGGAAATGTTGCAACAACAGTTTCATCAAAGCAGTCAAGTTGAGGCACAACCAGACTGGATAGAAACCAAAGCAACTTCAACGGGCTATGAGAAGCACCCCTTAGAGCAACTTTTGGAATGGGTTGATTATGCTATGCTCTGGCTAGAAGAGAGATTTGTAAAGATTTTTAGGTCGTTACGGCAACTATGGCAGGGGAAATAATATTAATTCGTAATTCGTAATTCGTAATTCGTATTTCGCCAAATATTAGTTTGGTTTACAGCTTTATGGCTGTAGCCTAATTTTGGATAATCGGTATAAGCTGATCGATATTTTTTAAAAAACTATTATAATATTTACATTTTTTCAATTAAAGGATAATTTTGATTATCTATAATCTTATTGGTGGTTATCTAAGTGAAAATTATTGTTTACTGTAAATACTTCAATTTCAAAAATCCACTAGATAAACCAAAAGTTGAGACATTTGTGGTAAATATACCTCAAATCCCTAAGATAGGTGAAACAATTGTAGTTGAAAGAATTTCACCTCAAAAGGAGTTCGTAATTATCTTTGAGTACATTGTGACAGCAGTCCAGTTTAATGCATCTAGGGAATCGGCTGACTCGGCAGATGCTCAAGTAAACGCATTTTTAAACCACTGTTGGGAGGGAACATCAAATTTCAAAGTTACAAACTTTTTAGAGCAATAATCTCTTACCACAACATGTGATTTAGGAAAGAACGTAACAGCTTTAATCCTGTTGGTTCTTGATAGTTAGTTGGCAACAGAGCCAGCATAGCATTCTGTAACATTTCTAAAGCTACGTCCACTTCCTGGCGCTTTGGTCTGGTTGTTTGGGTAAAATGTAACGGTTCACCTACCCGAATTGTTAACTCTTTTCCCAAATAAAGGTCATGAGTTCCAATTAGCCCAACTGGAATAATCGGTACACCAGCCCGCAAGGCATAAATTACAGTCCCGCGTTTCAAAGGGAGATGCAACTTACCCTCAGCAGTTCCTAGTCGTCCTTCAGGAAAGAGAATCATCCCATCTCCACGAGTCAAAATTGCCAGAATAATGCGGTCTATTTGTCGCAGTGTGTGTATATCTTCCCCTGTCGGTACTGTCTGTTTAATTGCTGCGGCTAGTTCAACTAAATCTTGCCTTCCTGCTTTAGCCGCTTCCATAACAGCAACTTCTTCTTTCCACACCCGTTCCAAAGGAATCACACCCCCCGCAAAACCCAGGATTAGGCGCTTCCACCACTTGTTATAGAGAGTACGGGCATCGCCCAGGATGTAATAGTGGGGTTGGGTAGGGAGTTCGGCTAAGAGGAGTAAGGGATCGATGTGGTGGAGATGGTTGACAGCTAGAATTGCAGGTTCCTGAGGTATTCTTTCGAGGTGTTCGACCCGTACCTTGAAAAAGGAATGGATGAGCGATCGCATTACAAAACGACGCAGCCCAGAGTTGGCTCTAGGTTCCGAATGTCCCTGATTAATACCTTCCAAGCGATTGAGAGTTTTTTCGATAATTTGGCGAACAGCGCGATCGCCAGCCGCAGCTACACCCTCTTTTACCCGCTTGATACTTGCAGCAGTCAAACTTTTTAATTGTGTACTATCTTCCTGCTGATGGTTGGATTTTGAGTCGGCATGAACTTCGGAAGTTACCCCATCAGCTAGGTTTTCCTGAACAGATTCCCTAGAAGAACTTTTGATAAAAACCTCTTTGAATTCATGAATAAATCATAATTCTTGAGGTCATATTATTAACCAACCCACGGTTAGAAGCTGTGGAATTATTTTATCGATATTTTAAATACATAAGGATAACTCAATTCACTGTAATTATTCCCATAGCCAGAAGCTATTTTTACTACAATGACTGTTGACATGTTAGTAACTTGCTGGGAAAATACGTAAAAAATTAACCCTATGATTGACCATAGTGATCGCGTAGCGTCTCGTAGAGAAGGCACATTCCAAGGTGTTGGAGGACTTGACCTGTATTACCAAAGCTGGCATCCAAAGGGTAAAGTACGGGCAATATTAGCCATTGTGCATGGACTTGGAGCGCACAGCGATCGCTACAGTAATGTAATTCAGCATTTGATACCCAAACAATATGCTGTCTACACCTTAGACTTGCGTGGTCATGGACGCTCACCAGGTCAGCGAGGCTATATCAACGCTTGGAGTGAGTTTCGAGAAGACTTAAAAGCTTTCTTAGAGTTAATTCAGACTCAGAATTCTGGATGCCCAATTTTTCTCTTGGGTCATAGTTTAGGTGGGGTGATCGTTTTAGATTACATTCTGCGCTATCCCCAACAAGCATCAGTTTTGCAGGGTGCGATCGCTTTAGCGCCAACCTTGGGGAAAGTCGGGGTTTCACCTATCCGGGTACTTTTAGGAAAAATGCTCTCACGGGTGTGGCCGCGTTTCACCCTGAATACAGGCATTGACCTGAGTGCTGGTTCACGAGATCAGCAGGTTTTAGCTGCCTATGCCCAAGATAAGCTGCGACATACCCTTGCCACAGCCCGTCTAGCTACTGAATTCTTTGCAACAGTTGATTGGATTAATGCTCATGCAGGTGATTGGCAATTACCATTGTTGATTCTCCACGGTGGTGCAGACCGAGTTGCTTTACCTGCGGGAAGTGATATCTTTTACCAACGGGTAAAGTGCAAAGATAAGCTAAGAATTGAGTATCCGGGAGCCTATCACGAAATTCAGAGCGACCTCAATTACCCTGAGGTAATGGCTGATTTGGAAGATTGGTTGGAGCGACACCTACCACCTGAAACAGCAAAGTTAGCACGGGGAAGCACTGAGTTAGAGTTTCCCAGTTCTTAGCTTTCAGTACTGAGGCTTGATCACTGTATCTTACCAGAGCGATCGCATATTAAAGAGTCAGTTATGTATATTATCTGAAAAATATGTTGCTGAGGATACAGAGTTTTTGCCAACCAAGATAGGTTCTCCCTTTACTCCTCCACGGGTAAGAGTACAAATTTTATAAAGGTTTTCGCACTCAAATATTGCCATAACTAACTCTTTCCCGGTTTGATAAGAGGATGGTAAGGGTTTACCTACCTCGCATTCCATATCAATTTCGCGATCGCGCCACTGTAACTTCCAAATACGCTTTTCGGTTATTGGTGCTTTCACAGACTGAGCGATCGCACTATACACCTGCTCTGCTTTGATATCATCCTTAGCTGCTGGCACAAAAAACTTCATAGGCTTTGGTTACAAATAACGTAAATTTCACTAGCACCAGCGTAACGCAGTTACCAAGGCAATCTGCTTCCATCCCACGAGAAAAACTGTCCACTATCGCCTTCTTGAAGCTGTTCGATAACAGTCAGTAATTGGATAACGGTGCGTTCCACTGAGAATAATTTTTCCGCAGCTACATTTCCCTGGAAAGGCCGGGAAAGACGCGTATCAGTTGTACCAGGATGCAATGTCACTATGAATGCTTTAGGACAGCTTCTTTTATACTCAATTGCCGCAGTTCGCATCAACATATTGAGTGCTGCTTTAGAAGCGCGATAGCCATACCATCCACCAAGTTGGTTATCGCCAATACTGCCCAATTTAGCAGAAATAGTGGCAAACACGCTGCGTTCTCCATGACGGAATAAAGGTAATAGATGTTTAGCTAGCAAGACAGCACCGATACTATTTATCTGAAAGTAGCGCAGCAAATTTTCTGAATTTATCTGTCTTAAGCTTTTTTCAGGTTGCAAAGTATCTTCATGCAATAGTCCTACACAGTTGACTACCAAATGCAGTTTGTCAACTTGGGTACGTATTTTTTGAACAGCTTCAATAATCTGCAACTCGTCAGTAATATCCATCTTAAGACAAATTAATCGCCCAGAATGTTCGCTTGCAAGAGCTATTAAATCAGAGGCTGACTCTGGTTGACGAGAAGTTGCATAAACTTTGGCTATTCTGTCATCTTGTAGCAATTTTTTTACAAAACCCAAACCAATACCTTGGCTGGCTCCCACAATCAATGCATTGACAGGATTAACTTCATTGATCAAAGACATATAAACTTAGGATTTGACAATAGTAACAATTAATACAAATTAGGATAGATATTGGGTTTGGTTTGCTTCACCAACTTAGTAAAATTAGCAAAATTAGAATTATTTTGGTTTATTTACCAATACAAAATTTGCTAAAAATTTTATCTAAAACTGATTCCGTTACTTCTTCACCAGTAATTTCTCCTAATGCCTGGATTGCACCACGTAAATCAATTGTCCAGAAATCAAGAGGGAGTTGCTGGGCAATTGTTACCTCTACTTGTTCCAAGGAAATTTTAGCTTGAGTTAAGGCTGCTGCTTGCCTTTGGTTAATGGCTAAATCCATATCAGCAGCTTGGATTTTTTCAGATTTAATTATCTCTAAAATTGCTTTTTCTAAACTATCAATGCCTTGATTTTTGGCTGCTGCTGTAACAATTTTAGATTTGGAATTTGGAATTTGGGATTGAAGATTTTTTCTTTCGTATTCTTTTACTAAATCGATTTTGTTAATAACTAGAATTAATGGACGGTGTTGCACTTGTTCGTAAATTTCTTGATCGCCTTCTGTCCAACCTGCTGAAGCGTCGATGGTAAGCAAGACTAAATCAGCTGCATTGGCGGCACGACGCGATCGCTCTACGCCAATTTTTTCCACTTGGTCTGTGGTTTCCCGAATCCCTGCTGTATCTAGGACTTGTACGGGAATTCCCCCGACAACTAACTGAGATTCCACCACATCGCGGGTTGTACCGGGTAAGTCAGTGACGATGGCGCGATCGCTCTGGCTCCAAGCATTCAATAAGCTCGACTTACCCACATTGGGCCGCCCAACAATTGCCACTTTTAAGCCAGTGCGTAGCAACTCACCTTTGTCTTTGGTTTCTATTAAACTAGTGATTTCGGCGGCAATTTTCTCGATTTCTGATATTATTGCTTTATCATCCAACGGAGGAAGGTCTTCCTCAAAATCGATTCGAGCTTCGATTTCTGCCAAAATATCTAAACAGTTGGCGCGTAACTGGCGGATCGGATGAGCTAATTTCCCCTGCAAACCAGCTAAGGCAGTTTGGGCAGCTTGGGGCGATCGCGCTCCCACTAAATCAGCAATACCTTCAGCTTGAGTTAGATCCAATCGTCCATTCAAAAATGCACGGAGAGTAAATTCTCCTGGTTGGGCTAATCTAGCGCCGTTTTCCAGACACAGTTGTAATACCTGCTGCACTGCCATAATTCCCCCGTGACAATGGAATTCCACCACATCTTCACGGGTGTAAGAACGGGGTGCTTTCATAATCAACAGCAGGGCTTCATCTACCAGTTGTTGCGTCTGGGGATGTCGAATGTAACCGTAGAGAATCTGGTGACTTTCCCACACTTGTCGCCCTGGTGTGTGAAAAAGAGTTTGGGCTAGAGCCATTGCTTGAGAACCAGACACCCGCACAATACCAACACTACCTTGTTGAGGGACAACAGCAGTAGCGATCGCAGCGATAGTTCCAGTAGTAGCAAAAACTTCTGACATGAGCGCCTTTCATAAGAGTGAGAAGTTAGGAGTCAAAATCATAACTCATAACTGATAACTTTCTAAATGGTAAGTATTTAGACTAATGGGATGGCAACTGGCAAGGTAAAATTTACCTGGAGGATAATGCCTGATAGTAAAGAGTTAAAGGTGAAAATTATAACTCCTGTACAGACGCGATTAATCGCGTCTCTGCTCATAACTTTTAAAGAGAGGAATTTATTGTGGAGCAAAAAATTAACTGCGCTGTAGCCTGTGTTAACGGCTGTGTTTTAGGGGATAAATGCCCCAATATCGAGTTTAGAGAGGCCGCTGCAAAATTTATTGAAGAGACTCCCTTAGACAAAATGTTGGAGTTGGCACAAGAACGCCTGCGGAAAAAAATGACAGAACCACCAAAATGGGTTTTTCCTGAAGATCCATAGCATTCGCGCCAACAGGCAAAAGCAAGACAGCGCGGAGGTTAAATAGTGTTTGGGGATCTATATTTAATTCTCGCAGTTTTGCCGCCAAGCGATCGCTGCATTGTTTCTCTTGGTTAGCGCGTTGCTTTTGTTGTTCAGCCTGTTGGGCAACTTCTTCTGGTGCCGGAACTAGTTCTCCTCCAGGCGTAAAAAAGCCTAACTTTTCTTGATAAGCACCTAAATATAAACCTAGCTGTTGACTTCACAACCAGCCTTGTGGATTGGGTTCCAACGCTTGATATTCACCATCAAGCGAATGTAACCCTTCAAATTCTAAGGTTTCTGGTCAAACCAGAAGTAAACATATTGTCTTCTTACAATCTTAACCAAAACCTCGCAGGAATAGGGCTACTCCAAGAATAAACTGGAGCACCCCTGCAAATGATCAAATCACTTAGATGTAACTAATCTTATGTTCGGTTTCTGCTCCAAGGGCCCCAAATCGCACAGGTAATTCCAGGACTCTGGATATTGACAAACATTGTGCGGTCATCAGGTGAGAAGCAAGCACCCGCGAATTCACTGCCGTTAATAGCATTTGCTGCAAACCTATACAGATCGCCTTCTGGGGTAACGCCGATCACGAATTCAGTATTGCTACCGTCTTCGCACAAGAAGATATCTCCAAAAGGAGCCACAGTAATGTTATCGGGGAAATTGAGTATATTCTCTGCGGGAGACTCCACAACCAGGGTGATAGTACCACTGTTGGGGTCATTATTGTTAGGTTTATAAGCAAAAACCTGCCCTTGCCCTGCATCGCCACCACTGCTACAGGTAAAGTAGATTAAGCCATTGCCATACCAAGCACCTTCACCACGTGCGAAGATGGCTGCACCCTTATCTTGCCCCTGCTGCCGCACGGAAGTAGCAGCACTATTGCTAGCAGGATCAACATTATCAATCTTTACCCACCTAACTGATAATGGTTGATTTTTATATTGAAGAAAATTCCTGCGAGTATCTTGAGGAGCACCTTCAATAACCAGGGCCTCAAGTATTCCATCACCACGAGTTTGAAGATCGCCATATTTAGTAGGACGGACATCAGCACGGAAGCGATAGAAGCAGCTAGCTCCGTCATCTTCAGTTTCATAAATCCATCCGCTTTCTGGATCAACTGCGACAGCTTCATGGTTAAAGCGACCCATTGCCACAAGGGGAATCGGATCGGCAACCTGAATGTCGGCTGTTGCTGGAACCTCAAAGTTGTAGCCATGCCTTTTCATAGCTCCACCCGTTCCAGGAAGAGTCAGATTTTCTTCACAGCTAATCCAGGAATCCCAAGGAGTCGGTCCTCCAGCACAGTTACGAATAGTCCCTGCTAGAGAAACAAATTGCTTTCTCACCCGACGGTTAGGGCCTACAACAATCGTCGTTGTACCTCCTCCAATCTGGTCATATCGCGGCAACACATTGAGTCCATTAGAACTAGGACTTAGCTCATGATTTCGCACCAGAATTGTAGTGTTATTAGGCCCAGCAAAGGCAGCCATCCCATCATGACCACCTGGTACTATTGTCCCATCATCCATAGGTTGCCCAGTAATCGATATTGCGGTGTAGTTAAAACCGGGGGGAAGTTCAAGCAGGGGAGTAGTCCCCAAGTTAATTCCACTACGAACAACACCAACAAGTTCATCCGCATTTTCTGGCATTTTTGGTGTTAATGGGCCGTAACCACCAGTTAATCCGACAACTTGGCCATTAGCACGTCTTGCATATAAGGCTTCCAGAGGAGAAAACATCGTAACACCGACAGCACTCGCGCCAGCCAATGTAAAGAAGTTACGTCTTGATAAATTCATTAGTATACTGTCAGCAAAAGTTCAGAAACCTAATGAATGGTAAAAGTTTGCCTTTAAGGTATTATTAAGAAAGCGTTAATAAGAACTTTTAGACATAAAATTGCTATGCTGTTAGTAAGCAGCGTTTAATGAAAATAGGAGCTTCAATTCTTTAATTACAATAGAATTTTTGCAAAAAATTTTTGTAGTGTTTTTCAAACTGATATTATTACATTTGCAATCTGCTGTAATAAAAATGAATGTTTAAATAAACAATATAGCGATTCTCAAATGTATGAAATACGCTGACAAACATCTCAGGAGTCAGAATATTCTGACTCCCGTCTTCCCAAAGCAGAGCCTATTGCATCCAATTAAGAACTGCTATAATATTCTGTTCAATGCTCATGTTGATTCTAAATATCTAACCCAACCACCATTAAGTCAGGTGGATGTTCAACATTGAACTGGTAATATATCTCTCTTCTTTCTTGTGCTAGAAGAGTTAACTGCCATTCTAAAATCCCCATTTCACCAAGTTGAATTTGCGGGTTGCTGCGGCTGAGGCGCACCTTAATTTGCTCGTTACGGCTAACCGGCAATTGTTCAGTTAGTTTTAGATTTACTTCTTTGTCTAGTAAGTTAGTAATGAACAATCGATAGCTATAAGTAATCCGGCGCTGGTTGCTAATCAATCTTTTGTCTACCAGACGCTCAACTAAGTCGCGCTCTATTTTCAACCCTTCATCAATTCCTAAGTTCAGTTTGAACTCTTGCTCTGGTGCAATATTTTCTAACTTAGTTGTTCCTATAAAAACATTGTCGCGGAAAATATTGGCTTTGCCTGGTAACAGAGTTGCACCGTTGGGACTATTTTTTACATTGGCTTGCAGATAAGCAAAACTTACTAAGCGTGGCATTGCCAGATAATCGAAGCTACAAGGATAATCATCATTGAAAATTGTAGTTTTATGAGGTGCGCCATCACTAGGAATATTACCGCCTCCATTCAATTTAAAGGTAACTACACTTCCTTCTTTGGATACTTCTGCTGTAACGGTTTCTGCTGGAATGAGACTATCCTCTGCAACTTCATCTTCTCCTTGCCAATCTGCTCTGGCAGCAGGAGCAGCCTGTTCTGCGATGGTAGGCAGGAGTGGTGGCTGGGCAGAAAATCGTCGTTGTCGTACTAGTTGTGGACGTGGGGCATCAATATACCAGGGTTCAAGTTTGGGTGGAAGTGTACCTAATCCCGGTTTAGCGGTAGAAAGGGTGAGATTTGCACCAATCCAATCTTCACCAGTGCTTTGAGTGATTTCTGCAAGATAGCTCAGATGTACAATATCGCTGGTGGTGCTAAAGCGCAAGTCATATCGCGGACTCCAACTAGCACGATTTACTAGGTAGGAAAGCTCTAGCTCAAACTCGCCTTCACCTGCAACTTCAACTCCTACAACTAAGCTAAAACTCTCTTTGGGATGGGGTGTTTGGATTTTTTGCAACGAGGCGCGGAGTGCTTGCAGTTGTTTGTCTAATTCTTGCTGTTGGGTTTTACACTCCCCAGATGCGATCGCATATTCACTATACTGGCTTCCGAGAAAGTTCAAAAAATCTAAAGCTTCGCTGAGGCTGAGATTTTTACGGGATAAACTCTGTGCAAAGGGTTCTTCTGTTTTTTCACGTAAGCCTGCAATAAAACTAGATTGCAACACTAAAGCATCTACCTGGGCTTGCAGGTGGCGTTTTTCTGCTTCTAGTTGCTGAATTTGCCTTGTCAAATGTGCGACTCGCTCGGCTACTGGTTCAGTAGTGTAGATGCGATCGCTACTCACTCCCACCAAGCGCACCCCTACCGTCCCTTTACCGCTAACTCTGACAGACTCAGTTTCCAGAGTCTCTGGTACTGAGGTAATTATTAATTCTTGTTCAATTCCTGTTAAATCAATTACACCACGCCGTGTAACCAATGCTCTGTCAGAGTACACTGTAACAGCTACAATCTCGCTTTGTACTGTTTTGCGCCAAGACGGTATTTCCGGGTTAACCACTACTAGTTTTCCCCCATTTTTAATAATTCTGCTGGTTAATTGTCAATGTTTCCCGTCTAGCCGTCAACCCCTTTAGGTAATTCGTAATGATGCTCCAAGAATCGCTAACGTCATTTATAATTCCGAATTATTTTACCCGTGAGTTGGTTCAAGCGCACTAGAAGTAGTAGCAGTGTTGTGCTCTACAAAATTCTTTGCCGCACCAAGGAGATACTCATAATAGGTACGAGCGACGATAGATAGCTGCTTGCCAGCTGGGTAAACCATGTACCAATGTCGCTCAATGGGAAAGTGTTGTACATCTAGAATGCTAAACTCCGAAGCGTCTAACAGTAAGGTATGACGCGATAAAACCGAAATTCCTAAACCACCTGCGATCGCTTGTTTGATTGCTTCGTTACTTCCCAATTCCAGCTTGACTTTTACTGTCACCCCTTGTTCTTCAAATAGGTTTTGGACGGCACGACGAGTTCCTGAACCTGGTTCTCGCATAATAAAAGGTTCGTTAGACAGTCGTTGTATCGGAATATTTTTTTCTTTAGATAACGGATGATTAATTGGTGCAAAGACTATCAAAGGGTTTTCTAGAAATGGCTCGCAATTCACATCTATATTGTCTGGAATTTGACTCATAATATATAAGTCATCCAGATTATTACTCATCCGTTCCAAAATTTGTTCGTGATTCGTTACTTGCAGGGAGATATCAATCCCTGGATAAAGTTCGCAAAACGGCCCTAACAAACGTGGGATAAAATATTTTGCTGTTGTAATCACTGCCAAGCGTAATTGTCCCTGTTTTACCCCTTTTAAATCTGCTACCTTCATTTCATATTGGGCTATATTTTCAAAAATCTGCCGACAAGTGGCAAATAATTCCCGTCCTGCTTCGGTGAGATACAATCGCTTCCCCACTTGCTCAAATAATGGCAACCCTACCGATTTTGTGAGTTGCTTAATTTGCATAGAAACGGTAGGTTGAGTGAGAAACAATTCCTCAGCAGCGCGAGTAAAGCTACTGTGTCGTGCCGCCGCCTCGAATACCTTTAACTGGTGCAGCGTCGCTTGCTTCAAAGGTGATTCTCCTGTAAATAGCTATTCATAGATATAAAACTAGTATTACTGAGGGCTTGCAAATGATATAGCTATGCTCATAGAAAGCTACGAGTTTTATTATAGATAAAACTCTATTGTTCATATTAAAATAAAGGTATTTTACTTATGGATTTAAGAAGCTATTATCAGAACAACAAGAAAAGCGTAAGATGCCTTCCATCACCCGATGAATGCTGAATGATGAATAAGGCTTTTCCAAAATTCATCTATCATCATTCATCATTCCATAATTCTTCTGCAATTTTTGTAGGTAGCTTAGTTAAATCTGGTAATCTTAGCACCTCTATTTCGGCAACTTGCTCTTTAATATTCACTGGTAAGTTTAACGGTTGACGTTCTTCTATCCAGCAGCTTGCTAATGGCAAAGTTTGCTCCATTTCGTCTAGCGGTCGGGGAATTACCATTACTGCATTTAATTCCCCAATGCGTTCTGCCTCGAACATTCCCGCTTCCACTGCTACCGCCACATTTGCTACAGAACCACGAATAATGGCTGTACATAAACCCGCACCAATTTTTTCATAAGCTGCCAAATGAACATCAGCAGCTTTGAGCATGGCATCACATGCTCCTACCATCGCTGGAAATCCTCGCGTTTCTACCAAACCAATTGCTTGGTTACTCAGACGGCTGTAATTACCTTCCTCCATCAATTTAGTGAAACGGGTTGTGATGGGAAGTACTATATCTAGGTTTGGATAAGGTCGGGGAATCACCAAGCTAGAAACCAACTGACCAAACTGTTCAGCAGTTTGGACACCAGATTCTACGGCAAGACGCACGTCAGCAATCCCACCCCTGACGATCGCAGTACAATGCCCACTACCAATTTTTTCATACCCAATTAGGTGAACTCCTGCGGACTTTAGCATCATATCCGCTGTCCCAACTATTGCTGGAAAGCTGCGAGTAGATACTAAACCCAAAGCAGTGTCCTGCATGGTACTCATAGACCGTTGATTAGATGTTTCCATGTGAACTTTCCCAGATAATCACAAAGCTGACAACTTACAATTAACACTTACTCAGACTAATCGTCAGAGTTTGGGTCGTTCAAGGATTGTCTATGGGGAAACAATGTAGTCAACAGTCTGTGTATGCTCCCTTGCCCATAAATTTGAGTCCCGAAACCGTTAGAGGATTCTGTGGTTGGCTGATTGGGGTCTGAGTCATATTCTGTAGACTCTTGGGGGGCTTCTTGCAAGGTGGAGTCAGCATCATTGGTCGGTTCCTCTACGGGAGGAGACTGGCTTTCTGGAGTGGCGGGAGATTTAAAATAAGAAATCGACTTATTTTGTTTGAAATCCACAAAAGCTGAAGCTGAGAAGTTAGTTGAGGAAGTTACTTTTTCCTTAACTTCCCCTAAGCCATTTTCCTTTTCCTTCTGCGGTGTTGCACTTGTAGGAGTTTGGTTATTTGTAGATGGTTCCGGTTGCATTGTTTGAGCAATCTGTCGACTGGTGTCTCCTAAAATTGAACCAGGTGCAATTACTTGTCCAGGTTCAACTGAATAGTTAAAAACTGTTGTTGCTGAACCAATGCAAGCATTTGCTCCAATTTTGCCTTTGCCAACCATCAAAAAACCGGCTCCCAAGTTTGCGCCTGCTTCTACCTCTAGGGTTCCTTCATGGACTTGGAGAATTGCTCCCATGCCAATACAGACCCCTGGCCCAATGATGATCTTGCTGTTTACAGCTGCTTGGAGGATCACCCCAGGTGCAAGTACTGCGCTTGGATGAATAGTCACCTCACCACTAATGTAAGAATCAAAGTTATTGCTGAGGCGCAGTGACAGCACAGACATGGAAATTTTAACCTCGGAAGCCGGAAGAAATTAGAAAGTGAGGAGTTTGTCAGAAGTTATGAGTTAGAAGAAGTTATAAGTTGGAAATTTTTTAAGATTAGAGTTTTGATTCAAAGCTTATTCCTAACTCCTGTACTGACGCGATTAATCGCGTCTCTCCTAACTCCTAACTCCTAACTCCTTAAGGTCGTTGGATAATGGTTTCTAATACCCGACGCTTGGCTTTGGGGTCAATACCAATTAAGCGCACATATTCCCCTTGGTATTCGCCAAGGTGTCCTTCTACGGCTGCGATCGCTTCTCTTTCTGAAGAGGCTTGAATTTGACCAGTACTAGTCCAGGAACCAGTACGGAACCGCCGTTGGTCTACGTGTTCAAGGCTAATTTTAGAGCCGCCAGCTAATAATTGTCGGAGTTGATCTACTACTTCAGCACTCAAACGGGTACTGGTAGCTGTTGCTGTTGCTGTTGCAGAGGGTGCACTGTTAGTAAATGATTTCTGACTGCCAGAGGAGGCTACTTGACCATTTGGACGTTGGATAATGGTTTCTAATACCCGCCGTTTGGCTTTGGGGTCAATACCAATTAAGCGTACATATTCCCCTTGGTATTCGCCAAGGTGTCCTTCTAAGGCTGCGATCGCTTCTCTTTCTGAAGAGGCTTGAATTTGACCGGTACTAGTCCAGGAACCAGTCCGGAACCGTCGTTCATCTACGTGTTCAAGGCTAATTTTATACCCACCAGCCAATAATTGCCGGAGTTGGTCTATGACTTCTGTACTTAAACGGTTACTGGTAGCTGTTGCCGTAGCAGTAGCAGAAATTCCACTGCTAGTAAATGATTTTTTACCACCACCAGAGGAGGCTACTTGACCATTTGGACGTTGGATTATGCTCTCTAATACCCGCCGTTTGGCTTTGGTATCAATGCCGATTAGACGCACATACTCGCCTTGATGGCTTTCTATACATTCTTCCAAGCCGGAAATTACTTGATTTATGGAAGTTGCTTCAATTGGCTTGCAGCTAGTCCAGGAACCAGTCCGGAAACGGCGTTCGTCTACGTGTTCCATGCCAATTTTGTAACCACCTGCCAAAAGTTGGCGGATTTGCTCTACAGTTTCGCCATTGACTTTGCCACTGCTAGAGCCGTTACCGTTACCATTACCATTACTGCTGTAGCTGCCATTGCTATGACTACTAGCCGGAGCCTTAAAATTGGTAGCTGGTTTAAAATCACCATCCGGGCGTTGGATGATGCTTTCTAACACACGTCGTCTATCTTTGTCAATACCAAACAGCCGGACATACTCGCCGCTATGGTCTCTTACACAGCTTTCTAAGGCTGCGATCGCTTCACCGATGGATCTTGGTTCAATTGGTTGGCAACTAGTCCAAGAACCCGTGCGGAACCGTCTTTGGTCTACGTGTTCTGTACCAATTTTATATCCTTGTTCCAATAGATAGCGCACCTGCTCTATTGTTTCTGCACCCAAGCTATTGCTCGACACTTCACTACTCCTTTCTAGCTCTAAAACAGTAACACCATTACCTTTATAAGATTTAGTGTTCTCATCCCGAATTGGTGCAATACATTTGCTATCCGCAGCACAAAGATAACCAGCTCGCAGGGCCTGATTAATCCCAACCACATGATGAGCAAAGTCCTTATCTTGATCTTGCACATCTGGCAAGCGGTCAGCTTGCTGCTGGCTGGTAATTATCGCTCCCGAAGGTATATATTTACCTGAGGGAATTTCTACGTCTTGAATCAAAGCGTGCATCATCACGATGCAACCTGCACCCACTCTGGCATTAAACACAGTAGAGCGGAAGCCAATGAAGGAATTATCCCCTACATAAGCTGGTCCATGAATTAGAGCCATATGGGTAATGCAAGTATTTTTGCCAACCCACACCGAGTATTTATTTTGATCGTCTCCAATTACTCGACCTTGCTCTAACCCATGAATCACAACACCATCTTGAATATTAGTGTTTTCACCAATATAAAAAGGTGTGCCTTCATCCGCTCTAATCGTAGTCCCCGGAGCAACGATTACATTTGCACCTATCCGTACATCCCCAATCAGATTGGAAAACGGGTGTACAAAGGCAGTTTCATGGATTTGGGCTTCAGCTAAATTCCTCGACCACGGGGTTGGGGGTGCCGCCGTGCTGCGGACTGCCATTTCGAGATTCCTCCTGTATTAAGTTAGGAGTTACGAGTTAGGAGTTATCAGTTTTAACTTTTCACTCCTGACTCCTCACTTCTCTAACTGTTGACTAACGATACTGATCTTTTTTGCTGTAAATGAGGCGATCTTCAACGTGAATGGTATCTATGATCGCCACTACCACTGCATCTAATGGTCGCTGTTCATTGCCAATAACTTGACGAGCGGCACTGCCACGACTGACAAGTACCCACTCATCTACTCCTGCTCCCACACTATCCGCTGCTACCTCGTATTGTGGCAGGATGTTTCCGTCTTCATCTACTAATTGTAACAACAGTAGCTTGACACCTCGAAGACTTGGATCTTTTTGCGTGCTAACTACTGTGCCGCGAACTTTGGCGACTTGCATTACAAATTACGGTCTTCTACCGAAAGGACGAATTGCATTCACATTTTCCCGGAACTGCTCTACGTCTTCTGTATAACGAATTGGTAGGACGTATTCCAAGTTTTCGTGAGGACGAGCAATGATGTGAGTAGATAACACTTGTCCGCCGTTGACTCGCTTCACTGATTCAACACCAGCGCCTACGGAAGCTTGCACTTCCGACACATCACCCCGGACAATGACCGTAACTCGACCACTACCGATTTTTTCATAGCCTACTAGAGTAACGCGGGCAGCTTTCACCATCGCATCAGCAGCTTCCACTACCGCTGGAAAGCCTAGCGTTTCAACCATTCCTACTGCGATTGACATTAGTTTTAATCCCTATTTAAAGTTTTTAGCCCTGGACAAAAGCGATGCTCAAAAAGGTAAAGAGCATTAATTACTTTTTTTAAACAGCTTTTAGTTAGGTACGGAACTGTTCCACAGCTTCTGTGTAACGGATCGGCAAGACGTATTCCAGGTTCTCGTGAGGACGAGCAATGATGTGAGTGGATAACACTTCACCACCATTTACTCTTTTCGCCGCTTCAACCCCAGCAGCTACAGAAGCTTGCACTTCCGAAACATCTCCCCTAACTATCACGGTGACGCGAGCGCTACCAATTTTTTCATACCCTACTAAAGTGACACGGGCGGCTTTCACCATCGCATCAGCAGCTTCTACCACTGCTGGAAAGCCCTTCGTTTCAATCATTCCAACTGCAATTGGCATCGCAGAACTCCTACAAAATTAATGCAATCTGTACTGTCGTTTGAATTTTTTGACGGGGAGAGCCTGATCTTAGAGCTAAGAAAACACTTCCAAATTAAGCATAGGAAAGCTTGGCGTTCCTGGCAATATAAATTACTATAATAGTTTATGATAAGAAAGTTTTAAAAAACTTAACAAAAATTTATCTGTGTTTCTGAGTAATTAAAGTTCACTGATTCCTAGAGCAGCCACTTATGCTTTATAATTTCTTTATCACATTTACAAAACGACATTCATAACCAAGGGTAATTCCATCTGGCGAGGGACGAGCAGAGGCTGTATCTTTTACTGTCTCTATCTTTTCTCAAATTTTGCTATATGTACAAGGACTAGGTGAAAAATATATAATTTTTTCAAATATATCGTATAAAGCACTTTGCTCAAAGTAGAAATACAAATGTAAAAACGGTTGTGATGTTAAGGCAAGTAAATGCTTTTGCTTATGTAAAGTTATATTTTACTTATATTTAATAGGATAACGTTAAGTAAAAGTACTTCCGGGAATTTAATTGAAATAATAGTAAAAAAACATCAATGTTTTGGTAAATTAATTTTATTACATTAAATAATTGTTTTTAAAGTTTTTTTAAATCAAGGCTGAGTCATCAAGGTAAATTTAAATGGATCAATTTCTATTTTCAACAAGTTGGTTTGTGCCTTTATATAGCTTATTAGGCGCAATTTTGACGTTGCCGTGGGGAATAGGAATAATTCAGCGAACAGGACCAAGACCTGCGGCATACATAAACTTGTTGACAACCGTTTTAGCTTTTGTACATAGTCTGTCTGTATTTAACATTATCTGGGATAGAGAACCAGAAAAGTTACTGGTGCGGTGGTTCAAAGCTGCTGATTTAGACTTATCTTTTGCCTTAGAACTCTCAGCAGTCAGCATTGGAGCAACAGTTTTAATTACGGGGTTAAGCTTACTGGCACAAGTTTACGCTCTGGGTTACATGGAAAAAGACTGGTCGTTGGCGCGTTTTTTTGCGTTGCTCGGATTTTTTGAAGCAGCGCTGAGTGCTCTAGCAATCAGTGATTCTTTGTTTTTCAGCTATGCCCTTTTGGAAGTGCTGACGCTTTCAACTTACTTGTTGGTGGGATTCTGGTATGCTCAACCACTAGTAGTAACAGCGGCGCGGGATGCGTTTTTAACCAAACGGGTAGGAGACTTGTTACTGCTAATGGCAGTGGTGACGCTTTCCACCTTAGCTGGCAGTTTGAACTTTTCGGATTTATATGAGTGGGCGCAAACAGCTAATTTAAGCCCAATTACATCAACATTGCTGGGGTTGGCGTTAATTGCTGGGCCTGCTGGTAAATGTGCGCAATTTCCACTGCACCTGTGGTTAGATGAGGCAATGGAGGGGCCCAACCCTGCCTCGGTAATGCGGAACTCACTGGTAGTAGCTGGTGGTGCTTATTTATTGTATAAACTGCAACCATTATTAGCTTTGTCGCCAGTTGCCTTGAATGTATTAGTAGTCATGGGAACGGTGACAGCGATTGGGGCAACATTAGTATCCATAGCTCAAATTGACATTAAGCGATCGCTATCTCATTCCACCAGTGCATACATGGGGTTAGTGTTTTTGGCGGTGGGGTTGCAGCAAGGGGGTGTGGCCTTGATGTTGCTGTTAACTCATGCGATCGCTAAAGCATTATTATTCATGAGTTCCGGTTCAGTAATCTTGACTACCCAAAGCCAAGACTTAACAGAAATGGGCGGTCTTTGGTCAAGGATGCCAGCCACAACTACTGCCTTTATTGTCGGTTCAGCCGGAATGGTAACACTGCTACCTTTGGGAAGCTTTTGGGCAATGTTAGCATGGGCTGACGGTTTTGTGAATATTAGCCCTTGGGTGATTGGGGTTTTATTATTGGTCAATGGCTTGACAGCATTGAACTTGACCAGAGTATTCAGATTAGTTTTTTGGGGGAAACCGCAACAGAAGACCCGTCGCACCCCAGAAGTTGCTTGGCAGATGGCCTTACCAATGGTGATTCTCACAGTCTTCACTCTGCTTGTACCTCTGATGCTACAGCAATGGTACTTGCTACCAGATTGGGAAAGTATTAATTGGTATGTGGCGTTAGCGTTGTTTACTTCTACCGTCGTGGGGGTAGGTGTAGGTTCTACAGTTCATCTACACAAAGCTTGGTCAAGATCCAGAATCTTGGCGTGGAGATTTGTGCAGGACTTGTTAGGTTATGATTTTTATATTGACCGAGTTTATCGGGTAACGGTAGTAGGTGCAGTCGCACTGCTATCTAAAATCTCTGCTTGGAGCGATCGCTATTTAGTCGATGGTCTAGTGAACTTAGTTGGATTTGCAACAATCCTTGGCGGACAAACTTTAAAATACAGCATTTCTGGGCAATCTCAGGGCTATATGTTGACCATCCTAGCAGTTGTCAGCGTCCTGGGTTTTTTCATCAGCTGGTCATCGGGTTTACTAGATAAATTGCCTTTTTAAGAGTGCTGTTAGCGGATAGCTATGGTTTAATCCGTGCTGAGTGAGAAGTTAGGAGTTAGGAGTTAAGAGTTAGGGATTATTCTCTCCCTCTTTCCCTATCCCGTATCCCCTGTCCCCTTTCCCCTATCCCCTTCTATCTATGCTTAGTGTTTTAATTCTAGTGCCGTTAATCGGTGCAGCTTTAATTGGTTTCTCGCCCTCTGGCATCAGTGGGAAATTTTCCCGTGGGGTGGCTTTGGTCTTTGCCAGTATTGCCTTCTTGTGGACAATCATACTAGCAATTCAGTTTCATCCAGGGGAAATCACTCAACAATTTGCCGAGTCTCTCCCTTGGATAGATGTCTTAGGTTTGAACTATAACCTGGGAATAGATGGTTTATCTTTGCCACTGCTGGTTTTAAATGGATTGTTAACTTGCATTGCCATTTACAGCAGTGATGAATCCCTACAGCGTCCTAAATTTTATTACTCTTTGATATTATTATTAAGCGCTGGGGTGACCGGAGCTTTTCTGGCACAGGATTTACTGCTATTTTTCTTGTTTTACGAATTGGAACTAATCCCGCTATATCTATTGATAGCCATTTGGGGTGGGGCAAAGCGGGGTTATGCTGCAACAAAATTTCTTATTTATACCGCCGTTTCGGGAATCTTGATTTTGGCAAGTTTCCTCGGCATGGTTTGGTTGAGTGGTTCTTCTAGCTTTGCATTAGCAACTTTGAATCCTACGACTCTACCTTTAGCTACACAGCTTTTACTGCTAGGGGGAATTTTGGTAGGTTTCGGGATTAAAATTCCCTTGGTTCCCTTCCATACTTGGTTACCAGATGCTCACGTTGAAGCTTCCACACCAATTTCTGTGCTGTTGGCTGGAGTGTTATTAAAGTTGGGAACCTACGGCTTACTGCGGTTTGGTATGAACTTGTTACCAGAAGCTTGGGCTTATGTGGCTCCTTGGTTAGCGAGTTGGGCAGTAGTGAGTGTATTGTATGGTGCATCCTGCGCGATCGCCCAGACCGATATGAAAAAAATGGTGGCGTACAGTTCCATTGGACATATGGGCTACGTGCTTTTAGCTGCGGCTGCGGCTACACCATTAAGCGTGTTGGGTGCTGTGATGCAGATGATTAGCCACGGCTTAATTTCTGCCATGTTGTTTTTGCTGGTAGGGGTTGTGTATAAAAAAGCCGGAAGTCGGGATTTAGAAGTTCTCCAAGGACTGCTGAACCCAGAACGCGGTATGCCTGTAATTGGTAGCTTGATTGTTGTGGGAGCCATGGCCAGCGCTGGTATACCGGGAATGCTGGGGTTTATTTCCGAATTCATTGTTTTTCGGGGAAGTTTCCCAGTTTTTCCAGTGCAAACGCTGCTATCAATGATTGGCACAGGCTTAACTGCGGTTTACTTCTTAATACTTCTCAACCGTGCCTTTTTTGGACGCTTGTCTGCACAAGTTACCAACTTACCACGGGTGTATTGGAGCGATCGCGCCCCAGCTGCAATTTTAGCTGTGCTGATTGTGATTTTTGGCATTCAACCTGGTTGGTTAGTGCGCTGGACTGAACCAACAATTACAGCAATGGTGAATAGCCAAAACATAGTAGCAGTGTCTTTGGATAAAGCAATGGGAACTAGGGATTAGGGATTAGGGAATGGGGACTAGGGACTGGGGAAGAGTTTTCCCAATGCCCGATGCCCAACGCCCAATGCCCAATGCCCAATACCCCAATCCCTATACTTTTTGGAAAGATGGCAATGGTAACTATTAAAAAGAAAGCTACTCACAATCCCTTAGCTGAGTATATTGAACGTTTGCAAAAAGGAGAGGCATTACTCCCCGATACTCCAGAAAATGTGCTGGAAGTTGTTGGTATCCTTAAAAGCTATGGCGTAGTTTTAGATGCCTACTCAAAAAATCTTAACTATATTGCCGAGCATCAGTTTTTAGTATTTTTCCCATTTTTTAAATACTTTAATGGAGAGGTTTCTTTTCAGAAATTACTCCGTCACTGGTGGCATAACCGAATTAATTTTGAATATGCCGAATATTGCATGAAAGCCATGATGTGGCACGGTGGTGGCGGACTAGATTCCTATTTAGATACAGAAGAATTTAAAGAAAGAGCGCAAGCCGTTATCGCCGCAAAGTTTAAAAATAATCCTTTAATATCGGGTATTAACCAACTGTTTCCAGATTTCTTAACGGAACACTTGCGTGTCTCTGCTTACTACACTGGTTTAGGTCAATTCTGGCGAGTAATGGCTGATATGTTCCTCAACTTATCAGACCGCTATGACCGAGGCGAAATCAAATCGATTCCCCAAGTTGTAGAACATATTAAAGCAGGGTTAGTGGCAAATGCATCAAACCCAATTACCTACGCAGTCAAAATTCGGGGTGAAGTCTATGAAATCATTCCCAAAAGCGTTGGTTTGACCTTCTTAGCAGATACAGCAATACCTTATGTAGAAGCAGTGTTCTTCCGGGGAACGCCTTTCCACGGTACAGTTTCATACAATGCCCAAGGATATCAAATTCCCCCAGATCAAACTCGATTTCAATATGGCGCATTGTATGCCGATCCTTTACCCATCGGCGGCGCGGGTATTCCTCCCACTTTGTTGATGCAGGATATGCGTCATTATCTTCCAGAGTATTTGCATGAAATTTATCGTCGCAGTCTTCGAGGTGAAGATGATTTGCGGGTACAAATTTGCATGAGTTTCCAAAAATCGATGTTTTGCGTGACAACAGCGACGATTTTGGGACTGATGCCTTATCCTTTGGATACTAAAGATCCAAATGAGGAAAAAGGTAATCGAGTTTATTTAGAGAAGTGGATGAGTCGGTTAGAAACTTCGAGGTTGCTGGATGTGAATAACTAACTGAATTTATACAAAGAAATTTCAGATGCTTCTCAATCGCTATAAAAATTTTCAGCTAATTCAGCAACTTGATCCAGTGCAAGATCATTGCCGGATTTATAACTTGATGAATGGCTATGAGTTTCCTTGGGATATGACGCGATCGCTCGAAGTTGCTTTGATGCGAACTTACTGCGTTCCTAGTATTTCTAAATTGCTGAATCAGACAGGAGAATTTACCCATTGTCCGCAAAAACGCTACGATGATACGTCAATAATTGTTGGAGAGATGATTAAGTGGGGTTATGATAGCGATCGCGGCAAACAAGCACTGCAACGCATGAATGCACTCCACGGACGCTTCAAGATTGACAACAGTGATTTCCTGTATGTACTTTCAACTTTCATTTTCGAGCCTATCCGTTGGAATGCACGGTTTGGTTGGCGGCTGATGTGCGAACAAGAAAAATTAGCATCTTTTTACTTCTGGCGAGAAGTAGGTAAGCAAATGCAGATTCAGAATATTCCTGAAACCTACGAAGAATTGGAGCGCTATAACCTTGACTACGAACGCCAAAAATTTTGCTATTCAGATACAAATTGTCGAGTAGGGGAAGCTACACGCGATTTATTTTTGAGTTGGTTTCCTTCGTGGATGCGTTCTTCCATCAAGCCAGGTATCTACGCTTTACTGGATGACACAATGCTCGATGCCTTTGGTTTTCCCTATCCTTCGCCATTGTTGCGATCGGCTATGGTAAGTCTACTAAAAATCCGAGCCAAATTAATCCGGTTATTCCCACCTCGGAATCAGCCTAATTTTTATATTGACTCTCCTATCCCCAGCTATCCCACTGGCTATGAAATTGCAAATGTGGGACCAGCGGAAAATCTTAAGCAGCAAAGCTCTGACTAACTTGTTTAAGCGATTGGTTTCATACCTTCATCCAAAAATCTAGGCTTCTGGTTCGATACCTAGCGATCGCAATTGAGCAGTTAAGCGATCGGCTCTTTCTTCACCAGTCAATAACAAATTACCTTGTAAATCCCACCAGCGTAGCCAAGGTAATTCCATATTGTAATATTGTCCCTGCCAAATTCCTAACTCAACTCCTAAAGGATGTATGGGATAATGTCCGCGTTCATTTGCTGTTAATAACTGATATTGTCCACCAATTAATTCATAAACTTCTACGCTGGCTTTATTCACTTCATAAATGCCGTAGAAGGGAGGACGAATCACCTGCTCATAAATCCAAAATTTCCCCTTCCAAGGAGTTTTATCTCGCTCCTCACTACCATCGCCAGAGACAAATTCTAATGCAATCAATGGGGCAATAAACTCTCGCCAGAGTACATAAGACCTGCGCGTTTGTCCATCCAGGGTAGGCGGTACATTGCCTACATAAAACCAGTCAGGAGCTTCTGCGCCTTTTTCTGGAGGGTCAGTTATCCGCCAGTAGATACCGCTATCTTGACCAATACAGTATTGCCCATCAGGATGACGTTTTTGCAATATCGGTTTAATCGAGTCTGTTAATAAAATGCTTTGGGGATGCTCCTGAAAGTTTTTCACGAATGTACCGTCAGATTCAGGAAGCTGTGTATGGTCTGGGAACGGGGTGAGGGCGGTGGATGGATCGGTTGCAGAGGTCATAAGGCTACCTTTGCAGGAGTAAGGGTTGTTTTTTAGTTTAGCAAGCGTAGATGCGGAGCGGCTTGTTCTGAAACATGGCGCTGTTTCTGTCAAGCTAGACTCCAGTTCTTCAGGCTTTTTTATGTGAAAATTAATACAAAGATTTTAGGAGTTGCAAGGATGGCTTGGGCAGCAGGTGATCAATTGCAAGGTGGCAAATATACTGTTGAAAAGGAATTGGGAAGGGGACGGTTTGGTATTACTTATTTGGCAAGAAACAGGAATAGCGATCGCTTAGTCATTAAAACCTTAAATGATAATCTGCTCCAATCCCTTAGCCAGTCGGAACGCGCTCGATTAGAGACTATGTTTTGGCAGGAGGCGGTAAATCTCACCCGATGTCAGCATCAGCATATTGTGCAGTTCAGAACACCGTTTAAGGAAGGAGATTATCCGTGTCTGGTAATGGAGTATGTGGATGGAGTGAGTTTGGCTGACCTCCGTCCACCAAAACTTTCGGAACCTGACGCACTATGTTACATTCAGCAAATTGGGGAAGCACTGATAGTTGTACATAAGAATGGACTAATTCATCGGGATGTGCGTCCGGGAAATATCTTGTTGCGGAACCGAGAGGGTCTGTCAGAAGCGGTGTTAATCGATTTTGGTCTAGCTCTAGATTTTGACCATATCTTAACCACAAGCCGAACCAAGGAAGTGTCTGATGGATTTACACCCCCTGAACTTTACGCTAAAGGTACTATAACTCATGCGTATAGCGATATTTATTCACTGGCAGCTACGCTCTATAAACTTTTGACGGGAAAAACACCTGTCGATGCAATAAACCGCAAACTGAACGGTGAGCATTTGGTGTCTCCAAAAGACCTTAATCCTCAGATTAGCGATCGCACCAACCGCGCAATTTTAACAGGTATGAAGCTAGATCCTAAAGAGCGCCCTCAATCAATGCGAGAATGGCTCGACTCTTTGGGGTTAACAGGGGAAACTCCTCAGCCTGTTTCAACTGTACCCCCTCAGCCCAACCCAATCAATTGGACACATGTTATAGCTGCGATCGCTGCTTTTGGAGGTCTACTCGGAGGTATCGGAGCTATGGCTGGCTGGATTCCTATTTTTAAACCCTCTCCGTCTTCTAGTCCACCGTCGCTCTCTCCCAGTCCATCAACTAGCAAAACACCGTAGAATTAGCTAAACTTTCATTAAAATGCTGGCATTAAAGTAATTTTTTACTTAGAGGTATTCATGCCCTGGATAGCAGGACAACAATTGCAAGGTGGCAAATATGTAATTGAGACAGTCCTGGGACGGGGGGGATTTGGGATTACTTATAAGGCTTTGCATGTTGAACTCAACCAGACAGTTGTAATTAAGACACCTAATGAATATCTCAGTCACGATCCGGAATATGAAAAGTACATAGAGAGATTTACCCAAGAAGGGCGGACACTCGCACGCTTATCAGAAGACCCTCATCCTCACATTGTGGGAGTGATTGATTTGTTTGAGGAAGGTGCTACCCACTGTTTAGTGATGGACTTTGTTGAGGGAGAAAATTTGTTTGAGGCGGTGAGGCTTAAGGGGGCTTTACCAGAAGCGGAGATTCTACCCTGCATCCGCCAGATTGGGGAAGCTTTGAGCGTTGTGCATCAAGCAGGTTTAGTACATAGAGATGCCCATCCTGGAAACATCATGGTGCGGAAAAATGGCAAAGCGGTTTTAATTGACTTTGGAATCGCCAAACAAGTAGTTCCCTCAACTATTAGTTCAACTAACAAGGATGGTCATGAAGCCTTTGCGCCCTATGAGCAGAAGGTCAGAGGCAGTCGAAAACCAACAGTTGATGTTTACTGTCTAGCTGCTACACTCTATTATGCGGTGACAGGTAAACGTCCCACAACCTCTCTGGCTCGCAAGCTTGATAATGCTTCTCTGACTTCACCTAAACAATTTAATCCAAAGATCAGCGATCAATTAAATAAAGCAATTCTTAAAGGTATGGCGCTGGAGGCAGAAGACCGCCCTCAGTCAATGCAGGCATGGTTGGCAATGTTAGAAGTACCAAAAGCAATGCCTCTATCACCTTTTGATCCAGTTTATAGACAAGGAATTGTTCCTTCCAAAGCCAAGCCAAAGGCGACTCCAGATAAACTAGCTACTAAATCACCTGGAATAAATCGTTATCAACCAGCTACTAAATCACCTACAATTATTCGCTATCAACCAACTACTAAATCAGATAGAATTATTCCCTGGGTCAGGTTGGTTGGTATATTGTTTATCTACATACTTCTAGGCTACGCCTTGGCTCTTGCTCTCCATACAGCTCCGTTATTGCAGGTAGTTTCTATTGGGACTTTTGTTTGGGTTTTTGTTTGGGTTTTTGTTTGGACTGTGGCTGTTGCTGGGACTTGGACTTGGGCTAAGGTTTGTGTTTGGGTTGTAGCTGGGGCTTGGGCTTGGGTTGTGGCTTCGACTGGGGTTGGGGCTTGGGCTTGGGCTTGGGCTTGGGTTTTAGCTTCGACTGAAAGAAAATTAGAACAATCTTTTAACAATTTTCATACTTTTCTGATTTTGATTGGCACTTCTGGTCTAGGGTTGGGTTTGGGATTTTTAGGACATAGGATTTTTAATACAGGTTTATAGCTTTATCATCTAAAGCTAACTAGCAAAAGATTTCATAGCTGTTGTATTGGTTGGAGAAGCGATGTCTAAGGACAAGCCGCTGTGCGTCTACGCACCCTTCAACCTCATACCAAAATATTAAATTTCCGGCTCAATACTAAGCGCTGGTTTTAAGAGCATTCTTATGGAAGATAAGCTAGGTAAATAAACTGATATCTACATTAAAATAGTTCGCCAATGCTTCTGCTTGAGTTTTATTAATGGTGCCGCCATTAACAATTTGCAAGGCAATTTCCAATGAACCAATTACCTCAGCTAATGCTTCGGTTGTAATATCGCGTGCGTCCATTAGATGCACTAACATCGAATTGGGTGTACCTTGGAGAATTAGGTAATGCGTTTCTTCAAACTGCTCAATTATGCTCAATTAAAGTCACCAACAGTTGCAACAGCATTTCTTTTTCTGGTGTACGATTGGGACGATGTTCTAAGGTTAATGCGAGTGCGTAGACGCGTAGCGGCTTGTCTCTGACATCGCTTGTTCGTTTTCTGCAACCGTGGTAATGATTTTTGGCTGATACTCGGCTAGCAATTTACCATAAGATTCTGGATTAAAAGTACGGGTCATTTTTCGATTTATCCTTATCATATTCAGCGTGAGTCAGGACATATTTAATATAGATTCTTTGAGTTTCGTAAACAATATCAGCAATCAAACGGTAATTGTTTCCTTTAATATTAAATACAGTGAAGTTACTAACTGCTTCTGCTTTTGGATAAATAGCCTGAACTTCAAGCAGATTTTTCCATTCATGCATTTAAATTTACTCTGATTACGATTCTTAAATTTTCTCTCAAATTCAGGGTTTTATAAAGCTGCCACCTAACCAAGAATCTCCCGATTTGAATTCGGGAGAGTGTCAAAAAACCCCAAATGTATTGTCTTTGATCAAATAACAACCTCTTGCTTAGGCTTCCGCACTGGACGCTTGCGTTCGCTGCGACGAACGCCCCCTGCCATTTTGTACTCATCGCTATTCTTGCCATACTTTGCAGCTACACTGACTAACACATGTTCTGTTAGTTCCATCAGCGACTTTTCGGCTAATTCTAAGGCTCCCTGAGTTAGATCCACGGTGGAGAGGCTGGAGTTATAAACTTCCAACTTGTCCTGTGTTTTTTTGATGGCGGCGGCAAAGGTGTCAATAGTGACTCCATTACCTAAATCTAAGGTGGAACTAATCGATTTTAAAGCCGCAATCCGACGCTGTGCCCTATCAAGTACTTTAGACCCACGTTTTGGACGTGACATAAATAACTTTCCTTTTGTTAATCATGCACTAGGATAAAAACTGGCTTATATCCTTGTCTTTACACCATTAGGATAAACAAAATTGGGGTGATTAACACCCGCAATATTCAGTATTGTTTAAAATATTTAGCACAAAAAATATTATATTTATTGCGTGAATTTATTGATATTTATCCGAATTCAATAAACGATCGCCCAAATTCAATAGACGACTGCCCAAATTCAATAGACGACTGCCCGAATTCAATAAACGATCGCCCGAATTCAATAAACGATCGCCCGAATTCAATAAACGACTGCCCGAATTCAGTAAACGACTGCCCGAATTCAATAAACGCACATTTATTTCGCTTCGCTCATGAAGATTCCCTGCGATCGCCTTGATTCCTCATGCTCAATCTACGTAAAAATATTTAGAAAAATATTTTACAATTATAAAATCCGCTAGTTAATAATTGGACTTTCGAGAAAGCAAATTAAGATTCTGGTTAAACACCAAGCAATCGCAATTTCGCCCATTAATTAAGTTAACGAATGTTATATATTCTCGAAGAAGTCGCATTTCCCATACGGTACAAATCAACCGGGGTTTTTCTCATATCAATCAGCTAAAAACCTATGCTTCTGGTTCAACACCGAGCGATCGCAATTGGGCAGTCAAGCGATCAGTTCTTTGTCTTTCCTGTTCGGCTCTTTCATCACCAGTCAACAACAAATTACCCTGCAAATCCCACCAGCGCAGCCAAGGTAATTCCGCATTTTGATAAACTCCTTGCCAAATCCCTAACTCAACTCCCAAGCGCGTAATTGGATAATGTCCGCGTTCATTTGCTGCTAACAACTGATATTGTCCACCAATTAATTCATAAACTTCTACACTGGCTTTATTGACTTCATAAATGCCATAAAAAGCCGGATGAATTACTTGCTCATAAATCCAAAACTTCCCCTGCCAAGGGGTTTTATCTCGTTCTTCACTACCATCCCCAGAAACAAATTCCAAGGCAATCAAGGGGGCAATAAATTCTCGCCACAGTACATAAGACCTCCGCGTTTGTCCATCGAGCAAGGGCGGTACATTTCCTACATAAAACCAATCTGGTGCTTCTGCGCCTCGTTCTGGCGGATCTGTTAAGCGCCAGTAAATACCTAAGTCCTGACCTATACAATATTCACCTTCAGGATGTAATTGTTTAAGGATAGGTGTAATTGAGTCAGTGAGTAAAATGCTTTGGGGATGCTCTTGCCAATTTTTGCCTTCGGCACGCTCCGCGAACACAAAGGTTCCGTCTGACTCTGGTAGCTGCGTATGGTCAGGGAAAGGAGTGAGGGCGGTGGATGGATCGATTGCAGAGGTCATAGGTCTAGCCTCGCGCTGGGGTGAAGTTTATTTTTTAGTTTAGCTTGCGTACTTAACCAAGTTTTACTTGCAGCTAAGAATCCTTTGAGGTAATTAAAAATTGGAGCAAAGCAACTTGACGAGCTTCACTCCCGACTAATCTCAAAGTACACGCAGTAAGCTAGGAATGCTTTCGATCGCTGACAAATCCCGAATTTCTGCCAAAGCTTGCCGAAAATTACCTTCTCGCACATCATGGGTAACAACCACAATCTCTGCAAGTTCCCCTTGAAAGCCAGTTTGGACAATTGATTCTAAGCTAACGCCATAATTGCCAAAGCAAGTTCCCAATTTACCGATAACTCCAGGTTGGTCATTGGTGAGGAAACGGGCGTAAAACCGAGTTATCAATTCTGCCATCGGCGCAATTTGGCAGTATTCCTGATGTCCACAAGCTAATAATGGATTTGCAACTGCTGTATTGGTTTTGAGGACAGCAACTAAATTTAAGATATCTGATGTGACAGCACTGGCGGTTGCACCAGCACCAGCACCGGGGCCAAAAAACATTACTTGCCCGATTGGTTCTCCTTCCACAAGAATGGCGTTGTAAACGCCGTTGATACTAGCCAGAGGGTGGGCTTTGGGCACTAGGGTAGGATGAACTCTGACGGATAGGGGGGATGAGGGAGTGTCACGTTTAGCGATCGCTAATAATTTAATCACAAATCCCAATTTTTCGGCGTAAGCAATATCTGTCTTGCTGACTTGCCGAATCCCCTCGGTATAAACGTCTTGTAAATTTATGCGTCCACCAAAGCCTAATGATGCGAGGATGGCAATTTTATCAGCTGCGTCTAAGCCTTCGACATCGGCTGTAGGGTCAGCCTCAGCATAACCCAAACGCTGGGCATCAGCTAAGACATCGCTGAAGTTGCTGCCTTCTGTTTGCATCCGGGTCAAGATGTAGTTAGTTGTACCGTTAACGATACCCGTTACCGTGTGAATACGGTTAACACTTAAAGACTGCTTCAAGGGTTGAATCACCGGAATCCCACCACCCACAGCAGCTTCTAGCATGACGTATACGCCGGCTTTATTGGCAGTTGTGAAAATTTCCGCCCCAAAGCGGGCGATCGCTGCTTTATTGGCGGTGACTACATGCTTACCATTACTTAAGGCTTTGAGAATTAGCGATCGCGCCGGCTCCAGTCCACCCATCACCTCGACAACTATATCTACCGCCGGATCATTGACAATAGAATCTAAATCTGTAGTTAAGACTTCCGTAGACAATTCTACTGCACGGGGTTTATCTAGCGATCGCACTCCCACCCGATAAATTTCTATCTCTTGCAACAAAGGGTGACGACCAACCCTATCTTGCAATAATTGCACTGTCCCCGTTCCCACGGTGCCTAATCCGAGTATTCCTAGTTTCACACCCACAATTTTTGCACCCAATTTCACCAATAACAATTGTAGGTAGAGCGTTTGCCCTACCTACTGATTATCCTGCTTCCTTTGTCATTTGTCCTTCGTCTAAAACTAATGACCAATGACCAATGACTAAATTAGTAAGTTTCTACATGCCAGCGACCGGCTTTCTTGAGTTGCTTCTGGTAATCACTCCAGGTTACGCCTTCCTTAGCAGCAGCAGCAGTTAAGGCTGCATCAATACCTTCTTCCATACCGCGCAAACCGCAAATGTATGTGTGGGTTTTTTCATTTTTAATCAATTGCCACAATTCATCTGCGTGTTCAGCTACGCGGTCTTGAATATACATTCTACCGCCTTGGGGATTTTTCTGTTCGCGGCTGATAGCAGCAGTGAGGCGGAAGTTATCAGGATATTTTTGTTGAATTTCTTCCAGTTCTTCCTTATATAAAAGGTTTGGAGTTGTTGGTACGCCAAATATTAGCCAAGAGAATCCTTTAAATTGGTATTCTGGGTTAGCTGCTCTTTCCGCATCTTTAAACTGACGCCACAGATAAGCCCGCATAGGAGCAATACCTGTTCCAGTTGCCATCATGATGACATTAGCTTCAGGATCATTGGGTAACAACATTTCCTTACCCACAGGCCCTGTAATTTTTACCTCTTCCCCTGGCTTGAGGAAACACAGGTGTGTAGAGCAAACACCGTAGACTGTTTCGCCAGTTTCTGGGTGCTTGTACTCCAACTGGCGGACACACAGTGATACTGTCTTATCATCTACATCATCGCCATGACGAGTTGAGGCAATGGAATAGAGTCTAAGTTTTTCCGGTTTGCCGTTCTTGTCTAATCCTGGTGGAATAATCCCAATACTTTGACCTTCTATATACTTCAAATCACCGCCAGATAGGTCAAATTTCAGGTGTTGAACAATACCAATACCGCCTTCTTTAACTAGCGGTTCATTAGATATTACCTTGCCAATAAACGGAGCATTGGGACGGTAAGTGTTAACAGGAACGTCACCGTGGTCTTTTTTGGCTTTCGCTTGAGTCATGGTGTTGCCTTTCTTGTCCTTGTTCTTGAGCTGTTCTTCAGCTGATGATTTAGCAAAGCCTTTGGCTTCACTATCAGCATTTACAGGTGTGGCTTTACCATTCCCTTCACTGTTAGCAGTTTCCCCAGATGTAGCTAACTCGCTGACTTCGCTTGTAGCATTCCCAGGTGAGGCTTTACCATTAACTGGCTGTAAAGCAGTTACAGGCTGGATGCTAACAATTGTGCCGCCTAGACGAGTGATACGTCGCATTTCTTGATTCATGCGGTTGTAAGGCACTCTGATGAACACACTGCCACTTTTCCGAATTGGGTAGTTAGTTTGATCAGTTTCTTCGCCTTGACGCAAACCCACTACTTCATAAAGGAAGACGCGGCTACCTAATTCTGTGTTGGCAGCACCCTCAACAGCACCTTGATTGTACATTCGTTCTACCACTCCGATAATTTACTTAACCGTTTTTCAAAAAAAACTATTCCCATCCCATGCCAGCTTTAGTTTACCGGATTTTCGTTTCACAAAACTGGCCATGAAGGAAAAACGGCATCGTTAAATTAATGCCTTGCTAAGTACACTCACCAAAGACATGCAGGCATAGCAAAAAACACACCTGTTCACCTTCTAAGGTAAAGGATAAGTCTTGTGGAGAATGTTAATAATGAGTCAATTTAATCTTTTTTTCGTTAACTACCAACCCTATTAGGGAGATAGTTTTTTTCCTTACTACCAAAGGAGCAAATTAAAAGACCAGATGATATTGTAGGAAGCCTACTTCGATTAGTGGAAGCTACTGCTCAGTTGGCTTCCAAAAATTGCGGTTGCGCTTGCCTAATCCAAGGATTTAATCGGAGAATGCCAATCCTGGAAGGTCTTCTTCCGATTGGTTTTACTTCTCACAATCTACTACTCTCCCACAATGTTGTTAGTTATATTCATGACCTGTCTATGGATAATGACATGACTAGAACAACTCCAGCTACAAACATAACGAGATAGAGAACCGTGATTTAAGCAACTGTAATCAGTTTCACTTGATGTGAAAAATCTGTCAACCTCTATCAGTACTTTCCATAAAGCCAACGCTTCTATTTGAGCATATCCATAAATTTACAACCAATAATTTGACTAATGCAAGTTGTTCGCTCATTCGTTGGATAGATTTTTGCTTTGAATATCTTAAGTATTCTCGAACAGGAATTAGAATTTAGGAGTATTAGAAAATTGGCCGCAATAATAAATTATACTTTACAGTCTTGATTATATATAGTCACAAGTAGCGGAGTGATAAAGGCGCAACGCTGATGGGCGGTGCTGATCCCCATTTTTAAATTAATAACTAAATCAACAAAAAAATGATTGATGAACCAGGCTAATTCTTCTTGACAGCAATCTTGTATGGGATACCCCCTTCTGTTAAAATCAAATATACCACTAGGATTAAATACTTACCGGCACCAACATTCAGGCTAGTCCGACGAGTAGCAACTTAATTAATTTGTTGTCTGCCCGCTTGGTGTCTTATAGCTGTGCTAGGTAGCAAGAACGCAGGATAAACCAAAGAGGTAAACTCCTGGCTTCAGAATCTGCTGTGTGAAAAATTATTGACACAACTTTAGTATTTTAGAGGAGATTTATGACAAGTAAGCCGGAACGCGTGGTACTGATTGGAGTAGCCGGAGACTCTGGGTGCGGTAAATCTACGTTTTTGCGTCGTTTGATAGATTTGTTTGGTGAAGATTTAATGACAGTCATTTGCTTGGATGACTATCATTCCCTGGATCGCAAACAGCGTAAAGAAACTGGGATAACGGCTTTAGACCCCAGGGCGAACAATTTTGACCTGATGTATGAGCAAATTAAAACGCTCAAAAGTGGTCAAGCGATTGATAAGCCGATTTACAACCACGAAACCGGCTTGATTGATCCACCA
Organism: Nostoc sp. UIC 10607; assembly: GCF_047228265.1. Classification (NCBI taxonomy): domain Bacteria; kingdom Bacillati; phylum Cyanobacteriota; class Cyanophyceae; order Nostocales; family Nostocaceae; genus Nostoc; species Nostoc sp. UIC 10607. Next base: position 439,453 of record NZ_JBIQNW010000001.1, on the reverse strand, counting down.
GAGCGGGTGGAGCCGAATCATATTATAGTTGTTGAAGGGCTGCATCCTTTATATGATGAGCGGGTGCGATCGCTAATCGACTTCAGTGTTTATTTTGACATTAGCGATGAAGTCAAAATTGCCTGGAAAATCCAGCGAGATATGGCTGAACGCGGTCATCGCTACGAAGATGTGTTAGCGCAAATCAATTCCCGTAAACCTGATTTTGAAAAGTTTATCGAACCACAAAGAGAATTTGCCGATGTGGTTCTCCAGGTATTGCCCACAAACTTGATCAAAAACGACACCGAGCGTAGAGTCTTAAGGGTACGTATGCTCCAAAGGGAAGGTAAGGAAGGCTTTGATCCAACCTACCTGTTTGATGAAGGGTCAACAATTAATTGGACTCCTTGTGGACGCAAGCTGACCTGTTCTTATCCTGGTATGCAACTGTACTACGGTTCAGATGTTTACTACGGTCGCTATGTCTCAGTACTAGAGGTAGATGGTCAATTTGACAACTTGGAAGAAGTAATTTATATCGAAACCCATCTCAGCAATACATCCACTAAATATCAAGGTGAATTGACTCACTTGTTACTCCAGCACCGTGAGTATCCAGGTTCCAACAATGGTACTGGTTTCTTCCAAGTGCTTACAGGTTTGAAAATGCGTGCTGCCTATGAGCGGTTGACAGCTACAGAAGCAAAGTTAGCGGTTCAGGTTTAAAGCAGCAGTGTTTGTGTCAAAGCTTGTGGGGGCGCTTCCGGGTGTCCCCCTTTTTTTGTGTTATTAAATACATTTTAACCAGAAAATAATTAGCATACATTTGTCTTCTTTACAGATACTTACCTTATAGTTAGTGATTTTTATCAATATCAAGAAGATACTAACTACTGAAGTATAAATATTGTTATGATTTCATAAATTAGGTAGTTGAACTAAATACTCACATTTAGTCAGCGAAAAAAACCCAAGAAAGGAGGAATTTCCTTTGTCCCGTCGATATTTATTTACCTCCGAGTCAGTTACCGAAGGTCATCCAGATAAAATCTGCGATCAGATTTCTGATACCATTCTGGATGCCCTACTGACACAAGACCCCAGCAGCCGTGTCGCTGCTGAAGTAGTAGTTAATACTGGTTTGGTGCTAATCACTGGTGAAATAACCACCAAAGCCAATGTTAATTTCGTCAATCTCGCCCGCAAAAAAATTGCCGAAATTGGCTATACCAATGCCGATAATGGCTTTTCTGCTAATAGCACCAGCGTTCTGCTGGCTTTAGACGAACAATCACCTGATATCGCCCAAGGCGTTAACACCGCCCAAGAAACTCGCCAGCAAGATAGTGATGAGCTATTCGACAAAATTGGTGCGGGCGATCAAGGTATAATGTTCGGTTTTGCCAGTAACGAAACACCAGAACTGATGCCCTTACCCATCAGTCTTGCCCACCGCATTGCTCGCCGATTGGCAGCAGTTCGGAAAACGGGTGAACTTTCATACCTGCGTCCTGACGGTAAAACCCAAGTAACTGTGGTCTACGAAGATGGACGCCCAGTAGGTATTGATACTATTCTAATTTCCACCCAGCATACAGCCAGTATAGGGGAAATTACGGATGAGGTGGCTGTACAAGCCAAAATTAAACAAGACCTCTGGTCAGCAGTGGTCGAACCTGTTTTTGGCGATATTGACGTTAAACCTAATGAGGAAACACGTTTTTTAGTCAACCCCACTGGCAAATTTGTCGTTGGTGGTCCTCAGGGAGACTCTGGTTTGACAGGACGGAAAATAATCGTTGACACTTACGGTGGCTATTCACGACATGGTGGCGGCGCTTTTTCTGGAAAAGACCCCACAAAGGTAGACCGTTCTGCTGCCTATGCGGCTCGCTATGTCGCAAAAAATATTGTCGCCGCTGGGTTAGCAGAAAAAGTTGAAATTCAGCTATCCTATGCTATTGGCGTAGCGCGACCAACAAGCATTCTAGTGGATACCTTTGGCACTGGTAAAGTGGATGAAGAAACCTTACTGGAATTAATTAACCAGCACTTTGAACTGCGACCAGCAGGGATTATTCATACCTTTAACTTACGCAACTTACCAAGTGAACGAGGCGGACGTTTTTATCAGGACGTCGCGGCTTACGGTCATTTTGGGCGGGCTGATTTAGACTTACCTTGGGAACAGACCGATAAAGCCGAATTGTTGAAGCAAGCAGCAAACGAGTCACTTTCGGCAGCAGTTGCTCAGGCATTAACTTAGATTTATACGCTACTACAAAGACCTAGCATGTTGATTTGAGGGTATTAGCAACTTCACAAATTGCCTATACCCTCATTTATATTTCAATTTTCACCCGCAAGATAGATCAGTTAAGTGTTATCAGGCGTGTGGAGACACGTTAGCGCAGCAGGAAGAAGCCCAGGAAATGCGCGACTTTTTCCCTTAACGACCGATTTCGACATCTTCGAGAATTCCCAGTGCGTCAGGAACAAGGACAGCTGCGGAGTATGCACTCGCAATACGGTTTGAGCGACGCTCAACTCATATTCCCGGGGTGAGAGTTCGTAATCTACGAAGGTTCCCGGCAACTCAAGCTCTCCGACGTACCCTGATGTCACCTCAATGGCAGCTTCACCGGACTCTTCGAGGAGATTTTTAGTACTCTCGGAGAACCGGAGCCGCCAGTCCGCAGACTTGGTGAACGCGGTGCGAAACTATAGGTCAGCCAAGCCGCGCTCTACCGGGTTGGTAGGCACTGGGGGAGTGCTGACGGGGTAGATTGGCATAAACGCCGGCAGTCGGTCGAGGTACTCTTTCGCACCAGCCATGTCTTGGGTGCGCTTATAGATTTCAAGGAAGTGATCGTCGAAGAAGAACACCCAAACATACCAGTCGGTCACTAAGTCAAGCTCCGTACCTGGCGCATCTGGATGGGTATACGAGCAAAGCAAGGCGTAATCGTGAGCATCGAATGTGCGTTCGTCCCAGATAGGCTAGCTTTCCGCTTCCTCTTGTGAACCAAGTATTCCCATCTGGTAAGCCCACGCCTTGGAATGCACTCGCGCCGCTTCCAAGTTTGGGTTCAGCCGGGCGTGCCAAGGCATGTAAAATTCAGGCAGTTCAAAGGGTTGCATGATCTGCGCGTAAACTCCTCTGGGGTATTCTTGCTATCTTCATTTCGTGACTGAGATGAGGATCGTGGCAGTTGACGAGCATCCTCACTTAGCTACGTCCCCATGTGTAATTTGCCCGTGGTAGCTCGTATCAAGGGGATAATAAATACAAAATGCTCTTAGTCCAATTGAAGGAGGCAGAAGGAGTAAATAGACCTCTTGCAAAAGTGCTTTTTGCACTCTTGGGGAAAAGGTTAAAGGTTAAAGGCGAAGGGGACAATACAGAACCTTTTCCCGACTTATGCAAGAAGTCTAATAAATATCAATGAGCAAAACCCTATCTGGATAAAGGTTTTAGGACATATAACCAAAAATCTCCAAAGCCATAACTGCGATCGCTGCTAGAATCAAAAAAACAACATTGTAACTAGCACTTTTAACCACAAACCCAGCTATGTTGCAGAAGTCGGGAAAAGGCTTCGCACACGAGTAGGGTTAAATAGTGCAGATTCGGCAGCGATTGGCACAAGCAATACTGGAGTGGAATAACAATAAGATTCCCGACTTTTCTAAGAAGTGGGGAATCTAAGACTTTCGAGCCAGTCTGAATAAATCCTATTTAAAACAATAACTACGAAGAAAGAAGACTCGACTGATTCGTGACCACAATTAGCTAATCAGGTGTTCTTTTCGTTCGTTACCTCTGCTCCTGCTTTGTTTGACTCATTAGATGAAGATGATTCTGTCTTCTCTGATTGCGTCTCACTTGTTTGTTGCAATTGGTTGAGATGGATATTGTTCACTTGAACAATAAAGTATTCTAATGCTTGACTTGCCTTTTGTTGCTGTTGGGTTTCGTCAGACACATCATAGCAACGATAAGGTGAAGTCACTCCCAATATAAATTTCTCTTGTTCAGCTTCTAGCAATTCAACAGCTGTATTGGCAGCAAGCGAATTCTTCTGAAAAGGAAAAGAGGTAACTATACTGGCAACTATAGAAGCAATAGCTGGGCAAAGCACGGGGAGCCACTTGAGCCAAGCTTGTCCAGCTTCTAATTTGTCTACCAGAACTAAAATTGGTGTGACTCCTGATAAAATCACTGTCGCAATTTGCAAACTATAGTAAAGGTTCCTTGATACACCTCTAATTCTTTTATAATCGTCAATCAAGTCTTGGCTGTATTGTAAAGCTTTCCCTCTTGTCAGAGTCAGCGTATCTTTATCCCAGGAATTAGGATTAGTCAATAGATAACTATAGAGTTCAGCCTTTTTGGTGAGTTCAGACTGATAAGCGGCCTTCTTATAGTTCTGAAATACTTGTCTATTGATGAGCAATAAAAAAAACAAAAATGTTAGAGCTACTGCTCCAGAAATTACAACTTTTTTATCATCTGAAAGAAAAATAATAAAGAGTCCAGAAGATACAAAAGCTGCAAGTAATAAATACTCAATTACCTTCAAATTAAACAACTTTTTTTCATCTGATGGAGAAGATAAATTTTCAATCCTATCAGAAACCTTACTTTGGTTTTTTTGCTCAAAATTAGTTAATTCAGAAGTAGTCATTGCCTCTTACTCAATTCGTTATCAGATTAAATGTAGCAATCAAATGAATAGCAACAAGTAGAATTGCTTTGAGGGGGTAGAAGTCAGGATAAGTTAGCCAGAGAGCAGCTTTACTATAAATAGCTAATCTTCTAACTTTTGTTTAAATATCCTTTTTATGACCGTTAGGTAATTCTTTTCCTTCCCAAAACCTTCTAGCATCTGCTATTTGCTCCCAGTTTACGATTGACTAGTTGGCTTAAAATGCTTTACAACAGTCAGACATATTTCTTTCGGTTGACATAAAATTATTTAAGTCCAGTAAGTCTAGTCAATCCTAACCATACATATATTTGATTGATAATGCAAGACTTTCTTGATAGTAATTTTACGTAGGCACAAAAAATATTTCAAACATAAGTAACGTGCCTGCCCTAAAAAATATATGATTTAGACTTTGCAATACTTGAATTGTTTTTTTTGGAATTTTAACCCTATCTGGGGTGATAAGGTGTCGTGCAGAGATTGGCGACAAATATTTTGAGAGTAAATTATGCAAGAGTCTGTGATTTATCAAGATATCCTTCAAAAAGGAAGACAGCAGGAAGCGCTAGCACTGATAAGATGCGAACAATTGCAGAAATTAACGAGAAAATTAGCCGCCAACGTGCGGTAGTGTTGACAACTGAAGAGTTAAAAGCACGAGTTGTAGAAATCGGTGTTACTAAAGCTGCTAAAGAGGTGGATGTAATTACCACTGGCACCTTTGAGCCGATGGAATCAAGTGGTGCAATTATCAATCTCGGACATACCGATCCGCCGATAAAAATTCGCCGCTGCTGGTTAGATGGTGTGCCAGCGTACTCTGGTTTTGGGGCAGTAGATTTATATTTGGGTGCGAGTTGTGCTGTAGAGACGACGGACGGGGAAGAAGTCCGAGAACGTGGCGGTGGTCATGTAATCGAAGATTTGATTGCTGGCAAAGCTATACACGTAAAAGCGCAAGGACAAGTAACAGATTGTTATCCCAGAGCAACTTTTGAAACTACAGTTACCAGTGAAACTATTAATCAGTTTTACTTATTTAATCCGCGCAATCTTTATCAAAATTTTATTGTTGGTGTAAATGGTGGCGATCGCCCCCTTTTCACCTATCTCGGCCCTTTACAACCCCGTCTGGGAAATGCTGTTTACTCTAACCCAGGTGCTATTTCGCCCTTACTCAACGACCCCGATTTGCAACTCGTTGGTATAGGTACAAGAATTTTTTTAGGCGGTGGTATTGGTTATGTTGCCTGGGAAGGCACTCAGCACTTCCCTTTACAAAAGCGTTTAGCTAATCGTACACCGATTGGTCCTTCCGCCACTTTAGCTTTAATTGGTGATGCCAAGCAAATGGATGCTCATTGGGTGCGGGGTTGTTACTTCAAAAGCTATGGTCCCTCATTGATGTTAGGTGTTGGTGTACCACTCCCTGTATTAAATGAACAAGTAGTTGAACACTGTGCCGTGCAAGATCAAGACTTAGTAGCCCCAATAGTGGATTTTTCCATTCCCCGGCGCGTCCGTCCCACCTTTGGTTTGGTGAGTTACGCCCAACTCAAATCTGGGCGGATCACTATTGAGGGCAAAGCTGTACGCTCTGCCCCCTTAGCGAGTTTATTTTTTTCTAGGCAAGTCGCCCTAGAGTTGAAAAAGTGGATCGAAGCAGGGACATTTACCCTCACAGAACCAGTTTCTCCAATTCCGATGGAGCGATCTTTTCTACCCCAAGACCGTCGGACGGATTTTTAAGGAGATTGGGGAGTGGGGAGTAGGGAGCAGGGGGAGCAGGGGAGACAAGGGGACAAGCGGTGAAAACTTGAAACAAGTCTTTCCCCTTGTCCCCAATTCTCCTTGTCCCCAAGTCCTCTTGCCCATGCCATGCCCCATGCCCAATTCCCTACTCTTGAGTTGGTTTCGGTCGCTTGATGGGCTTAGGAGCGGGTGTTTTGGGTATAGGTTTTGACACCACAGAGGTATCACTGCCTGCGCCTGTTTTCTTGATAGGACGCGGGGTTTCGCCACTGCGTCTGGGGGGGAATGGTTTTCTACCACCAGCAGCACCACCACTACCAGTACGAGGGCCACCTCTGAATGGTGGTTTGCGTTTTTTGGGCAAGTCAGCGATCGCCTCAGCTTTTTCTACTATCAAAACGTCAGCTTCTCGCTTGGCTTGGAAGTCCCAGAACTTTCCTACTGCTTTGGTGGTCAGCACACCCCTCAATTTCAACTTAAAATACTTGGGTTTGTCAGTTGGTTTGCGTGCAGCCTGCCTAATTTTGACTACCAAGCTCTTAGCGTCAAAAGATTGGTATACTACCTCACCACGAACAGAAAAACCACCATCTGTAACTTCTGATGAGGGGATTACGGGAATTGTGCTTAGTTCAGAGTTTTCGGATAAGCCATCATCGGGTGTCTGTGACTCTTGCAACTCCAAGTCTGACTCGTCTTCATCTGTTGAGCTTTTAGCCAAATTTTCTGGCTCCCAAACTCCGACGATTTGGATGTGCAAGGTATCATTTTCTTGTCTTGTCCGTGGATATACTACCCACAAGTGTTCTTTTTCTAAATCTAGGTGATTCTTGACTAAGCTCATAATCCGGCCTAGGAGGACGGCATTGAGTTCTACACCATCGGTAGTCAGCAGCGTACCTTGAGTAAATTGTTCGCTGCTAGCATGATAGCGACCCCGGACTAACCCGATCGCTCGGTACTGCATCGGTTCACTGGGAGGCGGAATCGGTTGCTGTCGATTGACGAGGTTCCCATTTGAGTCAGTTTCGCTGGGGTTAACAGGCGAATTTTCAACTTTAGAGGACTGGGCTGCTATATGAACATTAGCGGCTGCCCCTATTTTAGTTGGGCCCTGGTTAGAGGCAGAAGAATTGGAGGATTCAGGCAACGGCATCAGGTCGGAATTCATAAAAACTCCTTGCGGCGGAGACACATCCCATTGTGGGATTTTACAAAGGCAGCTGGAAAGAGCATTTGTGCGACTGATGAAAGTATATTTGCTTTTCACAAAATCACACCAGAGTGCTCTATACAATACTAAAGGCGCTAAATTGAGTGTATAAACACTAAACGTGTAATTTAGCGCCTTTACACTAGTTTCGGAAGCATATCATAGCTACAATTCTGACGGCTCCTCCTAAAGTCATCACTTACTTTAGCAGTGTAGATAGTTAATTGTTATAAAATTCACAGGCAATTGGCGGTATTCCGCAAAGTTTTGGAAATTTTTAACTTTCCGATTTGTGTAAAGGATAATGTCATTAGAGTTCAGGAGAAAGACAAAACTGTGTCTCAACCGCGCAATCGCTGGGTAGTTCAAGTCGTCTTGGCACTGGCAGTTCTTGCTTTTGTGGGTGTTTCAGTGCTTCCGATCATTGGAGCATTTAATAATACGCCACCCTCAAACCAGAATACTGCTAGCACCAGAGGCAGCTTGCCCTCCTCTGACCAAAAATCAAAACTGGAAGACGAAGTACGGGGTTATGAACAGGTTTTGCAAAGGGAACCAGAAAATCAGACTGCGCTCAAGGGCTTATTGCAGGCGCGGCTACAATTACTGAGTCAAAAAGAAAAAAGTGAGGTTAAACCAGCTGATATTCAAGTCGTCATTGAACCTTTAGAAAAGCTAGCCAAGCTGAATCCCGAACAGTCAGAATATTCAGTGCTACTGGCTCAAGCCAAACAGCAAATTGGCGATCGCGAAGGAGCCGCTCAAGCTTATCGTTCGATTTTGTCTACAAAACCAGGCGATTTGAAAGCTTTACAAGGAATGGTGGCTTTGTTGATCAGTCAACAACGCCCGGAAGCAGCCATTGGTTTGCTGCAAGAAACCCTCTCTAACGCAACCCAAGCAAATACAATTCAGCCTGGAAGTGTAGATACAGTAGCCGTGCAGGTGCTGTTAGGTTCTGTTCACGCTTCCCAGAAACGCTACCCTCAAGCTAGCTCTGTATATGACCAGGCAATTAAGAAAGATCCTAAGGATTTTCGCCCCGTTGTGGCAAAAGCGATGCTCCTAAAACAACAGGGTAAAGACGCAGATGCAAAACTTTTGTTTGATAGTGCCGCAGCTTTAGCACCTGCTCAGTACAAAGATGAAATTAAGAACGCAGCAACGGCTTCTCCTACGCCTAATCCTGCTGTATCTCCCGCGCCTTCATTGGAAAGTACGCCTAAGTAATGGGGAGTAGGGAGAGACGCGATTAATTGCGTCTGTACTAAGTGTGGACAAAAAGTAATTATTGAATAAGTCTCTTCCTTTTCCCCTAATCCCCTCATCCCCTCACACTCCTTCAATAGCAGCAAGGACACCAAAGACCAAAAACAGGCATCCGCCAATCAGGGTGAGTTGACGCTCAGAAATGCGTCCGGCAATCATTTTACCGCCAATAACTGCGATCGCAGCACAAATGGCATGTCCTAAAATTGCACCTATTGTTACTCCAATGGGATTATTACCTGCTGCTAGGGCAATGGTGGCAATTTGCGTGCGATCGCCCCACTCTGCCATAAATGTCAACACAAAGGCTTCTATGATAATTGCCAATGAAGTCTTTTGCTTTGGTAACTCCAAATCTGCTTTTTTTACCGCAGCTTCGGCCTCTTCCATAACTTCTGTATCACAAGCAGCAGACATCTTACTAGCGTCATATAACAGCTTGATACCAAAGGCGAGAAACAAAACGATTTCGGCGTAATGAATATAAACTTTTGGCAACAAAGACGCAGCTTGTCCAAATAGCACCGAAAGGATTGTCATTGCGGCTAAAGCAGCTGTCACACCTATAAATACCAGCCGCCGCGAGTGGTGCATTGCCAAAATTACAGCAATAAAAAATGTTTTATCCCCTAGTTCTGAAACTGTTATTAATAATAAACCTGCGGTAAAAGCTGTTAACACTCTCTCAAGCTCCTGAATAATCCTTTACCGATGTGAAGCTTGATGAGAACCAAAAGACCTCACCAAGTTTACACTTTTCGGTGTGAACTTAGTGAAGGTCTCGCTTTCAAATATTTGATTATTTGCCACCTGAACCAGGCTCATCGCCAGTATGTTGATTCAGACGTACTGGCTTTTATTGTTTTGCCAGCAGCTACTCCCCTTCTACGTAAACGTGATTGTATATTTACTAAAGGTAGAAGTCAATAGTTGGGAATGGAGAGCAACAGCGAAACCCAACTTATATCTGAATCCTTAAATGCTTCTACCTAACTGGGTAATTTACCAATGCTTGCTATATAGCTTTCGTTAGGCAATCACAGTAATATTTGCACTACTAAGCATTGCCTGATTCGAGAACTGGGCTATTTGAACTTGTGCTGTACCACCAACTCCATCTTGATCAAAGAATAGGTTACCGGTAGTTTGATCATAGATGAAGCGATCGCCTGCGGTTGTCGCACTAGTCCCAAGAAGGAATAAGCTCGAATCAAGTGTCGTATCCTGAGATTGCCCCAGTCCAAATTCTGCCTTGGAAACAAAGAGAGTATCATCTCCAACAGTAAAATCAACGATGATATCATAGCCTCCAGTGAGGGGATAAGTCAGGTTGAAGCTATCTTGACCAGTTCCACCAGTGAATACATCGTTGCTATTAACCACTGTCAGTGCAAAAACATCGCTGACACTTGTCGTTTCATCACTAGCAATAACTTTGATGTTGAGGCTGCCAACGTTTTCATTTGTGGGAGTACCACTGAAAGTAATGCCGTTTAACGTCAACCAACTGGGGATTGGGTCACCATTTTCCAGGGTGGCGCTATAACTGAGGTTATCTCCCGCATCTACATCCACGAAGGTATTTGCTGGTAGGGTGAAGTTGAAGGTGGTGTCTTCTGTTGCCGTTTGGTCGGCAATGGTATTTTCCAGTGTTGGGCCATCATTAGCATTGTTGACTGCGATCGTGATCGCTTTTTCGTAGAATAAGCCACCTTGATCTGTAGTGCGTAAACGGATGTTGTAGCTATTCTTGGTTTCGTAGTCAGGTAAAACGTTGATTTGTAACTCGTTACCTACAATTGTGAAGGCGCTGTTATCGGTGCTGTCTGTACCTGAAACGAGGGTATATGTGTGGGTATTGTCTATATCAGCGTCAGCAGTGCTAAAGTTGCCAATTACTGTGTTGGCAGGAACATTCTCGTTAACACTGGTGGCACTCAGGCTCAGACCAGTGGGAGTACTGTTCAGGTCAAGCTGAAAAAGTTCTTGCCCAGTGTTCCCGTTGTCAGCAAAAAAGTAGAGTTTGCCATTGATGTAAGTTAGGTTGTTAGGGTTAGAGCTAGCCGTGCCAGAGAAGATATCCTGGACGCAGACAGTACCAGCTTCGGTGCCATCACTCTTCCACAATTCATTGCCCCCACTGCTGTCGTTGGCACTGAAATAAAGGGTGCCGTTGACATTGGTTAGATTTTGCGAGTTAGAGCTACCTGTGCCAGAGAAGATATCCTTAACACGGAGAGTACCATCTTCAGTGCCATCACTCTTCCACAGTTCATTGCCCGCAATGTTGTCATAGGCAATGAAGTACAGAGTACCGTTGACATTGGTCAGATTTTGCGGGTTAGAGCTAGCCATACCAGAGAAGATATCCTTAACACGGACAGTACCAGCTTCGGTGCCATCACTCTTCCACAGTTCATTGTCTCCACTGCTGTCGGTGGCACTGAAATACAGAGTGCCGTTGACATTGGTCAGATTTTGCGGTTTAGAGCTACCCGTGCCAGAGAAGATATCCTTAACGCGGACAGTACCAGCTTCGGTGCCATCACTCTTCCACAGTTCATTGCCCGCAATGTTGTCATAGGCAACGAAGTACAGAGTACCGTTGACATTGGTCAGATTTTGCGGATGAGAGCTACCCGTACCAGAGAAGATATCCTTAACACGGACAGTACCAGCTTCAGTACCATCACTCTTCCACAGTTCCCGACCCCCACTGCTGTCGGTAGCACTGAAGTATAAGGTGTCGTTGACATTGGTCAGATTTTGCGGGTTAGAGCTACCCGTGCCAGAGACGATATCCTTGACATGGACAGTACCAGTTTCGGTGCCATCACTCTTCCACAGTTCCCGACCCCCACTGCTGTCAGTGGCAACGAAGTACAGCGTGCCGTTGACATTGGTCAGAAAGTTCGGGTCAGAGCTACCCATGCCAGAGAAGATATCCTTAACACTGACAGTACCAGCCTCGGTGCCATCACACTTCCACAGTTCCCGACCACCACTGCTGTCGGTGGCAACGAAGTACAGGGTGTCGTTGACATTGGTCAGATTTTGCGGGTTAGAGCTACCTGTGCCAGAGAAGATATCCTTAACACTGACAGTACCAGCCTCGGTGCCATCACTCTTCCACAATTCATTGCCCCCAATACTGTCGGTGGCTCTGAAGTACAGGGTGCCATTGACATTGGTCAGAAAATACGGGTCAGAGGAGAGTGTAGCAGTATTAATATCCTTGACGCGGATAGTACCAGTTTCGGTGCCATCACTCTTCCACAGTTCAGAGCCACCGCTGCTGTCAGTGGCTCTAAAGTACAGGGTGCCATCGACATTGGTCAGAGAGTTCGGGTTGGAGCTACCTGTGCCAGAGAAGATATCCTTGACGCGGACAGTACCAGCTTCAGTGCCATCACTCTTCCACAGTTCATTGCCTCCACTACTGTCGGTAGCACTGAAGTACAAGGTGCCATTGACATTGGTCAGATTTTGCGGATAAGAGCTACCCGTGCCAGAGAAGATATCCTTGACACGGATAGTACCAGCTTCAGTGCCATCACTCTTCCACAGTTCCCGACCTCCACTGCTGTCGATGGCACTGAAGTACAGTGTGCCATCGACATTAGTCAGAGAGTTCGCGTAAGAACTACCTATGCCAGAGAAGATATTCTTGACGCGGACAGTACCAGCTTCAGTGCCATCACTCTTCCACAGTTCATTGGCCCCACTGCTGTCAGTAGCACTGAAGTACAGCGTACCGTTGACATTGGTCAGATTTTGCGGGTTAGAGCTACCTATGCCAGAGAAGATATCCTTGACGCGGATAGTACCAGCTTCAGTGCCATCACTCTTCCACAGTTCAGAGCCACCACTGCTGTCGGTGGCAACGAAGTACAGGGTGTCATTGACATTGGTCAGATTTTGCGGATAAGAGCTACCCGTGCCAGAGAAGATATCCTTGACGCGGATAGTACCAGCCTCGGTGCCATCACTTTTCCACAGTTCCCGACCTCCACTGCTGTCGATGGCACTGAAGTACAGCGTACCGTTGACATTGATCAGATTTTGCGGGTTAGAGCTACCTATGCCAGAGAAGATATCCTGGACGCGGACAGTACCAGCTTCGGTGCCATCACTCTTCCACAGTTCCCGACCACCACTGCTGTCGGTGGCAACGAAGTACAGTGTGCCGTTGATATTGGTCAGATTTTGCGGGTTAGAGCTACCTATGCCAGAGAAGATATCCTTGACGCGGACAGTACCAGCTTCGGTGCCATCACTTTTCCACAGTTCATTGCCCCCACTACTGTCAGTAGCACTGAAGTACAGCGTGCCGTTGACATTGGTCAGAGAGTTCGCATAAGAGCTACCTGTGCCAGAGAAGATATCCTTAACGCGGACAGTACCAGCCTCGGTGCCATCACTCTTCCACAGTTCAGAACCACCACTACTGTCGATGGCACTGAAGTACAGTGTGCCGTTGACATTGGTCAGAGAGTTCGGGTTAGAGGAAACTCCACTGGTGTTTATATCTTTTATGAGGTTAATCGATGCTTCTTCTGCTGCCATAACCGTTTTTCCTTAAACCTTTAGATTACAGAATCACAAGCGAAATCAGGCGTTGGTTGATGCTCTAAGTGCGATCGCTATTTTTCTTACATGCAAAGATGCGATCGCTGAATCCTCCGCTTTCTTGCTTGCAAAGATGAGGTCGCTGAATCTCCTAGCTTCGCTTTTTTAAAATTAAACAGCCTCAGTAAAGATGTTGAATTTTATCAAGAAACAATTCAGGAATCAGCGGCCATAATTCAGAAGAAGGTTAAGCAACTGGGGAATAAATTAGGGCGTTTTCAACCCAACTAAATATTCACTTTAGTGGACTTCAATGGTGGGTCTGAATCTTCCAATAATTGAGTCTGAATTCTTCTTCAAGTTTCTTTATATAAAGCCAATTATCTTTAATCTAGTAAGCACTGCAATATAGCTATATATCAAGATGTGCATAGTTAGGATTTTGTGAAATTTGGCGGTATTTTTATGAACAAGCAGAAAGCAGCAGAATTTTATAGGGTTCGTGTCAGTGCATTAACAGTCAAGTATCCAGTTAAATAAAGATAACCTCGATCAAGCCTTAAAAAGGGGGAATAACCTTCTAAAAGTCTTCAGTAAAAAGCAGGGCTGAGAAGCATCTAAACTTTTGGATACAGGATTTAGCAATTTTAAAACATCCTCTAAAACACTAAGTGCAACAGTGGCAAATTAACGTCATCATAATTTGTAATTATCCTATAAAGTGCACTTTTTTTACCAGTTATAATTTATCATGCAATCTTCTTTGCTTTGACTGAGGTTTATGTCAGAGTTATAGCTTACAAGAAGAAGTGGTAGTTAAATACAGCTATCAATAAAGTCAGAGGTGACTTAATAATCACCTCAAGCATCGGTTTCCTGCACATAATATCGATTCAAAAAAGTGGATCGATAAATCGATGAATCATGCACAAAGGTAACGCCAAATCCTGTCGCATCATGCCAGTCCAACCAACTTTGCACTTAGTTCCCACATGCGATCGCCTTTTTCATCATCGCGGGCTTGAGGAGAAACCTTTTGAACAAAGGACTTGCCATCTTTCTTCTGACGATTTCCCCAGCTCCAGTAAGCACCAGATTGATTGTATTCAGGATCGGCAACTACCGCAGCAACTCGTTCTCCCGCCAACTCCTGAGACACGTATCCCCCAGTGATGTACTTCTGGAATAAAGGGAAGATTTTCTGAAATAGGGGATAGTGGTTTCGGAATAGCGGCGTTTCTGCAACACATCCTGGATAAAGAGAGCTGAAGGCGATACCGGTTGACTCATGATAGCGCCGATGCAGTTCCCTCATGGTCAGCACATTGCAAACTTTGCTGTCCTTGTAAGCTTTGACGGGTTCAAATTTCTTGCCATCAATCATCGAGATTGGCTCTTTAAATCCTTCTGCAAAGCCTTGCAAATCGCCCAAATCTGGACGCGGCGGAATCTTACCGCCCAATTCATCTGGATTGTGGGTAACTGTTCCTAAAATGACGAGCCTTGGCTCTGAAGATGACTTCTTTAGATCCTCAAGCAAAAGGTTGCACAAAAGGAAATGTCCGAGGTGATTTGTGGTGACAGTTAACTCGTAACCTTCTGGACTGCGTAAAGGTTCCTTTATTAAGGGCATATAAATTGCGGCGTTGCACACCAAAGCATCTAGGGAGTTGCCGCTTGCTCGAAAGTTATTCACAAATTGTCGAACGCTTTCCAAAGAGCCAAGGTCGATATGCATGATGGTGTAGCTACCCTGATGCGGGATTCCCACAGATTGGGCTGCAAGTTGAGCCTTCGCTATATCCCTACAAGCCATCACTACATACCATCCTCTTTCAACAAGAGCCTTGGCAGCGTACAAACCGACTCCTGAAGAGGCACCTGTGATTATAACCGTTGGCTTGTGATGTTGTTCCATTATATTTAGCCTCCATTGACTGTCTCTAGAATCTCACACCAGTGAGCCATCATTCTAGAAAGTAACTAGTATTATAAATATATTTATGTTACATATAAATATAGAGAGAATAAATACACAAGGATATATAATGATGCCAGTTATCAGAATACCTGATCCCATTTACAAGAGGCTCCAAGCCCTGGCTGTGCCTTTCGAGGATACACCCATCACTGTTATTGAGAAGTTATTGAATGAATATGAGGCACGTTACCAGCCTCAGCAAGTTTCTGAAACCGAGAATTATAGAGTTCTTGAACCTGATACTCCAAGCAATTTGCACCATACCAGAGTGCTTCGAGCCGTCATTGGTAGCCAGGAAATTCATCAACCGAACTGGAACAAAATCGTCGATGCAGCACACGAAATTGCTATTCGACAAGGATTGTCTGTAGAGGAACTCATGAAGCTAACCCTTGCCCATGTTGTTAAGGGTGAAAAAATTAATTCTGGTTTTCACTACTTGCCAGAGGTAAACATTTCTATACAAGGTGTAGATTCAAATCTTGCTTTGCGTAACTCTTTGCACTTAATGAAGAATTTGAAAATGCCAATTGAAATATACTTCGAGTGGCGTGACAAAGAGGGAGCAGCGTATCCCGGTGAGAAGGGGAAGTTCATTTGGAATGCTAAATAGGATGTGAGAATCACAACTATAAGAGCATCGCTGGATAAGTTTACATAATTAAATCTGTTACATATAAAATTATAAAAATAAATATTCATGGACGAGCTACAACCAAGAGTAGAACAGCTACAATCCTTATATAGACTTTGCCATCAACTTACAAATGTGATGTTTCAGCCAATTCATATCGTGCGATTAGATGAACGATCGCTCAATATATTTATATTAGCTGGGCAAGATGAAGGAATAGAGCTAGAAATTAAGCCAGATGGTAGTATAGAACCATGAATGTAGTATAGAACTATGAATCAGGTAAACTATACAGCAATGAGCGACCAAGAGCTAAAGAGCTACTTTCTTACCCACAAGGATGATAAGGAAGCCTTTTATGCTTATATGGATAGACGAAAATCTCGTAATCATGATGCTGCAATACAATTAAACGATCCGGCTTGGGAAGAAAAGATAATAGCTGTGATTCAGAAACAATTAGGTTCTGATTGATAACTTAATCATTTCATATTTTTAATCGAGGTGGACAAAATTTTTGTAGTCCCCTCGATTTTCCATATAAATTTCTTTTGGCTAATACTTCCGCTCTTTTGGCTCAAACATAGTAATCGCCACCGGTCGATATTGAATATCAATTCCTGCTGGTGAATAGTAAGCCATTGTGTGTTTTAGAAAGTTGGTATCATCTCGCTCGGAATAATCTTCACGGAAATGAGCGCCACGACTCTCTTGGCGATTTAAAGCTGATGCCAAAATAGTCTGTCCCACTATCATCAAACTTCGCAATTCCAAAGCTTCCACAAGTTCCGTATTCCAGCAACTGCCTTTGTCATCTAAATAAATTTGTGGATATTGCTTTTGTATTTCTTCTAATTTGTGTAACCCTTCACTCATTAATGCCTCAGTGCGGAAAACACCGCAGTACTCGGTCATACAATCCTGGAAGGCTTGACGAACTTGGTTAATGCGATACTGTCCTGGTTGTTCTAGCAAAGCTTGGATTTGTTGCTGGGCTTCCGTTACATATCGTTGCTCATCTACAGAGGGCAACTTACGTTTTTGCACAAATTGCGCGATCGCAGCCCCAGTTCTCTTGCCATAAACGACACATTCCAGCAGAGAATTACTCCCCAAGCGATTAGCACCATGCACGGAAACACAAGATGTTTCGCCAGCAGCAAAGAAGGCATCAACTAAACCATCACCACTACTGCGGACTTGACCATCAGTATTAACTGGAATACCACCCATACAATAGTGAATTGTCGGACGGACTGGCATAGGTTGAGTTACCGCATCAACACCCACCAAACGGTGTGCTTCTTCCCAACAGAAGGGGACGCGACTCATAATTTTTTCTTTGCCCATATGGCGTAGATCCAAATAGACAAAGGGGCCACCAGCAGTTCCATCAAGATGAATGCCACGTCCGGCGCGAATTTCGTAAGCGATCGCTCGTGAGGTAATATCACGAGGAGCCAGTTCCATACGACTGGGTGCGTAGTTCGCCATAAAGCGATCGCCTTCACTATTAATTAGATACGCCCCTTCTCCCCGTACCGCTTCCGAAATCAGCACCCCTACAGGATATAAGCCAGTGGGATGAAATTGGACAAATTCCATATCTTCGAGGGGCAAACCTGCGATCGCAGTCATTGCCAAACCATCACCCGAAGAAGCGTAATCATTAGAGGTGGTGTTATAAACGCGACCATAGCCCCCTGTGGCAAACATCACTGCCTTAGCCCGCACTACCTCTATATGTCCATCCAAAAGATGGAACATCACTACACCTTTTGCCTCATTTTCTTCCAAAATGAGACGCATCACATACCACTCTTCATAAACTTGCACCCCATAACGCCGCAGGTTGTTGACCAATTCGTGCAAAATCGCGTGACCCGTCTTGTCAGCGGCGTAGCAAGTCCGGTTGTGGGAATGTCCGCCAAAAGCCCGTTGGGCAATGCGCCCATCGGGTAAGCGAGAGAACAAAACGCCCATGTGTTCCAAGTCAATCACCACATCTGGCGCTTCTTGGGTGAGAATTGCTACAGCGTCTTGGTCTGCCAAGTAATCAGAACCCTTGACAGTATCAAAGGCATGTGCTTTCCAAGTATCTTCTGAATCAACATTTTTCAGCGACGCAGCCATACCACCTTGAGCCGCCACTGAGTGGGAACGAATTGGATGGGTTTTGGCAACCACAGCAATATTTAAATTAGGGTCAGTGCGGGCAATTTCCACAGCAGCGCGACATCCCGCCAATCCACCCCCGACAATAATCACATCGTGTTCCAGCATAATTAGCCCCTGATTGCAAACCCCTGCTGTTCTATTGTAGAGAGGTGATTAATCAGGTAGTTAGAGGAATTGCGATCGCGTCTCTACAAAAAAATTCCCTGCCTATAGACAGGGATAATATTACAAATTTTTAAATTACGAGTGAAAAGTTAAAAATGAAGAGTTGGGTCTTCACTTATAACTCCTAACTCCTAATTTGTAACTCTTTAGCTAGTTGCTTGTGCAGGTTGTTGCTGAGACACATTACCTGGTATGGGTTCCATTTTGGTTCCAGGCCCTACAGGAGTGACTTCAATATGATTTAACAAGGTAGTGACAAACGCAAACAACAAGAAAGGTAGTGATAGCAGAACGACCAGACCCGCTGTTGCTAAAGCGTATACGGGGCGCTTGGCACCCATCAGCGCCAAAGCTGATGCCAAACTTAGGGTAATTGTAATCAACCAAACAATTATTTGACCGTAGATATCACCGAAAGTCAGGGTACAGACAAACCGATACTTTTGAATATTATTTCCGCTCATCACATTTGCCTCAAGTCTCTCCTAATAGGTTCTACCTTAGAACCATGTTTGCTTTGTAGACAATTTCTAAATATTTTTGCAAGCTTCGTAATATCACTTTACAATCAACTTTTTTTGTTACAAAGCGCAATTTATAGTACAGCATGGCGTAAATAGAGCATAGCCTATGGGAAGCCTTTCTCCTGTACTCGTCGCTGTCTGGAATTCTCCTAAGGGTGTGTTATCGCATAGGCTAACGCACCATGCAAGATTTTCAGTGCGTTAGGACTAACATCTACACCCTACCAGATTCAAGCTAATGTGGTGAACAGTTGGCACAAAGACTAAGAAAACTGGATGTTGACGTAGACTAATTTTTTTGGGAAAATTTTTCGCAATTTTGATAACCTTTTCAACAAATAGACTCTTTGCTGAAAGCCAATATAATTTTTGTCATCTGTCAAATTCCAGATATTTAGGATATGATATTTAATTTTTTGCTAGTAAATATTAACTAGATACCAGCAAAGTAGATACCAGCAAAGTCAAAATGGAAAAACCGATTTTTTGGTGTTAAATTTTGAGTATTGCGCGATTTCGTTGATTTATGTCAACAAAAACCTTTATTTCTCGCGGCAATATTGTTTTAGGAGTGAACGTGAATACTATTTTTCTTAAAGGTGTTTTTTGGTTACCAAGTATAGCTGCTCTCACAGTCCTGAGTAGTGGCTTATCTGCAAGTGCCCAGACAGTGGACAAGGTGAGCAGTCAGGCATTAACCGACCCTTCCACAACCGTAGCGTCTCCCAACGAGTTTAGTACAGAACTAGACACTGCAAGTCAAAATTTCTCTACAGAAACAACTGAAACACTTACAGTAACAAATTTAACTAGTGTACAGCAACTGCCCAACGCTGCGATACAGGAAAACGCTAGTGTAACGCTTACACCCATTCCAGGTACAGTGGCAACCTCATCTGCGACGCTCACCTCTGAGTTTGTAGAACCGACTTCTCAAACTACTCCTCAACCATCTGCTACCAAGGTAGCGCAATCGGATATTGATTTAGGTAGAACTACTGCTGGTGGCAGCAGTTATATTGGCGTTGCTGCTAACATTGGTTTGAGTGGTGGAGACTCATCTTTGGGCGATGGTAATTTCGCGGTAGTCAGCAAAATCGGACTGACAAATTCTATATCTGTGCGACCCTCAGCCGTATTTGGGGACAACACCACAGTTTTACTTCCTATCACCTACGATTTTACTTTCCAATCAGCAGATGCTTTTAGCGAACCATTACCAATTGCACCTTACGTCGGAGTAGGTGCAGCTTACAAAACTGGTGATGATTCGCAATTTGCCTTTTTAGTATCTGGTGGCATTGATGTGCCTCTAACTCCTCAATTCACAGCAACGGCTGCTGTGAATGCCGGATTTTTTAATGAAACTGATATAGGCTTGTTGTTAGGAGTTGGTTACAACTTCAGTGGGTTTTAGGAGTTAGGAGTTAGGAGTTAGGAGTTATTAAGATTAAATTCATAACTCACAACTCCTAACTTTCTATTTAGGGGTAACTTTGTCAATTACCTTGATTTGACCATCGTCTCCTACCGTCCATACATCATATACACCAACAACATCACCGTTAGCATCAACATCTACGTTGCCGCTGGCACCTTGGTAGTTGATATCTTGACCCTCTTTAAGCAACTTTAGCCCCTCGCAGACATCGGTAACTTCTGTGCCAGGCCCATTCGCAACTTCACGAATTTTGCTGGCTACGCCAACGCCTGTATTTTCCTTAGCAGCTTGCGCTGCCAACGTCAATAAGGCAGCCGCATCCCAAGCTTGAGGAGCATATTCCCCTGGCGCACCACCCTTTTTATCTTTCCATAACTTGTTGAAAGCTTCTAGTGCTTTACCATCGGAACCGGGTACTGTACCGATCGCACCAGTTAAAATATATTTACCATCACTGCCTTTGCCAACTTGTTCTGGGAAAGTGGGTGATTTTACTCCATCTGTAAGCAGAATCTGCACTCCCTTAGCTACACCTTGCTGATAGGCGGCTTTCAAGAACAGACTGCCAGTTTCAGCGTACAGTACAGCCAGGACTGCATCTGGCTTCCCAGCAAAAGCAGCAGCCGCTTCTGTATCAAATGTCTGGGCTTTCGGGTCGTAGCGGACAGGCTTATCTTTATTAACGATGGTTCCACCCAATTTTTCAAAAGTTTGCACAAATGCTTTTTCAAAGCCTACGCCATAATCGTTATTAATCACGACTGTAGAAATTCGTTTGAAACCTTTTTTATTGGCAAGTTGGGCTAATGCTAGTGCTTGGTAGGTATCGGGGGGAGCGGTACGCGCCCAAAAACCTTTAAAGTCGCCTTTTTGGGACTTTTCGGTAAACACAGGACTGGTACTCCCTGGGGAAACCAGCATAACTTTATTCGGCGTTGCAATGGAGACTGCTGCACTAGAAACGCTACTGGCAAAGGAACCAACTACACCTGCAACTTTATCTAAAGTTGCTAGTTTGGTCATACCAGCAGCACCAGCTTTGGGGTCGGTTTGGTCGTCTACTTGCACCAAGGTAACAGGTTCGCCATTTACCCCACCGCAAGCATTGACTGTATCGACGAGTAAAGGGACAGAACCTAGCATCTGTTGTCCCACAGAAGCCAAGTCGCCTGTTGTTGGTAGCAGGGAACCAATTTTTAGCCCTTTACCAGTGCTTGTAGTAGTTGAGTTTGCCGCTGGGGTAGCAGTACTTCCGTTGGTAGCTGTGCTATTGGGGGTACTGGTATCACCACAAGCCCCAACTAGGAACCCAGTTGCTAGGGTAGCTATACTGAAGGTTAAGGCAGCGCTAATTTTTCTCATAAGTATATTTCACTCCTCAGATATCTAGGAGCCTAAAAGTAAGATTCAAACTTAGCTGGATCTTATCAGGACTCCAAAGGATAAATCATATCATCCATCTTTGGGAGTAGAAATATTTACCACTACACTAGTATTAGTGTTATACACAGCATATGCTCTGTGTATTAAAGGCTGGAAAACGGAGAGGGAGGGATTCGAACCCTCGGTACGGAGTTGCCTGCCGTACAACAGATTAGCAATCTGCCGCTTTCGACCACTCAGCCACCTCTCCATGACTCACGAATATCAATGTTACCAGACTTGCTTTTAAGAGTCAATAGTCATTTGTCTTCGGGAACGACAAATGACTAATTTCTCAAAGGACTTGCGATCGCATCCAAGCTAAGGGCAAAGTGCGTAACTTTTTCCACTGGGGAACGTAAGCGCGCTGACTGAACACATCATAATCGTTGCGTTCAATCACCTCCAAAATCTGACCGTACAGCATTGATGCTGCCCATACAGGCCAACGGGCGTCGGATGCTAAATAAGTAATTCCCTGATCGGATGTGCTATAGAATTGGCGGGCCCGATCGATTTGAAAGCGCATCAGCGCCCGCCAACGATCATCTACCACACCTTTGAAGAAGTCTTGCTCGGTGTAGTTGAATTTTTCCAAGTCCTCAAGGGGAATGTAGATCCGCCCCCGTTTGGCATCTTCTCCCACATCCCGCAGGATGTTAGTGAGTTGATTGGCAATTCCCAGAGCGATCGCTTCTTCTGTGGGAAGATATGGTTGTTTGTTCTGATGCCACGGAGCGGTGTATATGGTGCTATCCACACCCATGACTTCTGTTGACATTAAGCCAACAGTGCCAGCAACGCGGTAACAGTAGAGGTATAAGTCCTCAAAGGTTTCATAACGACTGCGATATAAGTCCATACGTTGACCGGCAATCATATCCCGAAAGGGCTGAATGTCCATCGGAAAGCGCTGGAGGGTATCAACTAAAGCGACATCGTAATTTTCTAATGGGCGTCCCGCAAAAATCGATTCCAGCTGCTGTTCCCATAGGTCTAGGGTTTCTGGCGTGGTAATAGCAGATGCGGGCCCATCCACCAATTCATCTGTACGGCGACACCAAGCATAAATTGACCAAATAGATTGACGTTTTACCGGACTCATGAGCAAAGTACCCAGGTAAAAAGTCTTGGCATACTTTGCTGTGAGATCCCGACAAAGTTTGTAGGACTCGTCTACAGAGACCAGCGTTTTCATGCGCGGGGGGGAATCAGGCAGTTGCAGCATTCGTTGCGGGCGGTCGGGTGAGCGTTTGCAGGTTTGAGGAATTTGCTACCGGGAGAGCCTCAGAAATTGCCTGCGCTGTCAGCTTACCAGAAAGTACGGCACCTTCCATACTGCCTAAGTAGCGTTGCATGGTATAACTTCCGGCGAGATAGAAGTTGGCAATGGGCGTAACTTGTGCGGGACGGTACTGTTGACGACCAGGGGTCGCTTTGTAAACTGAACGCGGCGTTTTCACCACATGAGATTTCAGCAATGTTGCTGGATTGTCTCCCCCAAAGTGGTCGGGGAAAAGTTTTTCTAACTCGGCAATCGTTGCAGCCACAATCTCCTCATCAGATTTGGCAATCCAATCTTTTGCCGGAGCTAGAACTAATTCCAGCATTGAGCGATTGGGGTTGGCGTATTCACGGCAGGTATTGCTCATATCAGCATAAACGCTTAGGAGGGGCGATCGCGAAAAAAGCAAGTGATCAATTTCTGTAAGTTTCCGGTCAAACCACAGATGCAGGTTAATCACTGGTACTCCTTCCAAACCTTCTAGCTTCTGGAAAAACTCCATTTGCTTCCAAGATTTAGGCAACATGACCTTTAAAGGATCAACTGACATGGCAGATACATAGGCATCAGCCGTAAAAACTTCATCTTCTGCACCATTTAACCCTCGAATCAAGTATGCTTTCACCGTGCCATCGGCGTTGAGCAAAATCTCTTTTAAGGGGGCATTCAATCGCACTTCTCCACCGCGTTCTGTGATGTAATCTACGATCGGGCTGCATAGACGTTCTGTGGGAGAACCATCCAAAAATGCAATTTTGGAGCCATATCGTTCTTGCAGAAAGCGATTCAGTGCAGTTAACAAAATCGTTGCCGAAACTTCATCAGGGTTGATAAAGGTGAGGGCTTTACATGCGGCGATAAAAACGTCACTAGTTACCCGCTCGTCAACACCTTGCCTTTTCAACCACTCTAAGAAGCTGTACTTGTCCATGTCTTCAACATACTTTTGACCCCGAACCACTGCTGGAAGTAGGCCAACTGCAAATCGAATCTTCTGCTCCCAAGTCAACATGTCTTTGTTGCGAAGAATCGATGCAATAACGTTGAAAGGTGATGGAATATCTGGAACATCAAAACGTGAGAGTGTCCCAGGCTTGTCTGGTTGATTGAAAATCAGTGTATGCTCTTTCCACTGGAGTCTGTCTTCAATGCCCAACTCTTTGAGCAATTGGAGCATATTAGGATATGCCCCAAAGAAGGCGTGTAACCCGGTTTCGTACCAGTCGCCGTCAGAGTCTTTCCACGCCGCAACCAGCCCACCCAATACGTCCCGGCTTTCCAAGACAATGGGAGTGTGACCTGCGTCCGTGAGATATTTCGCGCAGGAAAGTCCTGCTAGACCAGCACCCGCGATCGCTACTCGCATTTAACCTTAATGCCCTTCAATATTTCTTAATGGTTTTGTTGATTCTCATTATACGTTGCAAACCGTTACATTTGGCAGTCATTGTGCGATCGCTTCCCCAAAAAACTTTTACCAAAGGGAATTTTACCTACGCGCACCTACCCAACATAATTGCCAACACCATTGTTGCTAATAGGTTTTGGCGAACAGTTTATCTAGATTTACGGGTAAGAAATTTAGGGAAACAAAAGTAATTCCTTTGACTGAAAATAGCTAATCCTAAATATTGTCTTAAAGTAGTTGATTTCTTTGCTAAGTCGTATATTTACTCTGAGGAAATATTTAGGGTATTAGTTGAAGACTGCTAGTTAATTTAAGATATATTTTCCTACAGTGAATACATCAATAAAGTAAAAATTAAGACCAATTATGTTCTAGCTTAAGTATTTTAACTGTTAAGTAGTTAGTATATATTAGCAATAATTATGAGTCATTATGGAGTTGTTTGATGGCGCAACAGAGCAAATATCTATATGAAACAGCAGAATGCTTTTGTGGGAAAACTAATCTCTAGTAGCACCAGTAATTATGCTGAATATTTTGGCTTAATTATCTTAGGTCGCAGCCTTTAAAAAATATTCCCATACTCGGCATGAAAACTAGAATAAAAACCTCCGTTTGAAAGCTCGCCACTCTCCATAAGGATGTAGGATAAAGGTTTATGTCCTCTAGGTTGAACAACTCTGTTGTTTACCGCACAACTTATAGGTAAAAGATTATGAGTGTATCGCAGGAGCTAAGGCGCTTTGGACATCACCTGATTCTAGGTATTTCCGGCACTACATTAAGCGATGATGATAAACGTGCACTCAATGAATTGAGACCGATCGGGGTGATCTTTTTTGCGAAGAACTTTTTGGATGGTACCCCATATCAAGTTTGGCTAGAAAGCTTTAAAGATTTGACCAGTCAAATACGAAAATATACTGAACGTGATTTAATGTTTATGACTCTGGATCATGAAGGAGGTCGTGTCATTCGCACACCACAGCCGATTACGCGGTTTCCTCATGCGTTATTGCTACGATCGCACGCCCGTGAAGTAGCAAAAGCCACAGCATTAGAGCTAAAATCACTGGGAATCAATTTATCTTGGGCACCTATAGCAGATATTTTTTCGTATCCCCACAATCCCATTATTGGGCCTCGTGCCTTTGGTGACACTCCCGAAACTGCTACTCAAGGTGCCCGTGACTACTACCTTGGACTTCAAGAGTCAGGAATTTTGGGATGTGCCAAACACTTCCCCGGACATGGAGACACTAGCAAGGACTCTCACATTGAGCTACCAATACTGAATTTAACTCTAGAAGACCTGCGAATTCGAGAACTTATACCTTTTAGAGCTTTAATCGAAGTACAGATTCCTTTAATCATGACTGCCCATATTTTATTTCCCAGGATAGATGCTGATGTACCAGCAACCCTTTCACAAACAATCCTCAAAACCATACTTAGAGGGGAACTTGGCTTTGAGGGAGTAGTTGTATCTGACGACTTGGATATGAAAGCTATCTCAGATATGTTTATTAAAGCTGGTACTGTGGCACGGTCATTTCATGCAGGCTGCGACTTGTTTATTGTCTCGCGCAACATTAATTCATCATCAATTGAAAGAACTTATCAGATTGCTGAAGATTTTGTTGATTCTCTAACCAAGGGTAGCTTAGACGAATCATTAGTGGAAGCAGCCAGAGAAAGAATCGATAAACTACTGGCAGTAACACCGCAATATCCCGTACATGCTTTGGATAAAGATATATTATTGCAACATGCTGAACTAGCGATCGCTAGTTGCTATTTATAAATGGGTGGTATAGGGGTCGAACCTATTTCTGCGGGTTAAAAGCCCGCTGCACAGCCGGTATGCCAACCACCCTAGTTAATTTGCAAAAGAAATGAGCAAGTATGATCGTATAAACATCGTAAGCTTTTTTATACAACGCTAAATATAAATCCACCAGGGAGGTACTGCCCCTCCTATTTCTGTGTTATCAGCACAGCGCCTCGCTTTTCGGCTTCAGGTGGAAAAGAGGAAGATGGAGGAATCGTAGCTTGCTTCCCGTAGGGTACCCCTACAGTTTGCTGTACCTGGTTTTCAAGACCAGTTGCCGTCCATACTCTTCGAGAAGGCTATCGCCTACAGCGGCATCTTCCATTCAAGGGTGCCTGACGGGACTTGTTCGCGTAAGCGTTCCCGAAGGGTACCCGCTATGACTGGTTCCACAAACCAGCGCCTCGACCACTTTGGCTTCAGACACCATCAGTGGAACCAATGGGACTTGAACCCATAACCTCCTGCTTGCAAGGCAGGCGCTCTAGCCATTTGAGCTATGACCCCATATTTGGTGGATACTGGTCGGAATTGAACCCACGCACTGAGTATGGCGTACTCAGATGCTAGCGATTACATCACACCCGCATCAAGCTGGTAACAGGAATTGAACCTGCAACCTCATCGTTCAGAGCAATGCGACTTACCAATTCGTCCAACCGACAATGAATGGCTGCCTCAGTAGGACTCGAACCTACAACCGCGCGGTTAACAGCCGCTTGCTCTACCATTGAGCTATGAGGCAACGACAGCCCCCCAGGTCGGAATCGAACCGACGACCTCCTGTTCTTGTCTTTCAGACACGCTACGCGAACAAACAGGCGCTAACTAACTGAGCTACTAGGGGATAGAAGGAGAGATGGGTATTACCTTATGAACTGGTTTAATTCAACTTGAATCAGCCACTCCACCATCTCTCTGATACAACGAGAGCGGAGGGAATCGAACCCTCAAATCTTCAGTTTCGTAGACTGAGATGTTATCCAGTTACACCACACTCTCAAAACGGAGAGAACAGGATTTGAACCTGCGACGGATATTAAAACCCGCTTCCTCTTAGCAGGAGGATGCTTTCAGCCACTCAGCCACCTCTCCATAGTGAGTCGAGCAGGATTTGTAGCTTGCTTCCCATTCGGGGAGCGTCCCGTTGGCGCAGCCTCTCGTAGAGAAGGAAGGGTACCTGTGTGCAAAAAAGAACAGTTTTACAGACTGTCGCCTTCAGCCAGACTCGGCCACCGACCCATAATTATTCCCTCGACGAGAATTGAACTCGCATCTGTGCTTTGAAAGAACACTGACTTAACCATTCGTCCACGAGGGCATAATTGACCGAGTTGTAGATTTTGGATTAAAAAATTTAATCCAAAATTGTCTAACACAGGGACTAGGATTTGAACCTAGAACATCGGATTTGGAGTCACGAGGTGTTGCCGTTACACTATCCCTGCATTTGGTGGCAGCGGCGGGATTTGCACCCGCATATACCAGGGTATGAACCTGGCTGGTTAAGCTACGCTGCGATCGCACCAGAGGCTGAGGTGAGATTTGAACTCACGATATCGGTTTTGCAGACCGACGCCTTCGACCACTTGGCTACTCAGCCATTTGGGAGTCCTGACGAGATTCGCACTCGCAATCTTCAGCTTGAGAGGCTGACGGCTTAAACTATTCGCCTACAGGACTACAACCAGGGTGACGGGATTTGTAGCTTGCTTCCCGCAGGGTACCCGCAACATTTCCGCAGACAACGGAACGCTCTAGCCAATTAAGCTACACCCCGATTTTTTGAATCTGTGCTTAAACTTTTAGGTTTTTAGACACAGAATTGTGGTGAACTTGCCCATTTCTTATTTAGTTTTCAAGGTTCAGAAAATCTACTTTTTACTTTTAGAAACTCTTAGGAAAACAACCGAAACTCTAGGTAGCAAGCCTGTTGTGTATTACGGATGTATTCAATAGTTTTGATGATTGCAAACTTAGAATTTTTTGCGTTTATTGCCTTTACTGCCGATGATTTACAAGTAAAAGCAGCTTTTTTGATTGGGGACTCTGGTTTATTCCAACGCCTGTCCTTTAGTTTTATGTAGAACATAACTTTGACTCTTGGGAAGCTTGTTTTCCGTTCCACTACATTTATGCTACAAAATACTACAAGAAGTGTCAAGGGGTTTCAGAAAATTTTTTTGAAATTGTCTAAAAAAGTTGCTGTACTTAGGTTTGAACTTAATTAACCACTCTGAAAAGTAAAACTACAGTTATGCTTGGGTGAATATTTAAAAGCCTGACGTGACAGACAACTCCCTCAAGCGACAACAGATAATTAGTTTTGTCGCGATCGCCTCTAGTATTACAAGCTTGTAGTATTGCCCCAGACACCTCCCCACAATTGCGGTTGAACCAGCCAATAAGCATGCATAAGTTCAAGATCATCTAGGAAAGGCTAAATTAATGCGACATTATTTTGGGTAGGACAAGTTTTGCCACAAATCATCAGCACACTCAAATGCTACTGATTTGTGACAATTCCCAAACTCTTAAAAATGAGGCAATAAAGGGTGAGAAATTCTACTCACCCTACTATTACGTTTATTCGCTCAATACAGAAGCACTGCTCTCTTGAGCTTCTTGCCAAAGTTTGTGCAAAAAGAACTCAGCGCGATCGCTCATAGTGGTAACGAACACACCGACAGCATCCTTAGAACTATCTAATAGCCAAGAACCCCGCAGGGTGACTTCTATATATTCGGCATCGCAGGCACAAAGGGCAATGATTCCTCTGTCATCTCTTTTTACCTCAGCCTTAAGCACTTCTATCCCTGGCAAATCAACAGGAAGCAAAAAGGAAGCGGTACTGGGTTCAATGCATAAACTTTGCCCAACTCGCAGGGCTAAAATTACTCGCTGCGCTACCCATTCTTCTAGCGACAGAGTGACACATTCCAAATAAAAGCTGCTTTCAGTGTAAGTTAATTTCAGCATTCCTTATGCTCTCCTGTTATTCCAGGCTTCCTTGCATATCTATCCAAAACTGTTCGGCAAAAGCAATCGCGGGGTGGATTGGTGCTTTTGGTTTGGTACGCAGTTGCATACCAACTTCAAACAAGGTGCGGTCACCTTTACGGGAGTTACATTTCTCACAAGCTGTGACTACGTTATCCCAAGTGTGAGAACCGCCTCTTGATCGCGGCATCACATGATCTAGCGTTAGATGTTTGCCGCTACCGCAATATTGGCAACTGTGATGGTCTCTTCGTAACACTTCCCGCCGATTGACTGGCGGAACTTTCCACATCCGCTCATTAGAAGTAACTGTTAAGCGAATGTGTTTTGGCACATCAATTACCAAACTGGGTGAGTGAACTCGCCATCCGCCTTCTGTGGTAAAACCCAGCGGTTGAGCTTTGTCTGTTACTAACAGCACAATCGCCCGCTTAATATTGATCCGACACAGTGGCAAGTAATTTTGAGAAAACACCACCACAGATTGCTCTAACACTTGCATTGCGTTCGCGCCGCGCATGGAAGATATCATCACAGCTTCACTCCTTATAAAAAAACCCCCGCTTCAAGTTTTTGGTGAAGCGGGGGTTAGAATTGACCGGAAAACTTTCTGGTCTTATATCGGTACAGTATTCCTTTGCCTGTACCCCCCGCTTTGTTGATCTAGTTCTGGTTTTGCAATCAGCACACTAATGCTGAGATGTCTAAAATCATAATTACCCTCTGTGATTTGCCCATAATTTCGGGTACCATCGCCCATAAATAAATACTCCACTTCCATAGCAGCTGATTCCCAACCGGCTCGGCAATTGGTAGCGCACAAAATTGAAGTAGAGATGGGGTAAATGGATTTCACAGAAAATTTCACCTATTGAAGATTGCTTTAAACATACTACACTTGTATTACTATCTTGTCTATACCTTTAAGGAGAAATAGTGATGCATACGATCGCTCGCACCCCAACTACCGATATGGAAGTCACCAGCATCCGCCTAGAGCGGGAACTCAAAGATAAGCTTAAAGAAATAGCTGGCAATCAAGGATATCAAGCTTTGATCCGAGATATCCTTTGGAATTATGTCCAGCAAAAATCAGGTGAATGGAAGCCTAGATTTTCGCGAACCGACATTCGAGCTAGTATTGCTGCCACAGCTCAGCAAGAAGAACGCTGTGTACTCACAGGTCAACTAATTCAACCCCAAGAAGCGATGTTGTTAGGATTGACGAGGAATGGCGATATGGTTCCTCTGAGTGTCGAGAGTTTGGCTGGATAGTTTTATATTCAGGCAATGCAGCTCAGTTATTTTTACTAAATAATTGGGCTGCATTCAGAATTTAGCTTTATTTCCTCCAATAGGTAAAACCTATTGTTAAAAACTAAATTAAAAGCAAAATCTTACAAAAATTTTAAAATAGATTCAGTGTTATTACGGTTATAGCTGGGGGATTTTGCTTAGATTCCAGAGAAATTACGGTTTATGTATACTTACAGACAGGATATTCTAAATCAAAGTAAATTAATTATCTCAATATAAAGAAGATAAAGCAGCCACAAATAATCAGGCTAGGGCATTTTAGAATATCCTAAGTATCTCATTACCTATGTAGCAATTTGCTTAAATAGCGGGAACTTGGCCATCTGCCATAGAAAAGGGCTATAACAGGTGAGAGAAAGTATTCATAAAAAAATTGTCAATTATCAAGGTGTAGCAACACAACTAACGGGGAATAATATGCCAAGAGGTTGGGTGCAAAAACAATGGGGTTATTATCCAAGGGCGTGCCAAGAATGAAAAAGCCTTTATGGTCGTCGCCACAGTACGTAGATGACATAGATCGACTACAACCTTACCAAGTCAAGCTGATGCAGCATCAGGAAGAAACTGCCCACCAGTTGGTACAAAAAATTAACCAAATCATTGCCAATAGCTCGGCGACGGCATTGATGCTGCAAGATATTGCCCAATTGCTAGGAGTTGTCTTTCAAGTAGATTGTTGCTGCTTGGTTTCAGTAACGGGTGAGACATCCGACGAAGCGACTACTACTAATTGGTGTGCTGATGAGTATCTAGGGTTGCCACATCCAGAAGAGATGTTTTCAATGGAACAGTTGCTTATGCACTCACCAGTGTTGCAATGTGCTGCTGAACCATTAACTATTGAAGATATTTCCATCATTCAAAATAGTCTGGTAATTGGCTGTCAGTATTTGCCACTACCGATAAAAGCCGTTTTGGCAATTCCCACCCGATTTGCTGGCAATAATAATGGGGTGATTAATCTGATTAAATTCCAACCCTATGATTGGAGTGAATCAGAAAAACAACTGCTCAAAGATGTGGAGTCGGCTTGTGCGATCGCTTTTTCTCGCCTAGCACAAGCTCAACTAATTACTCATCAACAACAGTATCTGCAAAAGAACAATCAGTATCAAAGCTTGATCAAGCAATTAACTATACTGAGTCGCAGTAATTTGGAGCTTAATCAAATGCTCCAGTTAGTTATAGCCTCTACTGCTGAATCTCTACAGGCAGATCGGGGTTTGCTTATACTACTAAAATATACAGATCCACTCTTTAGGACTCAAGCCAAAAAGCAAATTCCTAAAGCGAAAGCTAGAGTAAGCGGTGAATGGACTAAGGCAACACAGATTTCCCACACTACTAAACCAGATAGCTTAGATCAGTCTTTCTTGCTTTCGGAATGTGGTTTATGTCAGCGTGCCTTCATGGATACTGGAAAACCAGTAATCTTCGATGACTATAAAGATCAAAATGATACCTCGTCAGCTGCTCCATTATTTGCAGTAGAGGAATTGCCTGCGGTATTATTAGTGCCATTAGAGAGTCAGGGTAAAATCTTAGGATTCTTGGTGCTACAGCAAGCTGTCACTCGCAATTGGCAAGCAGCAGAAATAAATCTTGTGGAAATGGTTTGTGCTCAAGTAAGTAACGCCATAATTCAGTCACAGACATTACGCCAAGTCCAAACTTTGGTAGATGAGCGGACAGCGAAACTCCAAAGCAGTCTGGAACTCCAGGCAAAATTGCATGAAAGAACCCGGCAGTATGTTGAGCAGCTACGGAAACTCAATGAACTCAAAGATGAATTTTTGAGTAATATGAGCGATCGCTTGCGCTATCCTTTGACAAACATGTTAATGTCAATTCGGAACTTACGTTTGCCAGGAATAGCACCAGAGCGTCAGGCTAGATACATAGATATCCTAGAGCAGGAATGTACAAAGGAAATTAACTTGATTAATGACTTGTTGACACTCCAGAAACTAGAGTCGCCTCACGAAGCCCCACAATTAGAATCTATAGATTTAAATACTAGAATCCAGGATATAGCAGCATCCTTCGAGAAAAAACTCGCCGAGAAGGGATTAAAGATTTCTGTAGATTTACCACAGGAGTCGCTAAAACTGCAAACTGAACTAGAGAGTTTTGACCGCATTCTCCAAGAACTGTTAACTAATGCCTGTAAATACTCAGAGCATGATACCATCGTCCATTTGGAAGCTGCTCACAGAGTTGATCAACAAATTGATCAAGTTATCATAAAGGTGACGAATACAGGACGTGCCATCTCTCAAGAAGAAGCGACTTACATCTTTGACAAGTTCCGTCGCGGAAAAGGGCGCTGGACTCCAGGGACTGGCTTGGGACTTGCTCTAGTCAAGTCTTTAGTGCAGCATCTGAATGGAGCGATCGCAGTTGAGAGTCTTCAAATCTTGGATTCTCAACAAAGCGAAATTTGCTTCACCTTGACTCTGCCCCAATTTTCTGACGAAAGCAAACCATAATTCTGAAAGTGACTAAAGAACAAAACACAACACAGAACCCTGATTTCCAGTCTTCTAGTGATGACATTAACCTCGAAGGGGCTTTGACTGCTGATGCAGTCGCTTTGGCAGCTAACATAGAAGTTCAAATTGAGAAAATAGCAGAGCGAAAGCGACAAATCAGTGCCAAAGTCCAAATTCCCCAACCAGTGGAACAAATCTGGAAGGTTCTGACAGATTATGAAGCCTTGCCTGACTTTCTTCCCAATCTTGCCAAGAGTCGTCTAATCGAACATCCCAATGGTGGAATTAGACTTGAGCAAGTAGGCTCCCAGCGCTTACTGAATTTCAACTTTTGTGCGCGGGTAGTTCTGGATTTGGAAGAATGCTTCCCCAAAGAAATTAATTTCCGCATGGTAGAAGGAGATTTTAAAGGCTTTTCTGGTAGCTGGTGCTTAGAGCCTTATTCTCTCGGTGAGTATGTAGGAACAAATCTTTGCTACACAATTCAAGTTTGGCCTAAACTCACTATGCCAGTGGGAATCATTGAAAATCGCCTGAGCAAAGACCTGCGGTTAAATCTTCTGGCTATTCACCAACGTGTAGAAAAGCTAGCCAGCAATGAACCTTATGTATAGTAAAAGTGTCATTCAGGTTTTTTCCTGAATGACACTTTTACTTAGTAAATTTATAGCAAGAAACAATTCTGCTTTTTTATTGTTTTTAAGTACCCCCAGGGGAATTCGAATCCCCGTTACCTCCGTGAAAGGGAGGTGTCCTAGGCCTCTAGACGATGGGGGCATCGGACTCAGACCTTTTATAAGTTAACCAATTTCCTTGCCTTTGTCAACAGGTTTTGCCAAAAAAAGTTTATGACAGCTAAACTGGGTGGAGGCGAAAGCTTGAATGAGGATACAAAGAGACATGGAGACACAAAAAGAATTCAGTAGACGCTTCTGTGGGAAGCCGCAGGGTGCGTCAGCGTCCGGCGCTGGGGATTTAAAAAGATATCCAGATAGAAAAAACGCTAAATTCAGCAATGGACAAAGGGTATGATGTTGTACCGTGTAAAGTTAATGTTTACGGTTTTTTATAAAAGATTTTGAAATAAATCGCTCAAAATCTACAACATGGAAGCATCTTTTGAAATTACCCTACAGATGGCGATCGCCGTCCTTGCAGGCATTAGCGCCCAAGTGCTGGCTGCATATTTTCGGATACCCAGCATCGTTTTGTTATTGCTGTTAGGAATCCTCTTTGGCTCTGATGGCATCGGGCTGTTGCATCCCCATTTGCTAGGTACTGGACTAGAAGTTATTGTCGCCCTAGCAACGGCAATCATTTTGTTTGAAGGCGGACTGAACTTGGATTTACGTGAGTTAGGTAGAGTTTCAGTCAGCCTGCAATTGCTCGTCACTCTAGGAACGCTGATCACACTGCTTGGTGGGAGTATGGCAGCCCACTGGCTGGGTGAATTTCCCTGGAATATAGCTTTTCTCTATGCTTCTATAGTTGTGGTTACAGGTCCAACCGTGGTTGGGCCTTTGCTTAAACAAATCAATGTAGATCGGCAAGTAGCAACACTCTTGGAAGGAGAAGGGGTTTTAATTGATCCTGTAGGAGCTATCCTCGCCTTCGTTGTCCTCGATACCATTTTGAACGGCGATGCTGACCCAATTAATGCGATCGTCGGTTTACTCATGCGCCTGGGTGTTGGTGCGGCAATTGGTGGTGCTGGCGGTTATCTGATGAGTTTGATTTTCAAACGCGCCAGTTTTCTGTCATTTGAGCTAAAAAACTTAGTGGTGTTAGCAATACTTTGGAGCTTGTTTACCTTATCGCAAATGATCCGCAGTGAATCGGGAGTAATGACAACAGTAGTTGCAGGAGCAGTCTTTGCTAACTCCTCAGTCCCAGAAGAACGTCTGTTAAGGAGTTTTAAAGGTCAGCTGACAATTCTCAGTGTCTCGGTGCTATTCATCTTATTAGCTGCTGATTTATCCATTGCCAGTGTATTTGCTTTGGGTTGGGGTAGTTTATTCACTGTTTTGGTACTAATGTTTGTCGTTCGCCCGATTAATATCCTCTTGTGTACGTGGAACAGTGACTTAAACTGGCGACAGAAACTATTTTTAAGCTGGGTTGCTCCTAGAGGAATTGTTGCCGCCTCCGTAGCTTCTTTTTTTGCAATTTCGCTGACCCAACGTGGCATTAACGGCGGTGATTCCATTAAAGCTTTAGTCTTCCTCACAATTATTATGACTGTTGTCTGCCAAGGGCTAACAGCTGGTTGGGTTGCTAAATTGCTGCAAATCACCTCCAAAGACGTAACTGGGGCAGTGATTGTGGGTTGTAATCCCTTGAGTCTTTTGATTGCCCGGTTCTTTCAAGAACGAGAAGAAAACGTGGTCATGATTGATACTGACCCCCAATGTCTTGTTCAAGCTGAGGCGCAAAATCTGCGGGTGATTGCCAGCAGTGCGCTGGATGCTGCTGTTTTGGAAGAGGCAGGACTTGCCTCTATGGGTACTTTTTTGGCTATGACAAGTAATGGCGAGGTGAATTTTGTTTTGGCTCAAAGGGCAGCTGAGGAATTTAAGCCGCCGCGCGTCTTAGCTGTTTTCCCACGCGATCCGCAAGCGAATATTTCGGCTAGTAATAAAGTTAATCAAGCTTTTATCCCAGACTTAGCGATTAAAACTTGGAATGAATATTTGAATGATGGAAGAGTCAAGTTGGGGACAACTACGCTAAATGAGTTGGAGTTTTCCACTCAATGCGATCGCATCCAAGAAAAGATTCGGACTGGGGTATTGATACCACTATTGGTAGAGCGAGAAGAACGCTTACAGGTAATGCCAGCTAACCAAGAGTGGGAAGTTGGCGATCGCATTATTTACCTGTTGCATGACCCCAGACCTAGCCTTTTAAAACGCTTATCTGGTGCTACCCAATCCACTCCCCTCTCTCTAGAAAAGTTACCGGAGGTTGAAGACCTATCCCTCGCCCAATTGTCTCAATTTTCCGCTAGTGAGGCTCCTGGGGGATAAGGGGGATGGGGACAGGGGAAAATTCTTAACTTTTGACTCTTTATTATCCTTGGGAAGGAATAAACTTGCCTTCTGGTGGTTGTTGCAAATTATCAATTTCTGGTCTTGGTGCTTCTTGATACATTTCCCATTCCTGCCACAGTAAAGCAGATAAATGAACTATGGCAAGAATTAGTGTCGCCACGGAAATTAAATAACTGTGTATTGTGTAAAGATGTTCGACAGTAACTGTGTTAATCGCTCCACCCCCAGTGAGGATGTCGCGCAGTTGTCCACCAATCAAAGGAATGGCTTCGATGGTTCCTAGTTCAATGTTAAAACGCCAGTATCCTTCCTGAGTCCAATCTAGGATCATCGCTGTCCAATTCAGCCCGATCGCACTTAAGGTCAACAAAATCCCACTAATCCAAGCAGCCAGCCAACTCTTGCGAAATTGCCGACCTAAAAACATCACCACAATTTGAATGAGAGCGATCGCAATTATCGCGTTACCAGCAATATCATGCGCTCTCCAAAACAACCAGCCATATGGCAGTTGTGTATTAATCATCTTCAATGAGTTATAAGCTCCGCCTGCTGTCGGTTCATAGTAAAAAGAAAGCATTACTCCGGTAGAGATATAAATTAAGCACAGAGTCAGAATCACGACCGATAATATCGTCGCTACTCGTCGCAAAATCCTATCGAACTGGGTGCTTTGCATAGCTCACCCCTCCTGTTCTTAACTAGGTATTTATTACAGTTACAATTTTAGCTAAGAAATATTAATAAATGTTGCATTACCCAAATAAAATATATAGTTTCCACTCAGATACGGTACAAGATTATATTGCTAGGTGTAGGGGCACGGCACTGCCCATACGGGTGTACCTCACGTAAACTAGAACCGCTATAGTTTTTTAAATCGGATATGTTACACCATTTGCGATGAGCTAACTAGCCCGCCTCAGACTTAAGTCTGAGCCTAATAGCCCCAACCGTTTACTAGTCGTCTTTAGACGACTTTAGCTATTAGGTTAGTAATTCATTGCTAGGCGATTGTTAAAAATAGCGCAAGTTACCAGTTAAATCAAATATTGCACCCAAGCTTTTAAGGGTTCTGGTGAACCATACCAAATCCCAGGACTTCTCGGAGAATGCTTCACACCTTCAATCACCAGATTTTCTGCGCCTTCTAAGTGAGCAGCTTCAATGGGCGTGATTCCATCTCCCCAAGTGTTGCCCTTACCACAAGTTAATTGGTAACTACTGTAAGCTAACCAACTACCAGGCCGCCTTTGCCCAAAGATAGTTTTGCCAGCTACACAAACGTAACGAACGTTTTTGTAAAAAGCTCCTGGGTAGTTATTGGTCACAAAATCTAGATTGGAGCGAGTCCAGCGTTCTTGACTAATATGGGGTGTACCCAAGGTTATGAGAGTAGCAATCAAGGGATGCGCTTTCCAGAGGGATGGTTTAACGTTACCTCTTGCCAAATAAGGCTTTTCTCCCATGTAGATACGGGATATCCAACCTCCCGCTGAGTGACCAATCAAGTTAACTTGAGTAGCATTATGTTGCAGCAATGTATGCTTGATCGTAAGATCGAGTTGTTGCAGAATTGGCGTTATCGGTCTTCCTCCAATAGTGGGTAGCCAGTCACGCCGTCGCAGTGGTACTGTAACCGTTGAAATATTTAACTCTTGTAGGGATTGTTCTAGTTGGTGGTAAGCGATCGCGCTTTCTAGATATCCAGGTACAATAACTGTCGGTAACGGCATTTTAAATTTTGGTTGCAATGATTTAGGGTTTGAACTTTTTTGGCGAAGAAGTAGTCAGAAGTTAAAAGTTAAAATTGCGATCGCATGACTGACTCCTTTTATAAAAACCCAAATAGCTTTAGCGGGGTTTAAGGCTAGAATGTCAATAAAATTGTACAATTTGCAACAGTTTTAGGGACTGCTAATGTGGTAGTATTTTCACATAGGGGCTAGTCTAGGACAAGCAAGTGTGCCATCTGTTACAGAAGTGTAGTTGACTGAAAAACAGTAGAAAAAACAAGGCAACTTCAGCAGACGTTGTGATGCGCTCAGACTTTTCTGTTCACCGAAACTTTAGAAATATCCCAGATATTAATCTTAGTTGTGTGCGTCATAACAATAAGAAATCAAAAGTAGTAATTTTTCAAATATCTCTTTAGTAAGCTCAAATTTAGAACACATGATACAGCGTCATTGATCAATTAAATAGTGAAATAAGTGGCAATTTTGGCGTTTTAATTGCCAGGATATGAAGTTATTATTTCCTTAGAGGGACGCATATATTGCAAGATATTGCAATATAGTCAAAAAGAGAAAATCGCTAGTCAACTGCAACTGAGCCGAGTGAACGATAACAGCTATGTCTTACGTCTCCCTGTTTAAAAATATACCAGAAATCTTAAGCCAGCCAATTGGGATAGCAGCTATAGCTTCTCTTGGCATTCACGGTGCGATCGCGATGATTGTGCCATTGATGCCTATGGATTCTAGCAAACCCAGAGATACAGAATCATCCAAAACCGTCGGACTTTTGGAATTGAGCCAAGCCGACCAAAGCCGTTTGCCGCAAAGCACGCCCCAAGTCGGTTTACAACAACTTCCTCCAATAGCGCCACTTTCTGCTCCCAACTTTAGTGCCCAAACTGGATTAGCCCCATTGGCACCACCGCCATCCAGCCAGTTAGTAATGCCTCCGTTACCCGCATCATTGAATAACTATCGGGTGTCTTCCTTGCCTACAAGGCAGTCTTTGCGGATGATTCCTAGTGATAATTTGCGATTTGATGCCTCTAAATTTGACAGTTCTAAATTCAATAACAGCGCCAAATTCTCTCCATCAGTTCCTCGTGTGAATGTCACTGACACCAAATACGAGGCACCTCAGCCGCTGGCTATAAATAGATTGCCAGAATTGCAGTCGCAGAAAATACCCGATGATATTCTGCAAAATACCCAACCGCCAAATCTATCTGACACTAGCCCCATTACAACAGCACAGGGAAATACGACTCCACAGATGACGCAAGCAGGGAACGATGCGTCTAGAATTGCTCAAAACCCGCTGATAAATTCTTTAAAACAAACTCCAAGGACTGGGGATAGCTTAACCCTAATTAGGGACACCACGCTCAAGACACCCGATTCATCTGTGAAAGGAACTGAACTGGCAATTGCACAGCTAGACTCTTACGCAAACCTGAGAAAAGAAGTCCAGCAACAATACCCTAACGCGGAACAAAAACCAGTTATCCGCCAAACATTACCCACCGATAAACCGAATCTTGAAGGCTCTGTTATGGGTGTATTAGTGGTAGATCCTGATGGTAAGGTCTTAGATATCAAGTTTCAAGACAAGTTAGTTTCCCGTGAATTGCAATTAGAAGCAAGGGAATACTTTAACAAGCAATCCCCCAAGGGAGATAAACAGATTAGTTCCTATCCATTTAACTTACGTTTCCAAAACAGCACTAGCAACAGCACTGGGACTACTCAATTATCTGCACCGGGAATCAATAACAATCAGCTTACCCCTTCACCAGCAGCTACTTCTAAACCATTTCCTGAGCTGCGAATCAGAAATAACCAGTCCACGCCTTCATCGACAGGTACTCTTAAGCCATTAACTGCACCAGGAGTCAATGGCAATCAGCCTGAGTTATCACCGGCAGCTACTCCCAAACCATTATCTGAACTGCGCATCAGAAATAACCAGCCTGCGTCCTTACCGACAGGTACTCTCAAACCATTAACTGCACCGGGAGTCAATAGCAATCAACCTACGCCCTCACCAGCTGTTACTTCTAAACCATTCTCTGAACTGCAAATCAGAAATAACCAGCTTACGCCTTCATCGACAGCTACTACTCCTGAACCGTTAGTTCTGCCGAGAGTCAATAAGACTCAG
The DNA here is from genome assembly GCF_047228265.1 of Nostoc sp. UIC 10607. NCBI lineage: Bacteria > Bacillati > Cyanobacteriota > Cyanophyceae > Nostocales > Nostocaceae > Nostoc > Nostoc sp. UIC 10607. The sequence goes on along the minus strand of NZ_JBIQNW010000001.1, from coordinate 399,325 downwards.
CCTACACCCTCTACTGAATCGGATGGAAAATTAGTAGAACGGTTGCGTGAAGTGAAGGAAAATAGACAAAAGTCTAATCCAGAAAAATAATCACCAGCGGCTGATTTTGGATTAAGAACAAGCTAAAAGCTATGAACGATAAAGATTCTGAATTTATCATTCATCTTTAAAATATCGTTTTTAGCAGTTGACGAACTGGCTATAGCTAGTTCGTCAGATATAACTAAATTTGAAATTGATTAGAAGATTATACCTAATAAATACACTTAGGTATTTCCAACAACAAAATTCTCCAATCTTGTGAGGTGGGTGTCTAACCCGCCTTTAATTGCCGGCGAGACACTTACCCCACAAGAAGTATACGGTACAGCTACTTTACCAGCCTTGTTCTGCATTCTGAAAAACGTAAGCAGCTACCTCCAGAATCTCCTCAGAAGTTAACTTGCTTTTAAAGGCAGGCATGGCATTTTTACCATTTTGTACTTGGTGGATAATCGCCTCGATTGAGTCGCTATTATAATTTTCTAGGTACTTTGATAATGCTTCCTTTTTCAAGGTTTTCTGGCTAATGAGGATATTACCGCCACCTATATGGCAAGAAGCGCAGTTAGCCTCGAAAATTTTAGCACCATTGGATATTTCGGCAGCTAGTGCTGGACTAATGAATGTCAATTTGAATAAAGCGATCGCTAAAAGTAGGATTAATAAAAGTATTCTCAACAGAATTTCCTCGCAACAAGCCTCCAGCAAGAGTATAAACGCGATTAATGCCTGATTAAGTCAAATTTGATCAAAATTGGCGGTAACGAGTTCACCCCTCTATCGCCACAGGTTACTTAGCGTCTTAGGGGAGGATAGGACTCGTTACCGCCATTTATCCATTGTGTGCGTCACTCTAGGAGTGTGGCATGTTGAGATGAGCTAATTTCACTGATAAATCATCTTGTGCCAACGGCGAGGTTTCTAGCCTTCGACAGTGATTGTACCAACCATGCCAGCACCACGGTGGGGTTCGCAGTAGAAGGTGTAGTCACCAGCAGGTGCATCTGCGGGGAAGGTGGTTGTTTCCTTTTGACCAGCACTCATTAGCAAATTCTTATGAGACAGGGATTTTGCTAAAGCGGCATCCTTGGCGGGGTTTTTGGCAGCATCAAACACAACATTATGGGGAGGAACTTTATTGTTCACCCATTCAATTGTGTCACCTGGTTTAATTGTCAACTTTTTCGGTTCAAATGCCAGCATTCCTTTATCGCTACCCAATTTCACCTTGTAGGTTTCAGCCGAAGCACTGGGAGTAAAAACAGCAAAGCTGCTAACAACTAAAAGGATTGTTAACACAGCTAAACTAAGGCGTCGCAAGCTTGCGGATATAAATTTCATCGCTCTCTCCTAACAAACAATTTTTTTTCCTTTCTCATTTTAAATAAAATCAACGCCAAATATGACAATCTGTCATAGATACATTTTTTTTTTAAGAATGGGGAGCAATTTATTGAGAACATCTGTGCAATTAGTAATAAATACTAGACTGCTATAGACCAAAAAGCCTGTGAATAAAGGTAATCGGTAAAATTATAGATTTTTATTTTTCTTGAGGAATATCTTAATTTTTCAAAAATTTTCCGTGCCCCAACCAGGAGCCTGTTGTGCTGCTGCGAAACGAAAGCAGCTAAATTTTGCTGAAAACTAGGCATTGGGGGCTAGGAATTAGGGACTGATTTCTTTCCAATCCCTAATCCCCAGCACCCAGTACCCAATACCCAGTACTAATTCCAGGATTTAGTAATAGATTTTTCCGCCTCCCCACTTAGTGCCAACGATTTTGGGTTGTAAGAGAATATGACCGGCGATCGCCTCCAAGTCATCATCTGTCAGATTTCGCATTGCTGTGAAAATATCTGCGCTTTTGATACTGGGGTGTATTTCGGAAATCTCTTCTTCCCCGTCGTAAGTAGTGGGATTTTTCAGGTAATCCACTAAGCCTTCAATGTTATTACGGTTGGGTGTTGCCAGTGCCAGATCATCTGGAGTGAGTCCCACGTTCTGGTTTACCTTGGTAACTCCCCCAGCATGACATTGGGCGCAAGCGTAATTAAATAAGCGTTTACCTTCTTTGACTTGTTTCAGGCTAAGTACGACGGTATCACCTTGAGCATTTAATGGCACTGTTCGGGTAGCTTCGTCCAGTTCCACTGCTGTCGCGCTACCGACAAACAACTGAAACGAGAGTAAAACAGTGGCCATAACAACGCCAATTAGTCTTCTAAACATGTTTCCCCTTAAAAATTTTGACGCTCAACACAGCTAAGAAAGCGGTTCTCAATCTCCAAGCTGCTAATTGCTAATGACTCATTGTTTTTTGTCATTAGCTATCAGTGATTAGCTAAAGCCCAAGATCACCCTTCAGATGACCTCGTTATCACCCACCAAGTCACTAGTACCTTTTGGGCGTGTTTCAGATGATATTTGGGAAATAATTGCCTTTGCATCTTCTAACGCCAAACGGGTCTTTTGGTGTTTGTAGGCGATTCCCAGTTGGTTGCACAGAGAAAACACTTTTTCTACAGGAATGCTGTAGTCGGCTGCTATCTCTGCGATCGATAGGTCTGCAAAACCCATAATGCTTGTTAACTGATAGATAGAGATTGAGTCGCTGTAATACCAATATCACGTTAGGAGTGCAATTTGTTGCCCAAAATACTGTTTGGGGAATGGGAGGGGAAAAGAGGGTAGGGGGAGTAGGGGGAGCAGGGGAAGCAAGGGAAGAATTTTTAACTAATGACTAATGACTAATGACTATTAACCTTTTCCCCCGGTAAAGGTGACGCTTTGAATAAAGTAACGATTAAAAAAGGCGTAAATGCCTAAAGCTGGCAGGGTAAAGACCATAGAAGCCGCCATAATGTAGTTCCAATAACTGATGTATTGACCTTTGAAGGTGTTCAGCCCCAAAGGGAGGGTAAACATTTCTGGGTCAAATAGGATAACTATAGGCAGTAAAAAATTATTCCAACTTCCCATGAACACAAAAACTGCCTGTGCTGCCAGTGCTGGTTTTGCTAAAGGTAAGACAATATGTCGAAAAATTCCAAAGGTATTTAAACCATCCAGTTGAGCTGCTTCTTCTAGTTCTTTAGGAAAATTAACGAAAAACTGCCGCATCATAAAGATAAAAGTGGCATTAACCATACTAGGGACAATCATTCCTTGGTAAGAATTCAGCCAACCGATCGCTTTCAAAATCAAAAATGTGGGAATTAGGGTGATTTGCGCTGGTACTGCCAGCACAGCCAAAATTAGGAAGAACCAGAAGCGCTTACCCACAAAGCGCAGTCTTGCCAAGGCATAACCAGCCATTGAATTTAACAACAAGTTTAAAAGCGTAACGCTGACGGCGATCGCCACACTGTTGAACAACCAGCGCCAAAACAGCGGTTCTTGGAGAAAGATTTGTCTGTAGTTATCGAAAGTAAAATTCTTGGGGAGAAAATTGGGTTCACCGCCGACAATCTCTGTTAGCGGCTTAAATGATGCTGAAAGTGCCCAGAGAAAGGGAATTAGGGTGACGATCGCATAGAGTGTCAGCAAGAGGTATAACAAAACTTTGAGCCAGGATAAGCCAGAGATGTTAGTCAAATCCGTTCGCCTCCAAAAAGTCGCTGCTGAATTAAAGTGATGGCAATGATTACTGCTGCTAACAAAAATGCGATCGCAGCTGCATATCCCATTTGTAAATTCCGAAACACAGCTTGGTAAATTAGCAGTACCACAGTTAAGGTAGCGTTGTTTGGCCCGCCAGTACCCCCAGAAAAGATGTAAGACTGGTCAAAAAGTTGAAAAGTCCCAATCACCCCCACTGCTACCACAAAGAAGGTTACAGGCTTAAGCAAGGGAAGAGTAATGTGGATAAATTGCTGCCACCCATTTGCGCCATCGAGTTCCGCCGCCTCATAAAGTGTTTGGGGTATATCTTGCAACGCCGCTAGATAAATCACCATGAAAAATGGTGCGGTTGACCAAATGTTCATGATCATAATGCCTTTGAGCGCAACTGCTGGATCACCCAACCAGTTATAAGTAGGTAGCCCGACAAAAGTCAGGAAATCGTTTAGTAGCCCATCGGTGTTATAAATCCACATGAAGATGAGTGTTAGCACTGCTGAAGAAGTGACTGTCGGCAAAAAATAGAGGATACGCCACCAGTTTTTACCACGAATCCCCGAATTCAGAGTTACCGCCAGAATTAAAGCCAGGATAGTTTGAGTTGGCACAACAATGGCTACATATTCTGCTGTGTTTCTCAAAGCAATCCAAACTCGTTCATCTTCAGCTAATCGTGTGAAGTTCCGAAAACCGATGAACTCGTACTCAATACCGCCAAGAAGTTGAACTTTTTGCAAGGAAAGAAAAACGGCGTAGAGAATGGGTAAGACTACGAAAGTCCCTAAAACTAGAATGGTGGGCATCATGAACATATACCCAGCCAAGTTTTCTGTGATATTCCACCTGGGGTTACTCCGCCGCCTGCTGATTTCAAACACTATTGAACCTCCATCTAATCCCGCACTAACCCGGCTGTAGCGATGGGTAGTGCATGATTATTTATCGTACTTCGTCCTCTGAACTTGGAACTTTGACCTCAGAACTCGGAACTCCGTGCTTTGAACTCGGAATTTCGACCTCAGAACTCAGAACTTCATGCTTTGAACTTGGAACTTCGACCTCAGAACTCAGAACTCCGTGCTTTGAACTTGGAATTTCGACCTCAGAACTCAGAACTTCGTGCTTTGAACTCGAAATTTCGACCTCAGAACTCAGAACTCCGTGCTTTGAACTTGGAATTTTGACCTCAGAACTCGGAACTTCGTGCTTTGAACTTGGAATTGCCAAAATTTCAAAATAATTGAAGAGTTAAGTTAAACGAATGTGAGAGTAAGAAATAGGACAATTTTTAATTGCTTAATCCATTGCTTTAATCTGCTGATTAGCTTCATTTTCTGCCCGCACCATCGCTTGCTTTAATGGTTGTTGTCCCAACAAGGCACTGACAAATTGATTCTCAAAGTTATTCACGATCGCAGCTGGATACTGACCTACCTGCCACGGTGTAGCATAATCCACTCCCGCCACTAATGGCGATCGCAATGGATCTTGGTCGTAACCCAAATTCTTTGCCACTGATTTCCGGGTTGGCAAAGCAAATCCTGTTCCTGTCCACTTCTGCATTCCTTCTTTACCTGTGAGATAAGAAATCAACTCCCAGGCTTCGGCTTTGTGTTGTGCTTGCTTATTCATTACGTAGGCAACTGTAAACACCATCGTGCCTTTTTTGTCATTAATAGTAGGCACTGGTGCAGTAGCAAACTCTACTTGGGGAAAGGTTTCAGTTAAGTAGGGAATTGCCCAGTTACCTTCAATTACCATAGCCACTTTACTCTGACCAAACATTTCACTACCTGAGTTTGTCCCTACATCAGATTTTTGGGCTGAGGAGCGGTCTTTTTGATACTGGTCTACCACCAACTCTAAACCCTGTAATCCTGCCTCACTGGCAAAGGTAGCATAACCATTTTGATCAACGAGTTGCCCACCAAAGGCTTTAATTTTATAAGCCTGACGCGCTAATTCTGGAATTTCTCCAAAGCCGTATCTATTAAGTTTGCCTGTCAATTGCTTCGAGTAGTTACGTAGTTCATCCCAAGTAGCCGGCGGATTACTCAACCCTGCGGCGGCGAAGGCTTTTTTGTTATAAAACAGAGCAAGGGTGGAATAGTCTTTGGGAAGACCATAAATCTGGTTCTGGTATTTGAAACTGTCGAGTAGGGTATGCTCGAAGTCCGCTAGGTCAAATTCGGGGGTGATATAACTTTCTAACGGTTCCAGGACATTTTGACTCATCAAGAAAGGAGCTTCTAGGGCATCCAGATAAAAGACATCGGGCGCAGCTTCCCCAACTAAACGAGTTTTGATTACATCCATGTATTGGTCAGAAATTACCTCATATTTGACCTTAATAGTTGGATGTTGTGCTTCAAAGTCTTGCAGTACCTGCCTCAAAAGTTTTTGCTCAACAGGAGAGCCTCCCCATCCACTGAGCTTAATGGTGACTGCGGTAGATGCTAACGGTTTGCTTGGTAATTGTAGGCTTTGACAAGCAATAATAGCGATCGCGATCGCCATCACCAATCCCAAAAAATTAAATAATTTTTTCTTGATCACAGACAGATAATAGTTTCTTTCTTCTTACTTATACCTTCTGTTGCTAAGGAGTGAAATTTTACTTATTTGAAATTTTTGTTGAGAATTGCAAGCTAAAATAACGAAAAATTATCAGAAATGCTAAAAAAGCATACTGAGTTCCTTTGCAACCGGATTACTCCCAGAATGCTTTACTTATAAACATACATTATGGATTTTGTTCAGGTTGAAACAACTGCGCCACTGACTCTGGAAATTCCCCAGATTGCTTTACCATCAACAGCACTTTCTCCAACCTCTCGAATTCCCAAGGATAGTATTCGCACTAGTTTAAAAGCCTCCACTGCGGATTCTGTCTTAGCAGCGGTTTACTCCCTTGGAACTGGCGGAATTTTACTCAGCAATTTCTTGGTGGAATTGGGTGCTAGTCCAGTGGTATTTGGGATGCTGTGCTCTATCCCAATGTTGGTCAATCTTATTCAGCCGTTGGGTGCTTACTTATCTGAACGTAGTACCAGCCGCTTTCAATATTCTCTTCGGACACACGGAATTGGTCGACTGCTATGGCTGGTTCTAGTAATTGGTATTGTAGGCGTAAGCTGGGGAGCGATTAATACTCATCAGTTAGTTATATTGACACTCTTGATTGTTCTATTCAGCAGTCTTTTGGGAGGACTAGGAGCGGCATCGTGGCTAAGTTGGGTAGCAATGATAGTTCCCCGGCGATTGCGAGGCAGGTATTTTGGTATACGCAATAGTGCTGCTAGTCTCACCAATTTGGTTTGCGTACCAATAGCTGGCCTAGTTGTATCACATTGGTATGGTGGAAGTCTCCAAGGTTATGGGGTGGTTTTGCTGGTAAGTATAGTGTTTGGGATTGCGGGATTGGGGTGTCAATATTTTCAGGTGGATGTGAATCCGCGATCGCAAAACACTTATTATGGCAAGTTAACTCAAACAAATGAGATTCAATCAGAGGTTGCAAAAGATGAATCTTGTAGTGTGCCTACTCCACAAAACCAATTAGAAAGCAGTATCTGGAAAAACTCTAACTTTTTGAGATTTCTGCTGTATTTAAGCTTCTGGACGCTTGCTGTTAACCTCAGCAGTCCTTTTTTTAACCTCTATATGCTCGACACACTGGATTTGGATGTGAGCTACGTGACTATCTACAACAGCCTTCAGGCGGGGGCGACTTTGCTGATGCTGATCCTGTGGGGAAAATTAGCAGACAAGATAGGCAATCGTCCCATCCTCATCTGTATTGGAATTTTGGTTGCAGCCACACCACTGCTGTGGCTGGGGATTGGTGTTAATCGCCTTGACATCTGGTTATGGTTACCGCTGTTACACATCTTGATTGGAGGTACTTGGGCGGCAATTGACTTGTGCAACAACAATATACAATTAGCGATCGCACCAATTAAAAATCAGTCTATCTATTTTGCGATCGCAGCTGCCGTTGCTGGAGCAAGTGGTGCTTTAGGCATAACTATAGGCAGCTTTATAGTGCAATTTGCTCAGTTTGGAGGCTTGCTGGGGTTGTTTGCCCTCTCTAGTCTATTTCGACTAACAGCACTTGTTCCACTCATGTTTCTTCAAGAGCCAGGCAGAGGTTAGGGATTGAAAAGTGAGAAGTTAGAAGTTAAGAGTGAGGAGTTATGAATTTTTCACTCATAACTCCTCACTCCTAACTCTTCACTTTTGACTTTTGACTATTCTGCGGCGGTAGAAGTCAAGGACATTGTTTCCCACAACACCATATGAGGTGTTGTTAGTACAGGCTGGTGTAGGGCTATCAGCTGGGTTAGGGTGTTCTTTAATTGGGTACGGGGTACGATATCATCAACAAAACCGTGCAGGAGCAAATCTTCAGCAGTCTGAAAATCATCAGGTAGTTTTTCCCGCAGGGTTTGCTCAATCACTCGCCGACCGGCAAAACCGATGGTTGCCTTGGGTTCTGCCAAAATGATATCGCCCAACATTGCAAAACTTGCGGTAACGCCGCCTGTTGTGGGATTGGTCAAAACCGGAATATATAATAGTCGAGCGTCTTTATGGCGCTGTAGGGCTGCGGAGATTTTCGCCATCTGCATCAGGGAGAGCATTCCTTCTTGCATTCTCGCGCCCCCGGAGGTGCAGACAATAACTACAGGATACCGCCGTTGAGTGGCTTGCTCAATCATGCGGGTGAGTCTTTCTCCCACGACCGAACCCATGCTACCACCCATGAAGCGGAAGTCCATAACCCCAAGGGCAATGGGTAAACCATTAATTTGACCTAAACCAGTTTTAACTGCGTCTATTAAGCCAATTTTCTCTTGCATTTCCCGCAGGCGATCGCTGTAGAGTTTGCGATCGCGAAATTCCAACGGATCGGTTGGACGCAAATGCTCGTCTAGCGGTTTCCAAGTATTATGATCTATCAATTGACGGATGCGCTCATCGCTGTCTACCCGATTGTGATGACCACATTCAGCACAAACCATCTGATTGGCTTTCAGGTCTTTTGTATATGCCAACACGCTACACTTAGAACATTTATGCCATAGTCCATCAGCAATTTCACGTTCTTGGCGTTCGAGGCTGGTAGATCCTGATTTCCGTCGATTGGCAAACCAATCAAATAGAGACTTTAAACCGCGTGATTCTTCGTTGTTAGCCATTTTTTATTTTATTTTAAGTGGGTATGAGGTCGAAAACATGTCAAGCCGTATCGGGTTGTCTTTAGCCTTTTGCCATTTGTCTTTATTAATGAAAAAAGGCTACATCGTCAAACTACGCTTTTAAGCAATTCAGACCTTAATTTTCATCTTTGGTTGCCAGCTTAACGAAAATACTTATGCCAATACAAGTCTCTTGCTACTTTTTTCAGCAGACTTAATTATATGGACGTACTGACAAAGCCATGAGAATACCAACCTCCAAATAAGATGCTTTCCCCCTCCTACCCAAATCAATTATTCGTATTGCTAGGTTATGAGCAATCAGCATCTGTTGCACTAATTGTGCTTGCGAACGGTTAATCGTCGTTAAGAGGGTAATACAAGTCACAAGCTGAATATTATCAAAATATGAAGGGTAGATGGGGTAATGTTGGTTACAGTCACGAATTATAAATATTTCTTATGAAATCACATTTGGGTGAGAGAAGAGGTAACACAATACGGTTCGGTTAAGGGAAGAGACGCGATTTATCACGTCTTTGTGATCTATAACTTTCATCAAAAAACCTTATCCGAACTGTATTGAGAGGTGACAGCAAATAATCTGTCCTCTGTAACCTGTACCCTATTTCCTTTTTCTGTCCTCAGTTCAAGACGCTGGAAAAAATAACCGCAGGTAGCTAGACAAAATGGCTTCGCCGCTAAACAGAGTAATCACAGATCCTAAAGCCAGAAAAGGGCCAAAAGGCATCTTTTGTCCTAACCTTGGTAGCGATGTCTTTTGACTGGCGGTTTTGCGTCTACCCATAATGAGACTGCTGCCAACTAACGCTCCCAGCAAACAAGCAATAAAACTAGCCAAGAGCAAATATTTCCACCCTAACCAGGCTCCCATCATGGCTGCTAACTTGGCATCACCCGCACCCATTGCAGCTTTACCAAAGGCAATTGAACCCAATAGGGCGATCGCATCAAACAGCCATAAACCCAATACTGCGCCAACTATCGCCATCATCAGGTGATTTACCAATGCCACGGAACTAGCCTCTGGTAAAAAACCAACCACCATTTGAAATAAAATCCCCACCACTAAACCCGACTGAGTAAGTGGATTGGGTAGGGTCATTGTATCTAAATCTATGAGCGATAGGGCCAATAACCAACTACAAAAAGCCCAATAGCCTATTGTTAAAGTCGAAACTTGAAATACCAAAAAAACTATTAAAAAAATTATGCCCGTTACCCCTTCTACCACAGGATAACGGACAGAAATTTTGCTTTTGCAATATCGACACCGCCCTCTTAAGGAAATCCAACCAAATACTGGTACATTGTCGTAAGCTTTTAGCTGGTTTAAGCAGTGGGGACAACGAGAGGGCGGCCAAAGAATTGACAACCCAGCAGGTAGCCGATAAACAATAACGTTGATAAAACTGCCAATAGATGCACCCAAAGCAAAGACCATTACACTCGCCGGAACGGCGAACAAAATGTCCATACAGTCATTTGTCCTTTGTCATTTGTTCTGTGTCATTTGTCGTTTATCTTTTGTCCTTTGTCGAGAACTAATGACTAATGACCAATGACCAATGACCAATGACTAATACATGTGCGATTCTATTTGACTCAACGGCACAAAACATTCTTGAGGTAAAAGAACTGGTTGGTTAGTAAAAATAACCTTACCTCGATGAGTCACACGATTAATTGCTACACCGGAAGATTGCCCAGCTATTTCGGGATGTACTTCACAGTGAGTATAGTATATCTGCCCAGCGGCTCTGATTAGGGCGGGATCAATCAAAGGCGATTGGATCTTTGGGGCAGTAAAATTTGCTTGACCTTGTCGTAATGCGTACACTATCGACTGTTATTTGATTGCTAGATTTCCCTTTAGTCTACCCGAAACTTATAGCAAAGGTTGCCAAATTGCCCAAGTTGCATTATTTGATTATTTTTTTTCAAGAGCTAAAATCAGTGCATCGCCCATAGCGCGGCAACCTAAGAGGTTTTTTCCTGGAGAAATTATATCCCCGGTGCGATCGCCTTGTTCTAAAACTTGCAATACGGCTTGTTCAATGTGATCTGCCGCTTTTGGTTGGTCTAAACCGTAACGCAACATCATCGCCGCACTCAAAACCTGCGCTAGAGGATTTGCCTTATCAAGTCCGGCAATATCTGGGGCGGAACCGTGGACTGGTTCAAACACACCAGGCCCAGAAGCGCCCAAACTAGCTGAGGGTAACATCCCAATGCTACCTGTGAGCATAGCAGCAGCGTCAGAAAGAATATCACCAAACAAGTTGCCTGTAACGATGGTATCGAACTGCTTAGGAGCGCGTACCAACTGCATAGCTGCATTATCTACATATAAATGAGAGAGTTCAATATCTGGATATTCCGTACTAAGTTGGGTGATGCGATCGCGCCACAACTGCGATACTTCTAATACATTCGCCTTATCTACCGAACAGAGTTTCCCACCGCGTTTTCTAGCCGCCTCAAAGGCCACCCGCCCAATGCGCTCAATTTCTGATTCCGTGTAAACCATTGTATTTACACCGCGTTTCTCACCAGTTTCTGTGGCAAAAATCCCTTTAGGTTTACCGAAGTAAATCCCACCAGTGAGTTCGCGCACCACCATAATATCCACGCCTTCGACAACTTCGCGCTTCAAAGTCGAAGCATCAATTAACTGGGGCAAAATTTTCGCTGGGCGCAAATTGGCAAATAATCCTAAACCTGCACGTAATCCTAACAAACCTGCTTCTGGGCGTAAATTGGATGGTAACGAATCCCACTTATAACCACCAATCGCAGCGAGTAACACAGCATCACTGTTACGGCAAGCCTCTAGAGTGGCAGATGGTAAGGGTTCGCCCGTGGCATCAATTGCTGCACCACCGATGAGGGCTTCTTGGAATTCAAACTTCAGATCAAATTGCTTCCCTACGACTTTCAGCACATCTACCGCCACTGCCATAATTTCAGGGCCAATGCCATCGCCGGGGAGTAGAGTAATGCGGTAGTTCTGGGTCATAGCTGATTATTACTAGGTAAATGCTTACAGATCAAATATCATACCTAGCAAAATGTACCATTGGAGTTTTTAATTTATATGATGCCCCTTGTACTTTTAGAGCTGATTCGTAAACAAAAGATTAAGCTGCCATTCGTTTTACCATCAGACGAATCAATGAGCCGTAAATCATTGCTTCACTTATCTCTGTGTACAACTCATAATCCTTACTCAAACGCCGAAATCGATTGAGCCAGCCGAATGTCCTTTCCACAATCCACCGCTTGGGTAATCGTTCAAATGTTTTCGATATTCTTTCAATCACCTCAACACGAACCTGTTCTCCGCAAACTTGCTTGACGGCTTGAGCAAAGTTTTCTCCTGAATAGCCTTGATCTACCCAAACAACTTCCAATTTGGACAATTCCTCAGCCGCTTCATGCAGTACAACCACAGCCCCCAAACGTTCCGACGCATTGGCTTCAGTCACTAAAACGCCAATCAACAAACCTTGAGAATCCACAACTATATGTCGCTTACGGCCTTTAACCTTCTTACCACCGTCGAAACCGTAGACCTCCCCTTTTTTTCCGTTGTTTTCACTGATTGAGAGTCAGCGATGTCTACGACGGGCTACGCCTACGCAACGGTAGATTGTTCATCTCTGCCTAAACTTTGTCGTAGATGATGGCGCACTTGGTCGTGAATCTGTTGCCAAATACCTTTGCGCTGCCATTTCTGAAAGTAGCCGTACACCGTTGTATAAGGAGGAAGGTCATGAGGTAGCATTTCCCACTGACACCCGGTACGTTGCACGTAGAAAATAGCATTGAGAATTTCTCTTAAATCTACTTCTACCGGATGCCCAAATCCCTTTGGTGTAGGTAGAAGAGGCTTGAGAATTAACCATTCGGCATCGCTTAAATCACTTGGGTAGGGTTTGCGGTGCGGATTCTCAATTTCTGGTAGACGGCTCATCGATAACAACATAACTACACTCGATTTAGCCTATAACCTGAGTAAAGTCAAATTCAGTTCTCTTTAGATTTTCTTTACGAATCAGCTCTTAGGGCAGGTAAGATGCCTACCCCACCAGAAACTATTTATATTCGTCCAAAAATTTCCAGACATTCTTCGATAACACTTTGCTTTTTACTGCGTAGCACACCAAAAATTAAAAAAAAGTATCTATAGGAGATTTTTATTTAATTTATTGTATGTTTATTGTGTTTAATAATTCTCAAACAAAAAAATAAAAAATTATGGATTTCAGACAAATTAGCGTAGTTGCTAGTCAACTTTTAACTCAGTTTGGGCTGAAAGTTTTAGGTGCAATCGCTCTGTGGCTGATTGCTCAACGCTTGATTGATTTTGGATTGAAGCTAGCCCGACGTGCTTTCCGAAGCCAACAGGTTGATCCGACACTGATTAACTATCTTCTGAATATCATTGGCGTTACGTTGAGAATTGTTCTAGTTGTGGCAATTCTCGGCTTCTTTGGGGTTGAAACAACTTCCTTTGCTGCATTGCTAGCAGGAGCCGGCATTGCAATTGGTGCAGCATGGGGAGGACTACTAGCAAACTTTGCAGCCGGAGCATTTTTAATCGTTTTTCGACCATTCAAAGTTGGTGATTTCATTACGACAGCAGGTGTCACAGGTACTGTTACAGAACTTGGGCTGTTCACAACTAGTATTAATACACCTGATAATGTATTGACGATTGTTGCCAATAATAAAATCTTTGCTGACAATATCCAGAATTATTCTGCCAATCCTTACCGTCGGGTTGATTTGGTAGCTCAACTCCATCATGATGTGAGACATAACGAAGCGATCGCACTTTTGAAAGCGAAAATTAGCCAAATTCCTAATGTCCTTCAAAATCCAGCACCGGATGTAGAAATTCAGGATTTCAACTTTGCAGGGCCTGTACTAGCAGTACGTCCTTATTGCAATAATGACCACTACTGGCAGGTTTACTTCGACACTAATAAAGCTATCCGTGAAACCTTTAGCGAAGCTGGATATCCAATTCCCGAATACCGTTATACAGTTAACGGTTCATCTGGTAATGGGATTAATAACGCCATCCCACCACTATCCGAAATAACTTGATAGTAGAGTAAAAAGTCAAGGTTTTAGTTGCAAAGTTTTCCTAAATAGCACAATAAGAATTAAAAAGTAGTTAAAGCTTATGCCTTAACTACTTTTTTATGTCGCCAATTTCCTTACAGTCAGTTTCAATTTCCGAAACCAGACTGACAGAAGCTGTAGAAAAAGGTTAGGTTAACTGTTAATCACAAGCCGCACCCCAGCAGCGATGGTAAAAGAATTAGCAATTTGCACCCGTGGACTAACTAAGCAATTTGACCGACATGTTGCTGTCAATGATGTTGATTTAGAAATCCAGGCGGGAGAAGTATACGGACTGATTGGGCCGAATGGCGCGGGTAAAACAACTCTCATCCGAATGTTGGCAACTGCTGAGGAACCAACTACGGGTGAGATTTATATTAATGGCGATCGCCTACTCCGTGACAAGAGTAATCCCAAACTTAAGCGTCGTCTAGGCTACTTACCTGATGACTACCCATTGTATGAGGATTTGACAGTCTGGGACTACCTAGATTATTTTGCACGTCTGTATCGTTTGCGAGAACCACGCCGCACTCAACGCCTGCATGAAGTTTTAGAATTAATCCAACTTGGAAATAAACGTAATAGCCAGATTTCTACTCTGTCGCGGGGGATGAAACAGCGCTTAAGTTTAGCGCGAACCATTATCCACGAACCGATTTTACTACTACTAGATGAGCCTGTTTCTGGACTTGACCCCATCGCCAGGATGCACTTCCGTGAAATTATCAAGGCTTTGCAAGAAGCTGGGATGACTGTAATTATTTCTTCCCATGTTCTTAGTGATTTAGCGGAACTGTGTACTTCTGTGGGAATTATGGAACTTGGCTTTTTGGTAGAAAGTACTTCCCTAAAGCAACTTTATCAACGTCTTTCCCACCAGCAAATTGTGATATCAACTCTGGGTAACCTAGAAGCACTATTAAGGGAATTGAAACATCATCATTTAGTAGAAGAGTGGGAGGTGATATCAGGAAAAAATAGTATAAGGGTGAATTTTTCGGGCAAAGATGAAGATAGTGCTGAGTTGTTGCGATCGCTCATTAAAGCAGGTATTCCTCTGACTGATTTTCACTGCACACAAGAAGACTTAGAAACTATTTTCTTAAAATTAGGTCACAAGCAAGCATCTTGATTCGTCAATAAATATCACTCCCCATTTTTGGAGAATTTTTTGCTATGATGCTCAATTTAATAGACAAAATTGGCGATTGGAATCCGCAACTATTGCGGGAACTCAAAGGACGGCTGAAATTTTTTAATGTAGCGATCGCAGTTGCAACATCCTTATTACTGCAACTGGTAGTTTTTTTATATCAGTTCCGCGATTTCCCTGGTGATGAATACTCTCTTACTGGCGAATACTGTCGTTTGCGTAAAGTATATGAATGGCGGCAAAAAGAGATTTACCAACAATCATCTCCATCTAAAATTAATGATTTAAATGATTTAATTTCAAATAATTTTTGCCCAGAAAATGAAATTGATTTGCAGTTGTGGTGGCGAGACCATTGGGAATATATATTTTTAGCGTTTAGTGTAATTTTTGTATTTACACTATTAGTTGCAGGGACTTATTTATTAATCAACGACTTAGCCAAAGAAGAAACTCGTGGTACGCTGAATTTCATCCGTCTCAGTCCCCAATCAGAAACAAGTATATTGACTGGCAAGTTGCTAGGAGTTCCGAGTTTAATTTATCTCGTTATCTTAGCAGCAATTCCTTTACATTTGTGGGCTGGGCGTTCTGCCAAAATTGCCTTTAGTTACATTTTGAGTTACTACGCAATTCTTGCTGCTAGCTGTATTTTATTCTACAGTGCTGCATTACTCTTTGGCTTAGTTAGTCGTTGGTTCAGCGGTTTTCAGCCTTGGTTAGGTAGTGGTGCAGTATTGCTTTTTTTGTTCACAACAATGGTACTGGCATCGTCTTATAACAACAATTTAAATAATTCAACTGCTTGGTTCAGACTCTTTAGTCCTTGGGATGTAACAAATTATCTTTTTCCTAATTTGTTCAATCTATCTAATGGTTATCCCCTGAAAAACTGGCAGTTTTTCTATTTACCATTAGGGGCAAGTGTTGTTAGTGTTGTTGGTTTCCACTTACTTAACTTTGGATTGTGCAGTTACGGGATTTTGCAAGCTCTGAAACGTTGCTTTCGTAATCCTGAAGGCTCAATAATCAGCAAAAAGCAAAGTTATTTATTAGTAGCTTTTTGCCAGTTCATGATGTGGGGATTTGCTCTACAAGTTGGTAAAAATAACGAAAGATGGGTTGAACAGGTTGGGGAAAATTATATTTTACTGGTACTTTACAACTTGGCGTTAATTTTAAGTTTAATTGCGGTTCTTTCTCCTCACCGCCAAGATGTACAAGATTGGGCAAGATATCGACATCAAGGATTTTCTAGCCACAAGAGTGTTTGGCAGGATCTAATATGGGCTGAAAAAAGCCCTGCACTCGTAGCGATCGCAATTAATCTTACAATTGTTACTATCCCTTGGCTAGTTTGGATTTCATTTACATCTGTTTTTGATGCGAACGATGGCCAAAATTTGCTGAGTCACGATATTGGCAGGTTTAAAGTACTTTTAGCTATAGCTTTGTCTATCAGCTTAATGATGATTTATGCTACCGTCGCTCAATTGATACTTTTGCTCAAAACTCCCAAACGTTCTTTTTGGGCAATAGGTACTATAGGTGCAATCACGTTCCTACCACCGATGATTCTAGAAGTTATCGGCATCTCCTCGTGGAAATATCCTAATGTATGGCTGTTTTCAACTTTTCCTTGGGCAGCTATAGAATACGCTGGGACGACAACAATTTTTATGGCACTCCTCGCCGAGTTGAGTGTTCTAGCGTTGTTAAACTTTCAGTTAACAAGGCAGGTGAGATTAGCAGGTGAGTCTGCTACGAAAGCATTATTGGCAGGACGTTAGGTAAGTAGTTATCTCTAAATTTAGAACCCCGATTACTTTGAAAAATCGGGGTTATTGTTTTTCATGAATGATTTAGGACTGCTATATTATCTATTATTTACTGACATCATCTGTTCAATTTTTAATCTTTTTAAGTATCACTACAATCAGAAATTATGTTAAATCACCGTACTCACGACCTACGCCACACAGCCATTCAGTTTTTAGAACAAAGTCCTCCACAGCGTCTGCAAATTCTTAAACAATTGGGTATAGCTCGTTATGAATTTTTAACCAAGATACGACTAAATGAAGCAAATATCATTTGTATGATGCGATTTTTTAAATATCCAAGTCAGCTAAAATTTCCTAATCTTATAGGAGCAGATTTATCTGGTTTAATTTTAGATGGCGTAAATTTCATCCGAGGAAACTTATCAGGAGCAAATTTACAAGGTAGCAGTTTAGTCAATGCAGACCTCTTATTTGCAAATTTTACGAAAGCCGACTTGAGAAATGCCGATTTACGAGGTACAACTCTGAACGAGACTATTTGGTTAGAGACACTAGTAGATAAGTGTCAGCTTGGAGTAGGTACTGGTTTAAATCATCTGCAACGTCAAGATTTACAACTACGGGGTGCTAGATTTAATTTTTGAGAAGATGGTAATTAAAACACACAAAATTATAAAATTATTAAATTGAGATTAACCTGGATAAGTTAATGAGTATTAAGTTGCCCCAAAAATTGATGTTGCTGGGTTCAGGAGAACTAGGCAAAGAATTTGCGATCGCTGCTCAACGTCTTGGTAATTATGTGGTTGCAGTTGACCGCTACGCTAATGCTCCGGCGATGCAAGTTGCTGATGCTTATGAAGTTATTTCTATGCTCAGTGCTGATGATTTAGAAGCTGTAGTGACAAAACACCAGCCAGATATTATTATACCAGAAATCGAAGCAATTAGAACAGAAAAACTGCTTGAATTTGAACAGCGAGGAATTACAGTTATACCGACTGCGGCTGCTACTAACTATACAATGAACCGCGACAGAATTCGGGAACTGGCACATCAAGAATTAGGCATCAGAACGGCTAAATATGGTTATGCAACAACTCTAGAAGAATTGATTGCAGTTTCTGATGAAATTGGGTTTGGTAATGTTGTTAAACCTGTGATGTCATCTTCTGGTAAAGGTCAGTCTGTAGTGCAGGATAAGAGTGAAGTTGAGAAGGCTTGGAATTATGCGATCGCTAATTCTAGAGGAGACAGTCAAAAGGTCATCGTAGAAGAATTTATTAACTTTGAAATTGAGATCACTTTACTGACAATTAAACAGTGGAATGCACCGACAATTTTTTGTTCTCCTATTGGCCATCGCCAAGAAAGAGGCGATTATCAAGAATCGTGGCAACCTGCACTAATTTCTGAAGACAAAATATTAAAAGCTCAAGAAATAGCCATAAAAGTCACTGATGCATTAGGAGGAGCCGGAATTTTTGGCGTTGAGTTTTTCATTACTAAAGATGAAGTGATTTTTTCTGAACTTTCTCCCAGACCTCACGATACGGGAATGGTGACATTAATCTCACAAAATCTCAATGAATTTGAACTACATCTGCGAGCTATATTAGACTTGCCAATTCCTCATATAGAACAGCTAGGAGCATCAGCTAGTGCAGTAATTTTGGCCTCACAAAAATCTGATTCTATTGCTTTTAGTGGTGTAGCTGATGCTTTGTCAGAAAAAGATGTAGATATTAAATTATTTGGTAAACCTAGTGCCCATCCATATCGGCGAATGGGCGTAGCTTTAGCGAAAGGTGTGAATGTCCAAGAGGCTAGACAAAAAGCTACAAAAGCTGCAAGTAAAATTCAAATCATCTAGCTCTGTTAACTAAGTTGACTTACATCTTGTACCAGAACACCGAACAACTAGAAATCGCGGCTATATAAGCGAAGTCTACCTAATTTCTTTTGTGTAATTGACCATGTGTTCATGTCAATTTCCTATGTTGGCATCAATCAGAACCGAGAGCGCACTTTGAGCAAATGTTGCTCCGTTCGGTGACTGTTCGATTGTTGCCATTAAGCTGGCTCCTCCAATCAGCAGAAGGTACTGTTGCGAAAAGAATTCTGGATTTTTAACGCCTGCATCAGCCGCCAAGCGCACAATAATTTGTCGAATTGACTCACGTAGGTCTACCGAAACCTGATGTGCTTTATGAGAGGCATCGGCAATTTCCAAAACAGCATTGATGAAGGGACAACCCCGAAAATTGGGACTTGAGTACCATTCACGCAACACATCAAACGTTCCTAATAAGCGTTCTTTGGGTGTAATGCCTCGCTCTGAAACTGCATCTTCAAACCAGCATAACCACTGGATAGCGCGATATTTCATCACTTCCTCGATTAATAAGTCTTTGGAAGGAAACCAACGGTAAAGCGTCCGTTTAGCAACACCTGAGGCTGCAATGACTTCATTAATACCGACATGCTGAATCCCCTTCTGGTAGAAGAGTTCAGAAGCCGTTTCCAGGATTTGTTGCCGAGCGTGACTTGATTCAGTAGTCATAGTTAAATGAGTAGACAAGATTGTCTCCTTTGAAATACAATAACACCAACTTTTAGTAGACAAGTTTGTCTACTTTTTTTTGTACATTTGAGGCAACAACCAATGGAATTTACCATTTACACGATTGATACCGCGCCTGAAGACTCTAAAGCAGCATTAGTTCACGCACAACAAACGTTTGGGTTTATTCCAAATTTAGAGGGAGTTTTCGCCCAAGCACCAGCATTGCTCAAAGGTTCGATGACACTATGGGATTTGTTTACTACGACAAGTTTCAGCCCAATTGAACAGCAAATCATTTATTTGACTGTGAATTATGAACACGAGTGTCACTACTGCATGGCAGCCCACTCCGGCTTGGCAAAGATGATGGGTATGAAGAGTGAAGATATTCAAGCGCTACGTGATAATACACCACTCAAAGAGCCAAAATTGCAAGCACTGCGCTGTTTTACGCAACGAATAATTCAAGCACGGGGTTGGGTTGAAGATGCTGAAATTCAGGAATTTTTAGCAGTTGGTTATGATAAGCAACAAGTACTAGAAGTCATTCTGGGCATAGCAATTAAAGTGATGCACAACTACACAAACCACATTGCTAAAACGCCTCTTGATAAACCATTTCAGCCATACATTTGGTCAAAGCCTGGAATCGAGAGCGTCAATAGCATTTGACGGAACTCTAAAGGGGTACTTCACAATCTTAAATCTACGGCAATGCGATGGGCGCAAGCAAACCCAGAAAAAGCGACTGCATTCAATCCTTGACCAGGAAAAGTACTATCCCCCACACAATAAAGTCCTGGAATAGCTGTGCGATTAAAGGGCATACTTAATAACCCCCGCAACTTGCGCCGGGGGATTGGGCCATAGGTGCCATCATGACGACCCAAAAAGCGGCGATGGCTGCGGGGTGTTCCCACTTCCAGATAATCCAATCCAGCATCTAAGCCTGGAAAAATCTTCTCTAGGCGGTCAATAATTCGCCAAGCCGCCTCTTCTTTCTTCGCTTCGTACTCACTGGGAGAAAGTTTTTGCCAATCCTCAATCCAGTGAGGCGTGAAGGCATGAATGATGTGATATCCACTAGGTGCTAAATCTGGATCAAGCAATGTGGGAATCGAAACAAAAACTGTGCCTTCCACTGCTGTCATCTTTTCCCAATCTTCCAGCAAAATATGGTGACACTCTGTTTTCGCAGGTAAAACTGACTCCTTTACCCCGATGTGTAAACTCAAGAAGCTTGGAGATTTTTGATAATTTTGTTGCCACTTTTTCTCATTATGTGGCATTGCTTCTGCTGGTAATAATTGTTCAAATGTATCCCAGCGTGTAGCATTAGAAACTATGCGTTTACCCCGATATACTTTACCATTAGCCAGTTGCACACCTACCGCTTTTCCCTGTTCTGTGAGAATCTTCGTGACTCTAGCTTGGTACTGAATCTTACCTCCAGCCTTTTCTAGACCTTCCACCAGTTTTTGGGCAATTTGTCCCACTCCGCCTTTGGGATAGTTAACTCCGCCATAATGCCTGTCAGAAAAAACCATCCCAGCATTAATCATTGGTGTCATGTCCGATGGAACCACCGACCAGCAATAACATTCCATATCGATAAATTTCAATAATTGCGGGTCTTTGATGTAGCGTCGCGCCACGTCGCCAGCATTTTGGGGCAGATACTTAGCTAAACCGAGACACGCCAAAGGATGCTGGAAAAATACCCGCAGTAGATACCGAGGTTCTTCCAGCGACAGCAAATCCATGCTGTTGAGACACTTGAATACTTTTTGGCATTCGTCATAAAAGCGACGAATCCCCTGTTCTTCATGAGGAAAATGAGCAGTAAGATTTTGCAAAAATTTTTCATAAACCCGGTCAACCTTCAAGTTTAAACCTTGGGGTAGATGATAGTGAATCTGCACCGGATCTGCGATCGCTTCTTGGCTGACATTTACAGCTGATAATGCACGGGTGAGTAAGTTGGTAGTACCATTTTGTCCCAGCCCAAAAATCATCGATGCGCCAACATCAAATCGATAGCCTTGGCGTTCAAAATAACCAGCGCTACCACCTGGAATCAAATAACGTTCCAGTACCAGCACTTTCGCTCCCTTCGCTGCTAACTGAGTCGCTGTTACTAATCCGCCAATCCCAGACCCAATCACGATCGCATCAATATCTTGCATTTTTGCCTTTTGTCATTAGTCTTTTGTTTATTTTCCAATACCTAATGACAAAAAAGAGGGACGAGCCTGCTACTGCTGGCTAATCCCGTCTGCCGATCCTTAAAAGAGAGGAGAACACTGTATAACAATATAACCTTGATTGACAATTAATGTCAACTATTAATGAAAATTTTTATCAATAAAAATGAGAGTGTTAATTGATCAGCTGTCAGCCGGATGCAGGAAGGAGTATTATGGTGTTTCAGTTCTCATACAATAAAAAGGCGCCTGTTTCCGGCTATGACGCTACAATTGCGCGTTTATGTTCCACCCCATCCCCTGATCAAACACTGGCTGGCAGTTGCCCGTGATGCAGGCACACCTTCAGTCCTATTTCGCAGTGCCATGACTGAGTTGGGAAGATGGCTGACTTATGAAGCTGCGCGAGACTGGTTGCCGACCCAAGAAACAGCGGTGCAGAGTCCCTTGGATACCTGTCCAGCAACGGTGATTGATCCGCAAGTGCCTATGGCAGTAGTGCCGATTCTGCGGGCTGGACTAGGATTACTTGAGGGAGCGCAGACTTTATTGCCTTTAGCATCGATTTACCACCTTGGCTTGGCGCGAGATGAAGAGACACTGCAACCTCATTGTTATCTGAACAAGTTACCAGAAAAATTTGACCCCCAAACACGAGTGTTGATTACCGATCCAATGTTGGCAACCGGGGGATCAATCATGGCAGCAATGGCAGAATTGACACAACGGGGTGCTGATCCAGCCTTGACGCGGATTATTAGTGTAGTGGCGGCTCCACCAGCTTTGCAAAAACTGAGTGAAGCTTATCCAGGTTTAATAATTTACACCGCGACTATTGACGAAAAACTGAACAGCAAGGGGTATATTGTACCGGGATTGGGAGATGCAGGCGATCGCATCTTTGGGACTTAAGCTAGTATGCAGCTAGGGCAGGAAAATAGCATAACTACTGTAAAAGTTGCAAGGTTTGTTGAAGGCGGTAAAGATATGAGTCAGCGAGATGGTTTTGGCAGTGGTTTTTTAGCAGGGGCGGTTGTCGGTGGCGTATTTGGCGGTGTCATCGGGGCCCTGATTGCTTCTCGACGCGATCCAGAATTGCTAACGGAGGAGGAGGCAGAACTTACAGATAGCCAACTCGAAGCTAAGAAGATAGCGGCAAAGCGGCGTCAGATGAAAGCCTCAGAAAGTGAGAGCATTGGCATAGAAACGGCTAGGCGATCGCTAGAAGATAAAATTGCCCAGCTAAATGCCACAATTGATGAAGTGCGAAAGCAACTGGGAAATGTTAATGGCGGTTCACCCCAAGCAAGCAATGAACGCACCCTCACTAAAGACTCCTGAGGTTTGTTCAGGCGTGGTGAAAGTGTCAAATATGGTAAATGTGGAATCCGCAAACACCATGACATGGACTAAATTAAAATTAAAAGATAAGACCGCGTTTGACACTTAGTAGGAAACCAAACTATCCATGAATCCTCTAGAGTTACTGATTAACACTCTGGCTACTTTTACGCAGATTTATACTTTTCTGCTGCTGATTCGCGTGCTGTTGACCTGGTTCCCGACGATTAACTGGTATGACCAACCATTTGCTGCTTTGAGCCAGATAACTGACCCTTATCTGAATCTATTTCGCAGAATTATTCCCCCATTGGGCGGCATTGATTTTTCGCCAATGTTAGCGATTATACTGCTTCAAATAGTAGGTGGTGGTTTGCAAGCCGTCTGATAACACAGAACTTGCATTTTATTCCATGTTCAACTAATGAATTTTAGGTCTGGGCTAACTAGCTCAGACTTATGCAAGGTCAAGTGCCCAACAGCGATCTCTTCATTAGAGAAATACTGCCAAAGTGGGATTTTACTATGAAAGAAAGCAGCATCGCTACACGCTACATTCTGTCAAGGGACTATTCCTATTTGTCAGCTATTTATCCCAATACCGAATATTTCGATAAACTGCGAGACTTTTAGCCGTAAAAGTTAAAATTTATTATCTACGCACTTGACCACTAAACCCGGCAGCCTTAAACTGCTTTAGCTTCAACGGAGTAGGCTGATTCGCAGGTACAGAAATCCTCAATTCAAAATCGCTAATGCCTGGTGGCACCTCGGTAATAGAACCTAAGCGAGTCCGGTTTTGCATCACCGAGTCATTATTGGCATCATAGATGCGTCCAAAAATATCTGCGTCGTAGACTGTCTTATTAGTGCCATTTTCTGCTTTGCCAATGACAAGAAAACAATTGGCAGCGGCGCTACCACTACTGATAACAGCCCCTTGTGCTAGTTCTGGTGGACAATCTTTATAAGAGACATCAAATAGTTTAATCTGTGTCAGGGCTACAGCTGAGGGAGTAATCACCCACGATAGAAAGGTGATGAGACAGGAAATAAAAACGACCGTGAGTGAACGCAACTGCATAAAAGACCCCGTGACTTGATTTAACAAACAATATGTAACTTATAACCTCAGCTTACCTGAATTTAACTACAGGGTAATTAGAGACTTTAATTTAACATTTGTAATAATTAGGGAAATAAACCCTTAATTGCTATTAACTTATGACTCCAGATGAGATTGAAACAGCTATGCTTGCAGCCTTTAATCGTTGTGATGTAGCAAGCTGTCCTCTCACTGACACGCAGAAACAGATATTACTGCAAGTGGTCGAGCAAATTCAGGGAAATTCTACCTTTGGGATGTCAAATATTGCTAATCCCTTAGACGAACTTACCCCAGAGGAGTTAGAAGCATTTTTACAGTTTGTTAAGGATGAAGAACAACGTAACCGCACTTGGAAAGTGCAATTACTCAATGACTGGTTGCTGGAAAACGACTCTGGAACAGTACAATTCATTCGCCAACGTTATGGTTTACAGTGGCTGAATCGGGTTGAGTCATATCATTTTGATAAGTATTCTTATTTTGAGGATGCACTAAAGTTAAGAGTAGGCGATCGCATTGAAGTTTCCAATGCACTATGGGAATGGGTGCAAGAAGATGGGCCTTGTAAGCGCGAATGGTTTCCCTGTATGGTGATTAAGGTCGAGGAAATTAGCGATGTCTACGACGGGCTACGCCTACGCGATGATACCTCTACTAACTGCGTCGTCCGCTTCTTCAACGGCTCTGAGTATGAAATTCAAGGAATCTACGAATGGAATCGCTATAACTGGCGCTGGCCGCAAAAGGAGTGAGGAGTGAGGAGTTCTGATAAAGCTCAATGAGTCTTTTAACTTCGTTAATGAGCCTTTATACTCTGATTGCTGCTGTACTTGAACAACGCCCAAGCCAAAAACCTTTCGGTATGATACAACGCTAATTGATTGCTCACACCATTAAAAACAGCATCAAAAGCGTGTTCTGCCCAAGGAATTTCTAGAAAAACCGCAGTATTGCCAGAATCATGTAAACGTTCATACATCCGTCTGCCAAATCGTGCTTCTACCAAATGGTCACGACTGCCGTAAATTAATAAAGTTGGTGGTAAAGGGTGCGTCAGATAATTTATTGGTGAAGCAATTTTATACTGATTGGGTAATTCTTCTAAAGAACCACCGAGAAATGCTTTTAAAACAGCGCGGGTGTTGATAGGATCGGGATTTGGTGGTGTTTTGTATCCTCCAGTTAAGTTGACAGGCCCGTAATAGTTCACCACAGCCCGAATAGGTGGTGCATCCGCTTGATAAGCCGCTAGCATTGCTAGGTGCGCTCCCGCAGAACGTCCTAAAAGTACCATACGTTCTGAATCAGCTTCATATTCGGCTGCATGTTTGCGAATAAAATTCAGGGCTGTACGCACATCATCTAACTGAGATGGAAACCGATATTTAGGTGCGTGTCGATAGTCAATCGCAAATACCGTATATCCCTGATGAGCGATATATTGATTAAACTCAGAATTGGCATGAGGGTTACCATATTGCCAAGCTCCACCATAAATTACCACCACTGCTGGATATTTCCCCACCTCTGGAGGTTGGTAAACTTCCATTTTTAAAGGCACTCCCGCAGGAGAAGCAAAGAGAATATCTTTTTGATGACGCGTTTTACCTAATGGAATACCCCGGAAAAAATTAACTAAGTTAAAGGGATGGGTTTGCATCTTAGCCATTACTTGGACTGGAATTTGCTCTAGATAATTTGCTCCCAGTCCTTGTTTCATCGCTTTAGCCATCTGCATTTGAGTTAGTGGGATATTCACTAGCACCCATCCACAAATTAGCAATCCTATCAAACTGAAAATATAAGCTAAACGCTGTAGTTTACGGCGACGGATGTAGAACAAAGAAAGCAATAAAGATAGCAAATTTAATAACAATAACCAAGGACTGACTTCTGGCGCTCCCACTGCTAGGGTGAGTAAAAACATATTTGGAGCAGGAAGAAGAATCCAAGAACTAAGAAATAGACTTGCAAAACTTAGTAATAATACAAGCCATGATAAAAGTATTTTGGGTTTAGCAAACATAGACGAAAGGGCGGGACAAATGACTTAAAGAAGTACAATCTATCCGCCAATGCTAAGGTTGGCAATAGATTTATCTGTAAATGGTAAATAAGGTAATTATTTCTCCATCAATCTAAACCTAAATGCTTTTGCAATGCTTGGCGCATCACTTCTACAGGTACAGTTTCCTGCTGTAACCAAATTTTTAATGCTGCTACCCCTTGTTGAACTAGCATTTCTAAGCCATCGATCGCAATTGCGCCTTGTTTTTCTGCCTGCTGAAGAAATTGCGTCGGTTTCGGAATATATATTAAATCGTAAGCGATCGCACCCTTGGGTAAATTTGCTATTACCTCTAGACTCAAAGGCGACTCATCAACCTTAGGATACATACCTATGGGGGTTGTGTTTACCAGCAGATTTGCTTGGGGAATTAGCTTTGGCAATTCCTCCCATTGATGAACTTGTAAATTTTCGCTTATAGGTGAATTGCTCCAACTATTAGCAAATTCTTGTAATCTCTGCACATTACGCCCAACAACATGAATTTTGGCAAAACCTAGTTGGTGACAACCTGCTACAACTGCTCTGGCCGCGCCACCATTGCCTAAAATTACCGCTACCTTCTGGCTCCAATCCTGCTGATACGTTGTCTGCAAAGGAGCGATAAATCCTTCTATATCTGTGTTTGTCCCCACCCATTGATTATTTTGGCGACTAACAGTATTCACTGCGCCTATAGTTTGAGCAAGAGGGGTAATTTTTGAGAGGAGAGGCATGATTGCCTGCTTATGAGGTATTGTCACGCTAAAACCGACAACATCAATAGCTGCGAAACCTGCGATCGCCACCTCTAAATTCTGTGGTTCGATAGGAAAGGGAAGATAAACGTAATCTAATCCTAAATGAGCGATCGCAGCATTATGCATCGCTGGCGACAGCGAATGTTCCACCGGATGTCCAATTACCCCTAGTAGTTTAGTTTTGCCTGTAATCAATTTTTCTTTAGTCATTAGTGATTCCCCTCCAGTCTCCTTTGCTCCTTCACTCCTTCGACTAGCCTACAATTATTAAAAGCTACTTAACAATTCTTTGAATCATGCAGGCAACTACAGCCCTCTCTACAACCCCAATTCCTGGTAAATATTGGCAGTGGCACGGGCACAACGTTTACTATGTGCGTGCGGGAGAGAAGCAAGCGCAACGTCCGCCTTTGCTTTTGGTACATGGATTTGGTGCTTCCACAGACCACTGGCGCAAGAATATCACAGGATTGTGTCAAGATTTTGAAGTATTTGCGATCGACCTTTTGGGATTCGGGCGATCGGCAAAACCGAAATTGCAGTATAGCGGCGACTTGTGGCGTGACCAACTCCATGATTTTATCAGTGAAGTAATCGGTCAAAAAGCAGTATTAGCGGGTAATTCCCTTGGTGGCTACGCTGGCTTGTGTGTTGCAGGGCAACGTCCCGACAGTGCGGCTGGTTTAGTTTTGCTCAATAGTGCAGGGCCTTTTAGCGAAAGCCAGCCTACATCTGAGCCGGAAGCTTTACAATCAGAAATTCAGGCTCCAAAACAACCCGCTACTTTGCAAAAACTTCTTGGTGACGGCACTAAGTGGATTTTTCAACAACCTTTAGCCCAGTTTTTGTTATTTCAATATGTGCGACAACGTTGGGTTATTCGCCAAACTCTAGAAAAAGTTTATCTTGACAAAAGTGCGATTACAGACCAATTAGTAGAAGAAATTTCTCGCCCTGCTTACGATCCTGGTGCAATGGAAGTATTTGTGTCAGTCTTTAGCACTCCTCAAGGAGAAAAAGTTGATGTGCTACTAAAGCAATTAATTTGTCCTCTGTTGATGTTGTGGGGAGAAGCTGACCCTTGGATGAATGCTAGAGAACGTTCTCAAAAATTTCGTCAATATTATCCTGAACTCACAGAACATTTCTTAACAGCCGGTCATTGTCCCCATGATGAAATACCCGATAAAGTAAACCAACTTTTAGGCGATTGGGTTTTGTCTATTACCAAGTGATACGAACCTCTCCCAGCTTTGAACTTTAGTTCAAGCCTATCCCTCTCGCCCGTCGGAGAGGGACAGGTTTTATGTAGTAAAACCTCTTAGCTCGACTTTATCCAAAATTAAGAGCTTGGTTTTCTTGATACGGCAAAAACCCTAGCTTTTTGGCAAAAACTTTTTACATATCACTAATTTTCGGTGAAATCGAAAAAGTAGAGCTACTGTCCTACAAAGGTTTCAGCGTCAGCTTGAGCGTTGCCAAAGAAATGGATAAAGTCGAGTTTAGAGGTCTTTTTATTTTTGGGAGAGTTCGCAACCGACTGGCTTTCCTTCTTTCTTGTTTATAACAATCCCTCAAATTCGGCGAATTTACGCAAACGTGGTAGACACTGGCGCTGATAAAAACTGCTTAATGTCGGAATTGACAATCCAAATTCCTCAGATAATTCTCTCCAGCTAACTTCTGGAGGTAGGCGTTTGAGAATTAACATCTGACAATTCACATCTGGATGTCCTTTAATGTAAGTGCGGCGCAGTTCTCCTTCAGAATCTGTCTTAGCCCATATCTCCAAGTCTTCCAGAATGGGAGGTGCTTGGGGGCTAGCTGGGAGGTTATCTACAGGATCAATGGTTTCACTTATTCCACCCGATGTAGACTGACGAACCCGAAGAGGGACTGTTATGGCTTGTTCCCGGTTCTGGTTAATGTAAAAGTCTTGTAGTCTACGTTTTAGGTAAGCATTCAGCCAAGTGACAACACTGCCATAATTGGGGTCATAGATTTGACCTGTTAAACCTTCACAAACATTGCGGCAGAAATACAACCAAGTTTGTTGTAATGCATCTTGATAGTAGGGAGTACTTTCCCTCCAGAGTTTATTTGCTGTCAAGCGAATAATTTGCGTGAGCAGCTTCTGACGCTGAGGGCTTCCAGGTGGGTTTCCACAGGCTTCGGTAACTAAGCCGCGTAGCTGTTCATCGAATTGAACCATGACAATCTTCGGACAGAAAGCAAGAATATCTTAGTATTGCCTATAACAACGCCCTAAAAAATTACCTTTCGTCAAGATGCTATATCTTTTTTCAAAGGGCATTGGGCATTGGGCAAAAAAGTTCTGAGTTCAGAGTTATGAGTTCTAAGTAAAGAAGTGAGATTCCCCACTCAGCACTGGGCACTCAAAACTCGCTTATCTCCACGCTCGCCACGATGACTTATAAACCCAGCCAGGAAAATAAAGTTTCCCACCAGGAATATGTCAGATTACCAACACTCAGCTTCATTTTGTTACGAATGTCTTGGATTTTCCAGTTGGTTAGTTTAGCCAGAGTTTGCGCTTCTTGTTCAAAACGCTTGGGTAAAGACCGTTTATATTCTCTACCCGCCTGACATTTAAGTTCCCCTTGGAACGGATGTTGCAAAACATAACGCCCTTGGAAAGATTCACTGTTGGCAGTTTGTTGGAACATCAAGTCTTCAGGGAATTTGTTGCGGGTGTAGCGGACATGCAACCGGGAGATGAAGACATTACTTCTAGGAAAGGGACGACGAAAGCCGGGGCGTATTGGTACATTGCTTGCAGAATTATCATCTAGCCAAAATACGCCTGCTTGCTTGAGTTCCTCTTGGGTTAGGGGATCGGCAGAACAAGGATCGCAACTACCCATATCCCAAGCGTATTCTAAAAAACCAACTTTTCTGTCTTCTTTGGTATAGATAGTTTGAAACATGGATTTGTAGAATTCACCAAATTCATCTTTGACAAACAAGGGAATGTTTGTGTTGGAGGGAATTTTTACCGTCCGGTAGTTAGTGATTTCTGCTTGTCCTTGGGGCGAGAGGATGTACACAATCAAATCCTGCTCTGTCGTAGCATTGATCATGCCTAAGCGAATTGGCAGCATGAATTTGGGTGACTGGTAGGAAATTTGTAGCGGACGAAGGAACTGGTAGCCAGATTTCTCAAATTTATTCAAGTTGACTTTGGCAACAAAGAATTTCATTGAGGAGCGGATGTAAGGCTGAAGTAACTGTTTTGCACCTCTGGGGATTTTGTAGCCATTGCGTTTGAGCCAAGTTTCTAGTCCGCCAGATTCTTTAGCACTGAGAATTAGAATGTCATATTCCCCCACGTTGAAACGTGCTTCCACTGTCACGCCTAAACTATTATCACGGCCTCTCGTACTCCCTGACTCAAGGCTTGCTGCTGGTCTAGGTGCAGCTTGTGGTAAGTTTTCGTCGTAAACTGGGGCACAAGGATCTGAGTCAAAATATTCTACTAATCGCGGCGCACTAAAAGCATCCAAACGCTCGACAATCTTCGGTTCAGCCACGCGAACTTGTTCTTTTTGCAGCACCGTTGGCACAGGAACTACCATTGCAAAATCTTTGACTTCGCCTTGAAAGTCATTTGCCATTGTTAGGACAGTGCGATCGCCATCCCGCGCTATTACCACCTGAGAAGCTTTGTTATACAGTTTTGTATCAGCTTTGGCTACATAAAATCCACAAAATGCCCAAGCTGCGGGTGCAAAGCACAAAACAGCTACAATTGCCAACAATAATGGCGTTAAAAGTCGAAAAAACTTCATTTTATACCTCTACTTTTTTAGTGCTGAGTTAGGAGTTAAGAGTTAAGAGTTTTCCCTCCGCCTCCTCTGCTCCCTGATCCCCTTCTTGCCAAGCAAACCTTGGGGCTAACCAGAAAACATCAAATAAGATGGTCAATGGCGCAAGGGCAAACAGCGCCCAGAAAACTGCTGTGGAAACAAAGAAATAATTTCGCAGGATAAAAGTTAATCCGGCGATGCAGATTGCCCAAACTACACGCCCAATTCGGGAATTGGGAATCGATCGCGGATCTGTAATCATAAATAGGGCAAACAGCAGCAAAGACCCGCTCATCAATCGATGCCAGTAAACATCCCAAGTCCAACCTAGCCAGAGATTGCGAATCGCCTCTAGCAAAGAGTAGGAACCCAAAAAAGCTGCTGTGGTGTCCCAGCGACCAACGCGCTGCAAAATCATGCCGCCAGTTCCGGCAAATAATAGCCCATACCACCACTCTTCACCCCATTGTCCCGGCGAAACCCAAGCATCAGGGGTCAGAATCAAGGCAGATATGATGCCAAAATTGGTAGGATTAAAGAAATGCTTATCACCAACTTGAAAGATAAATTTGCTAGCGATCGCAATTACTGCGGCTATTGCCATTGTTGTCCAGTGATCAGCCCGCAAAATTAGGCCCAATCCCAGAGATGTAATTAAAGCACTCCGAAGATTTGCCATTGGTTCTTTGCCAGTAACTAATGACAATATCCATTGGGTTGCAAGACAAGTGGCGATCGCTACCCCAATTAATTCTGGTCGCAGCGTCCAATCTCGTGTGCCGATTCCCAGGATTAGAAATAAGCCCAGAAAGAGAATTTGATAATCACGTATATCTTTTAGCAACATTACCCCTTTAGTCAGGGATTACTCGTAGATTTCTCCCCAATTTAGTCGAGAGTTAGCTGCAATAACATTGCTGTTACAGATTTTGTTACAAAATAGGATAGTTAAGTCTAAAAGCCCCCAAGTATGAGGTCAGATATAGATTTTAAATTAGACGGTTTTGAGAAATGAATGTATAAAATTTCTTGAAAGCTACGGAAAGGCTCAAAATGCAATTTGCACCTCTATTCCCAATTTTCTACCGCTTTCTCCAGCCGAGTTTTCCCAATTGCCTTTGGAATGGAAATCCTCATGTTAAAGCGATCGCACTTACCTTTGATGATGGGCCGCATCCTCAATACACACCTGAAGTCTTGGCAGTGTTAGATCGTTACAAGATTACAGCGAGTTTTTTTTGGTTGGGTACTTGCGTCAACCGTTCACCAGCCATTGCTAAAGCCGTTAGCGATCGCGGACACTGGATCGGATTGCATGGTTATGATCATCGCTCTTTTCCTATGCTTTCGCCAAATGACCTGAAGGACAGTTTAGAAAAAACCCAAGCCGCCATCTACAACGCCTGTAATCTGCAACCTGAACAAATGCGAGATGTCCGCCCCCCCAATGGTTTATTTACACCTGCTACTTTAAAATTATTTTTTCAGTGGAATTACCGCCCAGTTATGTGGAGCGTTGTACCAGAAGACTGGGTGCGTCCAGGCGTAACCACCGTAGTGCAGCGAATTATGCAGCAGGTGAAAAATGGTTCAATGATTGTTTTACATGATGGGGCTTGTGGCGGACAAGATGTTGCTGCCACAATTCAAATTCTCATTCCGCAACTGCTACAACAAGGCTATGAGTTTGTGACTGTTGATACTCTATGGCAGCAAGTTAAGGCTAACCATTGACTATTCAACATTTTAAAAATAGCTGAAGTTAATAATTTGCTTTAAATCAGACTTCCCAATAAATTATGCCAGAGCAGTTTCCTTTAGCAAGGGTGTCAAGCAATGATACGTTAGAGCTTTTTGAGTGTATTCCATCTAATCGCATATCGCAAACAGCAATTGAATTTGCACAAAAGATATTGGAGTTAAATCAAACTAAGCTGCTGGACACCCTACTATGAAAACACTTTTTTTAGCTTGGCAAGATCCTAAAAGTCGCGCTTGGCTTCCCATTGGTCGCTTAAGATTTGACGGAAAAAAATATCAGTTTGTATATACGCAAGGTGCTGTTAAAGCTCAAACTGAACATAATTTTCAGCTATTGTATTCCTTTCCAGACTTGAACAAAGAATACGCATCAGTTGAACTATTCCCCTTGTTTTCTAATCGATTAATGCGACGCTCTCGCCCTGACTACAAAGATTATATTGAATCGCTAAATATTTCCGAAGGAGAAGACGATCCAGTTAGCGTTCTTTCTCGGAGTGGTGGACGCAAGGTAACAGATTATTTTGAAGTTTTCCCCTATCCAGAACCAGATGAGAATGGTTTATACCATATCCATTTTTTTGCACATGGACTGCGACACCTTCCTGCTTGTGCAACTGAACGGATTAATCAATTACAAACGGGTGAACTCTTATATTTAGCTAACGAATTTCAAAATCCATCTGATTCGCGTGCATTGCTCTTATGCACTAAGGATCACCACATTGTAGGTTATTGCCCTCGATATATTGTGGATGATGTATCTAAACTGAAGAACAAAAATCCTGCGCTTGTAAAAGTACATGTTGAGCGCGTTAACCCAGTACCAACACCTCTCCAACTACGTTTATTGTGCAATATGACCGCAGAATGGCATGAGGATTTTCTTCCATTTTCTAGCCGGGAGTATCAGCCTTTGGTGGCTGATATCCCAGCGGCTTATACTAGTTCCTAAAGTTGATGTGAGGCTAGAAAAGCTTCGACTTCAGCAGCAGTAGGTTGAGAAGCGATCGCACCTGGTTTAATGGTAGTCAGTGCCCCAACAGCACTGGCATAGGTGACGATGCGTTTTGCTGTTTCTGCATCCCGCAAGCTGTGGATGCCATGCTGACTCAACTGGTGGATGAATCCTGCCAAAAAGCTATCCCCTGCACCAGTTGTATCAACTACAGGGATGGAAAAGGAAGGTAATTTGCCTTCGTTCTCACCCAGACAGTAGCTGCAACCGTTTTCCCCATCTGTTACAAGTACTCCTTCAATGGAAGCCAGGCGGTAAGTGATGGCTCCGGGATCTGCGGTTTCAAATAGCCATTCAGCTTCTTCTTTGGAGAGTTTAAGGAAATCGACTCGCTTAAATAATTCTGGAATTTTTTGATGAGCAATATTTGGTTCGTCCCAAAATACAGGACGCCAGTTTACATCCAGCACAATCTTCAGGTCATAATGTTCTGCTAACTCTAGGGCGCGGTGAATTGCCTGTTCACTTTCAGGATAGGCTAATTCCAAAGTACCCAAAACTAGAAAATCTGCCTCTTGAAACAGCGAATTTGGCAATTGTTTGGCTTGCAGGCGAGTATCGGCAAATTCTGCGGTGTCATACTGACCAAATCCAGCGAAAGTGCGATCGCCAGCCAGATCCCGTGTAACATAAACTTGCCGCGTTGGTGCCGTGGGATGGCGTTGTACCCCAGTTGTATCTACACCTACATCTTGTAATAGCTTGACCAGTGCATTCCCTGGTTCATCTTCACCAACGGCTCCGATAAATCCTGCTGGCGTTCCCAGCTTGACTAAAGCACAGGCTACGTTAGCTGGTGCCCCTCCTGGATAGGGAGTCCAAGATTTCACTTCTTCCAGCTTTAGCCCTAATTGATCGGCTAAACAATCAAACAAAACTTCACCGAGGCACAAAACACGGGGATTGCTCATTTCATTTTAGATTTTAGATTTCGATTTTGGATTAGGAATTTACAGTATAAAATCTACAACAATTTTTGCTAATCTGTCGCCAGTCCTTCATAGAATTAAATAGCAATTTTTACTACTCCCGTAACATCTATATGCTTCTGATTATTAATAAATTCTCCTAAGCATTTATTCCTAATGTTTATGCAAAACATTGTATTATATAAGACTAATGTAGATTTATGCTTTATATTCTTACCAACTTGAAATCCAAAGAAAATATTGACAATCGTATTACTGCTAACACTTGAAACCCCTCCCAACAAAAGAATCTTCTAGAATTAGAAAGAGTGATTAAGTACATATACCAAGGGAGGATAGAAATAGTCATGGCTGGTGGCAAGTCTGAGACCCCCGTTAGTCTGTCAGACAGAGAACTGCAAATTATCGACTTAGTAGCCGCTGGCTTAACTAACCAAGAGATTGCAGGAAAACTGGAGATTAGCAAGCGTACAGTTGATAACCATATCAGTAATATTCTTACAAAGACCGAGACAGAAAATCGAGTAGCTCTTGTCCGCTGGGCTTTACAGTGGGGCAAAGTCTGTTTGAATGATGTCAATTGCTGTCTTCTGCCTAACCAGATCGAATAAACAATTTACTAGTAGCAAGGTAATTGCTTTGGTCTGGTATACTCACAAACCAATTTTGAGGTTTAGTGATTGTTTCCCTCCTCACGCCTAAGTTTTCAGTGTGAACACTCTACCAAAAGTTCCGAGTCCTTCACTCAGCCGGAGTTTATGTTAGTGGAGCCAGCTGACCCTCGGACTCGGAAACTATAAAGATCAGAATTCCTTTCCAAATTCAGCAGAACAGATTTACAACTTACGCACAGGAGCAGAAGGGCAGAGGAGATTAATTAATAACCAATGCCCAATGCTCAAACTCAACCATCATCCACAAAAATTAGCAACAATTCAGTGGTACAAGCGTTACATTTGAAAGAAATCTATGTTGCCCCATCGGCTTTGGGAGTAGTGTTCCAATGAATACTTCCGCTTCTTTTCAGGGTAGCTCGTCTCCCTTTAAATTTTTTAACTTTGATTTTACGACACCTGTATCTGAAAAAATTCCGAGTCTTGAAGACCGATTTTCAGGCTTTGTGCAACCCACACAAGATGCCGACTTACTCAGACAGCTATCGTTTATTCCAGGGTTGCAAGAAATTTTAATGATACGGCAGGTTCACGCCTTAGAACACGCTACTGTTTGGGTTCTTAGCGAATCAAAAAGTTCTTATTCTCCTAAAGGAGAACCTACTAACGTTCAACTAGATAACGAACTATTAGGCGGTTTGTCTACTGAGCAGGGATTTTACCTTTATGGTGAGGTAAATATTAGTGATTTGCGGCGTGCGGTCATACTGGCTCGACATCGCCTCACGAGTGGAGAATGGGATTTGGCTGTACATCCCCGTTGTGGCACCAATTTATCAGTAGCAATGCTCTTAACCGCTGGACTAGCTGTCGGTGTGCATCTGCTACTACCCTTTCGACCAATCGAGCAACTTATAGGTTTGGGGTTAGCAGCGACGACAGCCGCTGAACTCGCACCCGATTTAGGTTCTATGGCACAGCGTTACCTAACAACTGCCATTCCTTTTAACCTAACAATTGAAAATATTACCCGTAGACGTGATGTTTGGGGGCGTGAGGCACATTTTGTTAAAGTGGGCTGGCAAGAATGAAGAGACTTCAGGGAATGAGGAGGACAAGGAAGACAAGGGGGACAGGGTAAAATTTTCTCCTTTGTCTCCCCTATTCCCCATTGTCCACTCCCTACTCTCCTAAAAAAAATTATGAGAAAGCTTTACTTTTTACTCCCCGGTACAGATGGCAAATTTGCCTGTGGTGGTCTTTGGGCTGAGTTAAAAGCACTTAATATGGTGCAGCAGTTCTGTAGTGCTGATGTTGTAACTTACCGCCAACGCGAAAAAGGTAAGCTTTTTATCGATGATTTGCTAAAAGAGGAAAATTTAAATGATGTAATTTTTGTCATCAGTTGGGGATTTGATATAGCTCAACTCGTGGTTAAACTTAAGCAATACAATGTCGTTTACCATGCACATAGTGCAGGTTATCCATTTAAGCTACCTGCGAGTATTCCGATCATCACTGTTAGCCGCTATACAATGGGATATTGGGGAGAAAAATCACCTAATTCCCTGATTTATTATTTGCCGAATCAAATTTCTGATGAGTTTGAAAATTTAGGTCTTGAACGAGATATTGATGTTTTAGTTCAGGCTCGGAAGTCTTCTGAGTATTTAATTAAAGAATTGATTCCAGCGTTGCAAAAACGTTGTAAAGTATTGGTTGTTGATTCATATATAGAGGATTTACCTGGACTATTCAACCGAGCGAAGGTTTATCTTTATGATTCGGCTGAGTACTGGGCGCAACAGCGTGTTAGCGAAGGATTCGGTCTACAACCAATGGAAGCTCTTGCCTGTGGTTGCCAAGTATTTTCTAGTGTCAACGGTGGACTGGCTGATTACTTAGACCCTGGATTTAATTGCTATAAAATTGCTGGATATTCGCAAGAATATGATGTCCAACGGATTCTGAAGGTGATTGATTCTTCAGTAGCTTTTAGTTTGTCTGAAGAGTTTCTGGCTGAATATCGAACTGAAAATATTATTAAGCGTTTCCAAGTAATTTTGGATGAGTTAAATGAGTTTTTTGATCACAAGATCCAGCAACCATCTAATATTAAGAGTTTGACGAAAATACGTGTGGCGAAATTACTCGCTCAGAGAATATATGGGAAGCTGAGGAAGAAATATTTTAAGTAATAGAAACGCACCGCAGAGGCGCAGAGAACACAGAGAGAAGAGAGGAAATTTAATGAGTCGGCGGTTATTAGTTACTGGGGGTGCGGGGTTTATTGGGGCAAATTTTGTCCATCACTGGTGTCAGGTTTATCCAGATGACCGGGTGGTGGTGTTGGATGCGCTTACCTACGCGGGAAATCGTCTGAATTTGGCGCTGGTTGAGGGAAGAGAGAATTTCCGGTTTGTGCAGGGGGATATTTGCGATCGCACTATTGTAGATCAGTTACTAGCAACCGAAAATATAGATACCATCGCCCATTTTGCTGCTGAGTCTCATGTTGATCGTTCAATTCTTGGGCCTGCTGCTTTTGTGCAAACTAATGTGGTGGGAACTTTCACACTGCTAGAAGCTTTTCGGCAACATTGGGAGACAAAAGCAAAGCCATCTGATTATCGTTTTCTACATGTTTCTACTGATGAAGTCTACGGTAGTTTGGGCCCAGATGATGCAGCTTTTTGTGAAACTACACCTTACGCTCCCAATAGTCCCTATTCAGCCTCGAAAGCCAGTAGCGATCACTTAGTGCGTGCTTATTACCATACTTACAACCTCCCAACTATTATCACAAATTGCTCTAATAATTACGGCCCTTATCAGTTTCCTGAAAAGCTAATTCCTTTGATGTGCATCAACACTTTGATAGGTAAGCCATTACCTGTTTATGGTGATGGTAAAAATGTGCGCGATTGGCTTTATGTGGGTGATCATTGTCGTGCTTTAGATGTGGTAATTAATCATGGTCAACCAGGAGAAACATACAATATTGGTGGTAACAATGAGGTAGAAAATCTCAATCTGGTGCAACTTTTATGTCAGATGATGGACGAATTAGCGCCTGATTTACCAGTGCGTCCGGCAAAAGAATTGATTACTTTTGTCAAGGATAGACAGGGACATGATCGGAGATATGCAATTAATGCGAACAAGATTAAAACTCAGCTTGGTTGGACACCTTCAGTAACGATTGCTGAGGGTTTACGTTTAACAGTTGAATGGTATCTCAATCATCGTGATTGGTGGGAACCTCTGCTGTCTGCGGAATATCAAGCTTACTATCGCAAAAATTATTTTTAACCCACATTCTGCACCCAATAGTGTCACAATCGGTAATTACTGTTGTGATTCACTCTGAGATACTCCTTTTAGTAAGCTTTTGCGTCCTCAATGTCCTCAACCTGTGTGCTTTTGTCGCCTCCACACAGTATGACAACAACATTTTCAGCATCTTCGCCGAAATAGACACGATAACCGGAACCAAAGGAAATTCGCACCAATCTTCTAGGGAACCTCAAAGTTGAAATTCTCAACTGCTTTCAAAAAATTATCTGGCTCCCACAGTTTCTCTAGATAATGACTATCCTTGAATAGTAAGGGAATCAGAGTAAATTGCCAGCAGGTGTAAGATGCTGCAACCAGAACAGATATTACAAGATCGTTATCAAATCCAACGCCAACTAGGCAACAATGGAATTCGTCAAACTTGGCTAGCATTGGATTTACAAGCCTCTAATGACGAAAATTCGACCGTTGTGGTCAAACTTTTGGCCTTTGGCGGTACTGTACAGTGGGATGATTTGAAACTTTTTGAGAGGGAAGCACAAATTCTTAAACAGCTAAATCATCCCCGAATTCCCCGGTATATTGATTATTTTTGTATTGACGATCGCACACTCTGGTTTGCCTTAATACAAGAATATATCCCTGGTGAATCACTCAAGGATAAACTTGCTGTTGGCAAAAGATTTAGTGAAAAGCGAGCTAGAAAAATTGCTGTTGAGGTTTTAAATATTCTCACGTATTTACATGAGTTGAATCCAGGGGTGTTACATAGAGATATTAAACCGAGTAATTTAATCTGGGGCGAAGATAACCGGATTTATTTAGTCGATTTTGGCGCAGTTCAGGATAAAGCGGCAAAAGAAGGCGTTACTTTTACTGTTGTGGGTACTTATGGTTATGCCCCAATGGAACAATTCGGTGGTCGAGCGGTCGCGGCTTCAGACCTCTATGCACTGGGTGCAACCTTAATCCATTTGTTAACTGGAACTTGCCCTTCTGATTTACCGCAGCAGGATTTACGACTGCAATTTACAGACCGAGTTAACCTGAGTCCCAGTTTTGTCAGTTGGCTACAAAAGCTGATAGAACCCGCTCCAGAACAACGATTTACTAGTGCCCGCGAAGCGCTGAATGTTCTCAAATCTGGTCTGGCTGTCAAATCTGCAAACAGAAATCGACTTTTACCCCTAAAAGAAATAATCAACAATTCTGGATGCGGGATCAATAATTACAATGAAACAGTTCCAGAGGAAATTCTCGGTTGGAATTGGGGGGCATTTTTGATGCCTTGGTTGTGGATGTGGCCTAATCAAGTGTGGTATGGGCTATTCTGTTTTATACCCCACGGATGGTGGTTAATGGCGATCGCACTTGGTGCTAAAGGCAATGAATGGGCTTGGAAAAGTAGGCCGTGGCGCAGTATTGAACAATTCAGAGCGCATCAAAGAGGTTGGGCGATCGCTGGTATTCTACTGGGAGCGCCTATTAGTATTATGTTGTGGATTCGCGCGATCGCTGTACTCAAATCTGTATTTTAAGGTAGGAAGCGCACAGATGTGCGCCCTACTCTATTTTTAACTACTAACTTGCGATTCAATTACACCCACGGGACAAGATACGTTTGTCCCTCCTAAACCACAATATCCATTGGGATTTTTAGCTAGGTATTGCTGATGGTAAGCTTCTGCGTAGTAGAATTCCGGCGCATCCAAGATTTCCGTAGTAATCTTGCCATAACCTGCATCGTTGAGAGCTTGCTGATAAGCTTCCCGCGATGCTTCTGCTAACTGCTTTTGACTTTCGGAATATACATAAATTCCCGAACGATACTGAGTGCCAGCATCATTACCTTGGCGCATCCCTTGGGTAGGATTGTGGCTTTCCCAGAAGACTTTGAGCAGTTCAGAATAACTAATTACTTTGGGATCAAACACAACCAATACCACTTCATTGTGACCAGTTCTCCCACTACATACCTCTTCATAGGTTGGGTTAGGTGTGAACCCAGCAGCGTAACCTACTGCGGTGGTGTAAACTCCTTTAAGTTGCCAAAATTTGCGTTCTGCACCCCAAAAACAGCCCAAGCCAAAGATTACCTTTTCTAATCCATCGGGATAAGGAGGTTTTAAAGGATTCTTGTTGACATAATGAGCAGCGGGTACTGACATAGATTGTGCCCTTCCTGACAAAGCTTCCTCAGGCGTGGGCATAACTGCCTTTTTGCCAAATCCGAATAGTCCCATTGATTTTGACTCTGATATATATCTTTACCTTATTTACTATTGTAAAGATTCTAGCGATCGCTTGGGGTTTTCTCAGAGTCCTCACTGGACTGTGTTGACCTTATGGCGGTAGTCCATGCTATTCATCAATGTTATGAATACTTTTCAAGGGTAAATTGCCGTCAGAAGATACTCATGGATAAAATACCAAAAATTGATCGTCAAAGGGAGCATCAAGCGAACGAACGTACCTTTCTGGCTTGGCTACGCAGTTCTATTTCATTGATTGGCTTTGGTTTTGCTATTGCGCGGTTTGGTATATTTCTGCGCCAGCTTAATATTGCTATTACTCAACAAGAAACTCCGGTAAATCCATTATCCAACTCTGAAAATTTGGGTCTTGCTTTGGTGATTTTTGGAATTTTGGCTGTTGCGTTAGCTGCGTGGCGATACAACCAAGTTTTCTGGCAAATTGAACGAGCAGATTATAAACCAAATAGGTTAATGGTTTGGATAATGACCGGAGTAGTAATTATTTTGGGACTTCTCAGTATTCCTTTGCTCTTAACGCGTGATAAAGTCCCTTTTGGTTTTCCTGTTCCAACTCAACCACAGTCCCGAAATTTGCAAAGATTAATCCCAAAACCCAATGCAAAAAAGGGGACAATTACTACTTTATACAAACAAATATTTTATAATATCCCCGGCTTCTTAAAGAAGTCGCGGATCTGAGCTTTGCCAAAGTAGAAGAGACTCAATTAACAGTAGTCTCAGAAATAACAGTTACACAAGCATTTACTAAGGGTAACAGCGGTCCTAGTTGCTCTTGTCCATTTACGGCTAAATCGCTGTGACACAAATAAACTCTCTCGGATACACGAGACAGTAAATCTGTCAAAATCCTTCGCAGTCTTTGTTCTTCTGCCAATTTCTCATCTTCTGCTGTCCAAGGTTCACCTAACCTGTCTTGCAGG
This sequence comes from Nostoc sp. UIC 10607, assembly GCF_047228265.1. Classification (NCBI taxonomy): domain Bacteria; kingdom Bacillati; phylum Cyanobacteriota; class Cyanophyceae; order Nostocales; family Nostocaceae; genus Nostoc; species Nostoc sp. UIC 10607. The sequence continues at coordinate 357,692 of NZ_JBIQNW010000001.1, read as the reverse complement.
AAAAACGGCGCACCGAACAAAGTCGCCGCACCACCTTTTGCCCATAGAGGTGAACCAGCATCTAGCCAAAAATGCCAGCGGTGCGATCGCCTACTAGATCGGTATTGAAATATAGTTGCTAGTGTGACGGACTTTCTCGCTCCACCGATGGGGCGCACAGGGTAAGGGTTGGCGGTAATCGTACCACGTCGTAGTAATTGAATGAATTCGATAATAGTTGTGTGAGGCGTTGTCTCCACTGGGGCAATTTGTCGTAATCTGGTGTCAATTTCCCAGTAGTGTTGGGCGGTTTCTAATAATTCCCGCAGTGCGGCTAGTTGTTCGTAGGGGAGATTGCTACCATTCCACAAAAAGCGCTGAATTGCTCTGTCTAACAGGGAAATGGGACTAGGAATTAACCGCAGTTCTTGTTGCGATCGCTGCTGTTCTAACCACTGTAATATGTCATTATAGGCTGTAGTAGCCGCATAGCCGATTCTATCCCAGCGCTCGAAGGCTGATACTGGTAGCAAGTTGGGGCGATCGGGATGGGGTACAAAGCAGTAATCTGCAATCAAACCAGCACGTACCGGGTCAATATCAGTAGAGACGCGATTAATCGCGTCTGTATAGTTTTCTGGTGGTTGTTGCTTTCTACTCAATACAACCAGCATTTCTGCGACGGCATCCCGGTCTACGAGTCGTCCCAAGCCGGGATAAACTAGTGCCAGCATGGTGAGTAATGCGCGAATGACGGGTGAACTAACTAAGGGACGTTGGTCATTCAGCGATTCTACTTGGATATTTTGCTTAACGAGGATTTCTACTAGAGTATAACGAGCGATCGCATCTAAACCTGGTGCAATAATCGCCACTTGTTCTGGTTGTACTTGCTGTGATTGGATAGCATTAGCAATTACCTCTGCTGTTTGTCGCAATAGTTGAGCGCGGGAGGTGGTTTGAATTGAATGCACAATTTCAGGTAAACTTGACAGCACCATCGGTTCTGTGACTAATTCCACCATCTGTTTAGCTTGCTCTCCAAGGGACTCTGGAGGTGGCCCGGTCAAGATTTCTACCCGACAACGTTCTGCTAACCCTTCTAGATAGTTGGGGTCTGCTCCCAATCCCAATCGCACTGCACCATCGGGATTGTAACTAAACGCCCCGATTGCGCCTTGATCTAATAGCAAGTCAAACAAAAGACGCGCTACGCTGGGATAATCATCTACATCATCAGCTAGTACCGCCTGATAGCGTTTAGTTAGGTGCTGTTGGTAATTGCGATCGCTTAACAAGTGCTGACTATAAAGTTCAGTAATAATGCCATAAGTTAGTAACCCCCTTTCTAAACACCAGTTACGCCAATCTAGCAACAAAGATGCCAAAAATTCCGGCTCTAAAGTTGTAGTATTTTCCCCAAGACCCCTTGCCAAAATCGGGGCAATATCTTCGCAAGGTACACCACTGTAAGCTGCTAATTGCAATAAATCTAGGATGCGACGCACCAAGCGAGACTCATTCACTCCCGCAATCCGTAAAATTTCTTCGTCTAATTGGGGATGCCAGAGTTTGCTTGCTAACTCTTGTTCGGTTTCTGGTCGCAATCTTACCGGAAACTGTGCCTTCAAGTTCAACGAGTTAATTAGCAACGGCCAAAATAAAATAACTTCATCCTGGAAAAAACCTAGCGGCGTCTTGGCACGCACGGGATATTTTCCTAAGGTAGATGTAACAATTATATCTCCCAATTCTCGCCGATTATCATCATTGGCAGCTAAGACTAAAACTCCTGGCTCTGTTTGTTTAAGATATAAAAATTCGGGTATATGAATGCCTTTTTTACGTCCTGGTATTTTAGTATAAAATGATTCAGTATATTGCTTTTCAGGTTGTACCCAACTACAAAATTGCTCTACCAAGCGAGCCGTTTTACCAGTGCGGCTAGTGCCAACAATCCAAACCGAATGAGAAATCACAAACTTTCTCCTTATAGATTTGCTAGTATACTTCGTGCGTTAACTTAAGGTTAAGAATCACCAAATAATGCTGGATGATTGTCTCCAATGAAAAACTCTGTTTTTAGCCAAAAAATCTATTCTTTCTTACTTGATACTTACCGATGGTACTTACAGACTCCTGAACGTTCTTTACATCAAGCTTACGATGCAGCATTAAAGATTAAGGAAATAGAAGATAAGCATTTCAATGGTAATAAAATAGACATTGACTCAGCCATATACAGTAACAGCGTGATGGATTATTTTGAGTCAGACCTAAATAAGCTATTAAAAACTGCCAAAATGCGGCTGACAGAGTTTAGAGCAAGCCGTTGGTTTCTAAATGAAGAGAATCAAAAAGCTGCTCAGAAAGCAGGTATAGAGCATCCCAGTCCTTCTTTGGTTTTGGAAAAGCTAAACTTTATTGATCAAGTTATATCCAAATACACAACAATTCCTGATCAAATAACTTCTAAAGCTTTAGTAGTAAAACCTCAAAATCCGCCAGTTAACTCTGCGATATCTGATGAAAAGTCGCTGCTTGTAAATACTCCAACAGTACCACCAAAAATACCAACTCAAGACTCGGATAACAAACCAAAACTAAAACGTAAAGCTGATACAATGGGCGTTTTACCCCGCTCTATTTTAAGTACTATCAATCGTTTGCAAGTTGAATTAGACCCTAATTCTGAACAAGAGGTAATTCATAGTTTTCGTCAAGCTCAAAGAAGAACAATAATATCTATCAGGTTTATTTTACTATTAATTATAGTACCATTACTAACACATCAGATAGCAAAAGCTTTCGTAGTAGGGCCGCTTGTTGAGAACTTTAGAGACAATCAGCAAATGCAGATATTCCTCAATTCAGAAATGGAAGAAGAAGCCCTTGTAGAATTACAAAGATTTGAAGAAAAGCTCAAGTTTGAAAATCTTCTTAGAAATGCCCCCCCACTCTTGCCTGAGCGGATGGAAATTGAAATGAAAAAGAGAGCTATTGAACTTGCTGAAGAATTTCGTCACGAAAGTTCTAATGCTATCAAAAATGTTTTTGCAGATATTTTTTCAGTCGCTGCGTTTATATGGCTTTTAGTCGTTAGCAAGACTTCTATTGCTGTGATTAAAGATTTCTTTGATCATATTGTCTATGGACTTAGTGATAGTGCCAAGGCATTTATCATCATTTTGTTTACCGATATATTTGTAGGTTTCCACTCTCCTCATGGTTGGGAAGTTCTCCTAGAAGGAGTATCCCGGCATTGGGGATTACCAGCAAATCGAGATTTTATCTTCTTATTTATTGCTACATTTCCAGTGATTTTAGATACCATTTTCAAATACTGGATATTCAGATATTTGAACCGAATATCACCTTCAGCAGTTGCTACTTATCGTAATATGAATGAATAAGGATTGGGGGCTGGGTATTAGTAAAAATTTTTGTGTTGAGAAATTAAATTATTTTTGTTTTTTGAATTTGAGGAAAATGGGATAATATCAAAGATTTTAAATTTTGATGAACAAGACACTTGCTAGGTTAGCAAAGTTTAATAAAGTTATCGCTATTAGCTTACCTGTGGTTTTGTCGATTTTGCTGGTGCGGATGCAATCTTTGACGCATCAGGAACTTAGTCCGCCAGAATGTCGCGTAAAAAAGTGGAATATACCAGTTTCGTTGACTGCTGAAAATCAAGATGCATTTACACAAAAGCAAAAAACACCATTGATTCAGAGGCTACCAGTTACTTGTTGTCAGGATGATGCTTCTTGTTTAGATGAGGTTCTATATGGAGAAATAGCAGACAAAAAGGCGCTAGTGAGTGCGATCGCTCGCAGTCTCCAATACCTGCAAACGGCTAATGCTGTGGCTACTTATCAAAACTATCAGGTGGCTGGGATTAAGCGCGATCGCGTCATCAAAAGCTTGAAAAGATTCCGCGAACTTTTATTAAAAACTAATTCTGCAACAGAATTACATCAAGCCATCGAGCGGGAATTTGTTCTTTACCAGTCAGTTGGTAACGATACCAAAGGTTCTGTTTTATTCACCGCCTATTATGAACCGCTTTATGCAGCCAGTCGTGTTCCCACAGCAGAATATCGTTATCCTGTTTATCGATTACCTCCTGATTTAAACTCCTGGAGTAAGCCTCATCCTACACGCGAAGAATTAGAAGGAGCAGATGGTTTACAAGGCGCAAAAGGGAAATTACGAGGATTAGAGTTGTTTTGGTTTCGCGATCGCCTCGAACCATATTTAGCTCAAATTCAAGGTTCAGCGAAACTTCAGCTTCCCGATGGGACTCAGACAACAATCGGCTATGCGGGTAATATCGCTTATAACTAAAAAAGCATTGGCCGAGAATTAGCGAATGATGGCAAATTACCGCTAGAAGGGATGACTATGCCAATTATCCTCGACTATTTTCAAAAGCATCCCCAAGAATTAAATATTTATATTCCGCGCGATCGCAGCTTTGTCTTTTTTCAAGAAAACCATGGTGAACCAGCCCAAGGTTCTATCAACGTACCATTAACAGCAGAGCGTTCGATCGCTACAGATAAATCTCTCATGCCTCCTGGTGCTTTAGCGTTGATTCGCGCTTCTATTCCCTTTGCTAATCCTACCGGAAAAATGGAGGAGCGCATCGTTAGTCGCTATGTTCTTGACCAAGATGCTGGAGGCGCAATTAAAGGTGCAGGTAGGGTAGATTATTTTTTAGGTACTGGGAAATTAGCAGGCGATCGCGCTGGTGTCACAGTCAGCAATGGACAATTATTTTATCTATTACTCAAGTCCAAAAATTAAACACACTCACATTTTAATACTAAGAATCCCGACTTATCTAAAAAGTCGGGATTCTTAGCCTTTCAGCGTAAATTAAGTACAGATTCCAAATCAATGAAACCCTTCAGGTAAGTAATTACGAATTACGAATTACAAATTACGAATTACGCTACTAGGCTTCTATATCCATGTCAGAATCGTCATCGTCATGATCGTAAGGAATATCGTCAAGGTCTATCATTTCTGAAATTTCTTCTACTTCATTTAGATACTCAGATTCTTGATGTTCCCGCTCTATCAGACGACCAGTTGACTTTAACCATTCTAAAAGAATAAATTCATTACTTGTACGAATTACAGGCGCTCGCTGGTTACGAGGTTCTTCACGCAAAGGACTTGTAGGCATAAAAAAAACTCACTTTGAATTATGGATCACTGTGCAAAAAGGGTTAAAAGTCTTGTTATACACGACTTTTTTCAACAGATGAAGTATGAAGCATTGAGTTTTTAATCTCAAGTCCGTCTAGTTACTTACCATTAAAATCTCTTTGTGTCAGTCCTAAATAATAAATATTCAAGCGGACGCAATATTACAAGGCATTTGGTAGCTTGGCGAGAGTTTCATACATATTAGAGGGTAATGCAGACAATCTGTTTGCTACAGCGACTGCATCAGCTAAGTTGCTAAATTGACACCGGACAATCTCTTGTCCGTTTCCTGAGGGGAATCGCTTCCTAGCTTTGTTAGATACAGCACAAATAATCGCTAAAGCTTTGGCGAAGCCATCTTTTGTCAATATTGTTTCTTTAGCGAACCCTTCAACTGGGATCAGGCAAACCTCAAACCGATAGCCAGGTCTGGGAGAAACAGCTATATCGATATAGGGTTTATCTTCTTTCCTGATTCTGCGTAAATATTGGGCTGTCGAATTAGTATCGTGCAAATCAGTCCCAAGGGCATAAGTAAAGAAGCAATCTTCTGTAAGTGACTCAGGACGGGTAATTATATCCGTTGGCATAAGTTCAAGTAGTAACCGTATATTATCTGGGCTTGTGACACACTAAACTTGTCCGTTCCAATAGCACATCTTGGGACAGTTAGATGTATCAGTTTTACACTAAATATTCCAATACAGTTTGGCTAACTAAAAATTTCAATTTTTGCAATGCTGAAGACTCTCATCTCTAAAGGATAGATTGGCAATATAAACTGACATAAAACACCCCCAGAATCAAAGGGTGTAGAGATTTAGATTCGGAGAGGTGTCTATAATAGTCAGTTACATGACCGAAAATATTTCTCAACTATCTAATTATAACATAGTTGACGGGTGAACTTTTTTTAACTATTCTGACCCATAGATATTAGGGATATTAGACCAGCAACAACAGCAAGGTTGTATTGAATTCCGACTTTTAGACAACTAAATACGCTTATTAACTAGTTTTAATTTTTACCAATTCTAGGTAAAAGAAGAGAATAAATACTTAATTTGATAGCATTATGTAATAGTGTTCATATAACTTAAGATATGTCAGGATGAGATATAACTATCTTGGCGCAAATTTCTGTATTAATTCTGTATGAATAATGCTGCTAACCTTGCTAGGACTTACTTACATGGTCTTCTGAAGGTTAAATATAAAACTCACACTTTAATATGCTCCCAAACATTATCTCCCGTTTTTACTGCATTCCCTAACCTCTAAGTGAGGCTAAATCGCTAGCAGGGCAAAACTTGAGGAGGACTGTAGGAGCGAGTTCTGGTTTGAGGCTCACAACCTAGCTTCTCAAATGACGCATACTTGCTTTTAAATAAATATTAATATTTATTTAACTTAATAATAGTTGTATATAATGTAAGACTTTACTGCAAGTTCAGAAATTTGGTTAAAAATAAATGTTAAATCATGTTAAATTGATTTAAACATTGTAAATTTTTAGACAACCAACACTCAAGTACATCATAGGAAAATTAGCAAATGTCTAGACAAAGTTCTCATGGGAGAAACTTTTTCAAAGCTTTAACTGGTAGCACAGTCAAAGGATCTCATAAGTTAAGACTGGGGCTGAAATCCAGCTTGATGATTCTGGTTGAATCTATACCCTTTTTAATTGCTTGTGCTGTACTTGTAAGCGTTATCAGCCTAAAAAGTCCTATCCTGCTTTTTTGTTTACTAGTTGGTAGTTTAATTACAGTCATCACCCAGCAAATTGGGCAGCAGGTGAATTTACCAAGGCGATCGCTAATATTATTACAAATTTTAGCAGCAGCCATCATTCTGAGTTTATATTGGTTAGACTGTTTTGCAGCCCCTGCACAAGCACAGTTTTTTGGGGAAGCTGAAAAGTTTTTCAAAAAAACCTTACAAGATGGCTCGTCAACAAATGCTGGTGGTAGCGACACAGCAGTAAGTTTGATATTTAATGTGTTACGGGCAATTTACTTACTCTATATTGCAATTTCTTTGGTTGGTGTGATTAACGCAGTGCGTAAAGATGAAGATTGGCAAAGCATTGCCAGAACACCCTTATTAGTGGTTGTTGCTGTTACCATTGCTGATGTACTCACACGCTTTGTAATTGGCGATAGCAGTAAATAATTCAGATATTTCAAATGTCTCAAGAGCGGGAACAAGAATTTCGTCCAGTCAACCAAGTTCTGGGAAGCCAACCCTCACTAGGCCCAATTCCGGCCGATCAAATTCTTCCTTGGACAGTAATTGCCTTAGCCTCCTACTTTATTATCAATGGAATTTTTGGGGGTCTTTTTGAAGAAGAGTTTCAAAAATGGTTGTGGACAGTACTAATGACTGGTTGGGGAATAGGAACTTGGTGGATATTAACTGGTGGTAGGAGTTGGAGTTTTTTAAGTAAATTTATTGGTGTTCCCGCTTGGACAAGAGGCTTTGCTCGTTATCAAAGCTTACTGGAAGTTAACCATGAAGCAAAAAATCGGAAAACAAAGCGTCGGCGTCGTCGGAAATGAAAGTAGATTAACGCCATTTGAAGATGCCTTACACTTGGCGACAATGCTACGTGTAGCAATGAATGGGCGTGATATTGGTGCTTACCTTTTAGCAAAAGGCACTCAAAAAGATCGGTTCTGCTTTGTTTTTGGTTTTGACTGTAAGGGAATTCATACCACTTTAAGACCCGAACAAATCGATACACTCTTTAATAACATTGAAGCCGGATTGAAAGACATCCCTAGCGGTGAAAGAATGACGCTGCATTTGGGATCTTTTAGTTCCGACAAAGAGCGCCAAAAAGAATTAGCATCGCTAATCAAGAATGCGCCATCACGAGATATCAAATATTTGTTGATGGCAGAGAGAGCTAGAATCAAAGAACTGACTATTTCTGGTGTTCGGAAGCCAAAATTCTTGCGGATTTATGTCACTTACACCGTTGAATCTAACTCCGCAAATGCAGATGATTGGATAGAGAAGCTTTTAGTCAAAGCTGAATCATGGTGGTTGAAATTTAAAGGTGAACTCTCTGAAGTAGAAAACCAACGCATCGAAACCCTGATTACAAATGCTTACAAACAGGGTTTCCTCCGCTGGGAACAAATTTTATCTAATCAAATGGGATTGGATGTAAAGCCTTTGACAGCTGATGAACTCTGGGAGGACATCTGGAAAAGGTTTAATGATACACAGCCAATAGAGATTCCCCAGTTAATGACTTTAGATGAACAAGGACTGCACGAGCAAGTTAATTCAGATTTAGCTAGTAGTAAATTGCTGATAGACAATATCCACGGCACAACTTTGCTGATGGAGTCTAGCGTACCTTGTGCCGATCGCCGCTGGGTTAATGTTAACAATCGTTATATTGGCGCACTCTCATTTCTCGAAAAACCCGGAGGTTGGCCAAATAAATCTGCTCAACTGCGCTATTTATGGGAACTGTTGGCTAGAGAAACAGTAGTAGATACAGAAATTTTTTGTGAGTTGACTGCGGCAAATCCAGCATTGGTGAAAACTACTTTGCAACGAGTGCTGAAACAGTCAAACATGACGACAATCATGGCTCAAGAAAAAAGCAAAACTATTGATGTCAACGCTCAATTAAAGTTGAAGAAATCGGTAGCAGCACAAGAACAATTATTTGAAGGTGCAGTCCCGATTTATACGAGTATAGCTATTTTGGTACATCGTCCAACTGTCGATAAATTAGATGAGGCAACAAGATATATTGAAAACTGTTTTCAACGTCCAGCAAGGGTAATTAGGGAAACCGAGTATGCGTGGAAAATCTGGCTGCAAACTCTACCGATAGTTTGGGAAGGTTTGTTAGCAACACCCTTTAATCGTCGCCAGCTATATTTAACAAGTGAAGTTCCCGGATTGATGCCTTTAGTCTTAACTAAACGGGGTGATAAACAAGGCTTTGAGTTGATTGCTGAAGAAGGCGGAACACCCATACATTTAGATTTGTTTAATCAACACAAAAATTTGGCTTTGTTTGCTACAACTCGTGCTGGTAAATCGGTGTTGGTATCAGGGATTTTGACTCAGGCGTTGGCGCATGGTATTCCTGTAGTGGCGTTAGATTTCCCTAAACCTGATGGTACATCTACTTTCACAGACTATACAGAGTTTATGGAGGGGAATGGAGCTTATTTCGATATCTCCAAACAATCGAATAACTTATTTGAACAGCCAGATTTACGATCGCTAGATCCAGAACAACAGCGCGATCGCTTTAACGACTATACCGCCTTCCTAGAATCAGCATTGATGACAATGGTTTTAGGATCATCGACTGAAAGTCAAATTTTATCGCAAACCGTGCGATCGCTGCTCAACTTAGCATTAGAAGCCTTCTTTGCTGATGAGGGTATACAAGAGCGATATCGACAGGCGATGGCGGGAGGATTTGGTACTCAGGCTTGGCAAAAAACCCCTACTTTAAAAGATTTTCTCTATTTTTGTTCCCCAGAACACTTGCAGCTAAGTACTTTAACTGGCAGAGTAGAAGACGCTCTCAGTCAAATTCAACTCCGGTTGCGGTTTTGGCTTTCTAGCCGTGTGGGACAAGCTATTTCTGCACCATCCAGCTTTCCTACCGATGCACAACTTTTAGTTTTTGCTCTCAGAAACCTATCAGATAGTGAAGATGCAGCCGTACTATCTTTGAGTGCCTATTCAGCAGCACTACGACGCGCATTAAGTAGTCCAGCTTCTATATTCTTCATTGACGAAGCACCAATTCTATTTGAATTCGAGCAAATTTCCGACTTAGTTGGGAGAATTTGCGCGAACGGTGCTAAAGCCGGCATCAGAGTCATCTTATCAGGGCAAGATCCTGATACCATTGCCAAATCTAAAGCTGCATCTAAAATTTTGCAAAACCTGACAACGCGATTGATTGGACGCATTCAGCCAGTTGCAGTGGATAGTTTTGCAGATATCTTAAAGTATCCCCGCAACATTATTGCTCGTAATGCCTCAGAAAGCTTTTTTCCTCGGAAAGAAAGTGTTTATAGCCAATGGCTATTAGATGATAACGGTATTTATACATTCTGCCGTTACTACCCAGGTTACGAACAATTGGCAGCAGTTGCTAATAACCCTTATGAACAAACTGCACGCAGCAAAATGATGGAACTTCACAGCGATAAATATGAAGCAATTTCTGCATTTGCACGTCAGTTAGTGGCTACCCTACGTAGTAGTTGATCGTGTATTTTAAGCAGTTAACAATGGGTTAAAAAGTTATAAATCATAGTTAAAAAGCTAAATTTACGACTCAATAACTTAATTTAGTCTACCTTTTTCAGGCATAGATGTATGAGAAAAACAACCATTTTTACTTTTACGCTGCTATCCCTGGCAATCTTACCAGCAATGGCACAAGTTCAGACGGGATTAGGCCAGGTTTGGACTGATTTTCAATCATATTCCACAGATTTACAAAACTATCTTCAATATAATCTGAGCGACAACTTAAAGCCTGTAGAAGTACAGAGTCAAAATGCTCTGAGTAATTCTAGGGGAGAATTGAATATACCTAACCCTGTTGATGCTGGACAAAAGGTTCGTGATAATTTGATTCTCTATTCTAAATCAGACCGCTTTGAAAATAATTCCGCTGTGCATGGAAATTTAGTTAGTAATGAACTCAATCGTGTAATCACCCGTGGAGCAGCGGAAGGCGTACTCGGTGAGAATGGACAAGTTCGGACAAAAGTAAAACTAGAAAATATTCAACAAGCTCTTGAGAGCGTTACAGATGTAAATCAGGACAATGAATTAATCAACGAAATTGAGAAATTTAGGCAAAGTGTTCTAGGTGGTGTTAAGGATAAAAATGGTATTGTTGACACTGTAGCAACAGTCCTTTCTCAGGGTTTAGCACCATTGTTAATTACCAACCAAGAATCACTGAAAATCCAAAAAGAGCAGATAAAAATTGTTGGAGAATCATATGCAAAGTCTACGCAATTAGAGCAGTCTTTGCAATATTCCAACTTAAACTTGGCAAACATTTCTCAACAGGCAGAAGAGGCGAATCGCGCTCGGAGAGTAGAAACATCTACAGAAGCTGCGGGACTTTTACGCGCTACTTCTCAACTAGATTTGTTTGGGAGAAAAGTTGATAAATAAGATTTCATGATTAGCCAGAGGCTTGGAACGAGACAAAGCTTTTTTGCTTACTGACTTTCACCTGAAGTTGAACAATTTTGTCTCTTTGTGAAAGCAAAAAAATCTAAACAATATTCAAAAACGCAAAATGCAACTTGCTATTCAACTAATTTTTGCCCAAGTAGGTATTCAAGTAGGCATTGATGAGATTCTCGATAATGGTACTGCAACTTCCCAAAGTATTGCTGAAGGTTGGGACAAACAATGGCTGGATTTATTACAAAACAACACCAGTGATAACTTGTATGGAGCGCTGACAAATCTGGGTATTTTTTTTGCGGTAGGTACCCTGTTATTTTTTATGTTACAATTCCTCAAAGACTTAATATCCTACGAATATACCCGTCCCATATCAGCTTTAATCTGGCCTTTTCTAGTGGTGATCCTGTTAAGTAATTCAGGTAATGGAAGTATACTTTCTAATTTGACATTGGGAATGCGGAATTTTTTAAACAGTGTGAATCAGCAAGTAGTGGTATCAGCAGATGCAGATAAAATGTACCAGCAAGCACTGAATATGAGTGTTGCTGAAGAAGTAGCTGGTTCTTTGCTGCGCCCTTGTCAATCACTTACTGGTGAACAACAAAATCAATGTTTTGCCAAAGCTGCCGAAAAAGTTAACACTCTCTGGCAGAAATATAGAGATACATACGGAAATAAAAGCTGGATAATTAGACTACAAACGAAGGTAGATAGTATCAGATATGGCACTGGTTTTGTATCAGAAACCTCATTTAATTCTTTGTTAGGTTCTACAGTCCAAACGAGCATCAAAAACTTTTTAGTTTCCTTACAATATGCCTTCCAGAATTTGATAGAAGCTACTATGTTGCTGATAGCAGCTTTAGGGCCAATAGCTGTAGGTGGATCTTTACTACCTGTAGCTGGTAAACCAATTTTTGCATGGCTGACCGGATTTTTATCTATTGGAATCGCCAAGATTTCATTCAATATTATCGCTGTACTAACTGCCGCAGTTATTGTAAATGGGCCAGGTCAAGATGCTAATGTTGATCCAGACTTAATGTGGTTTATAATTTTTCTGGGAATTTTAGCACCAATTTTATCCTTACTTGTGGCTGCTGCTGGCGGTTTTGCGGTCTTCAGTGCTATCAGCAATACGGCTTCTTTAGTAAAGGAAAGGATATAAGTAATTCAAAATTCCCTAAGAAGAATCTAGTATTGGCTAGTTTCCTGACTGCTGAGTATATGCAAATCATCATATATAATAGCTGAATTTTTTTGCAGGAGGAGATGAGTAAATGGTGCGTTTACTAGAAAAAAGACAAAGAACAGGAAGTGTTTTGACAATTTTTGCGATCGCTACCTTTAGTTTACATATCTTAGTTTTACTTTTATTCATATTCCAAGGGATAAATATTCGCCAACTTAGTCTGAGAAAGCCTCCCAACTTTGTGCAATTAATAGATGGGAAACCAGTAGCTGATATTGATGATTTAGAAAGAGAACCGGAAGCAATTCGCCGATTCATCAGCAAAACGATGATATCAATGTTTAGTTGGTCTGGAACCTTGCCAGCACAAACTATTGAAGAAGTTGCAAACCCCAAATCAGATTTAGGAATTCTTATTAGAACACCTCAAGGTAGTAGCCAAAAAATTAGTACCAGCAGTTGGATAGCGAGTTTTGCCTTATCAGAAGACTTTCGCAAAGGTTTCTTAAGCACAGTTGCAGAAATGACACCGCCAGAAGTTTTCTCTGAAAATGCCAACCAAGTTATGACATCACAATTAGTTATTAAGCGGGTTTATCCACCAAAACAAATTGCCCCAGGTAAGTGGCGAGTGGGTATGGTAGCTGACTTAATTCAAAAAAACCGAGTTGGTGGTGCAGAACTCATAACTCCTTTTAATAAAGATTTACTTGTTCGTGCAACAGATTATTTTGCTAATTCACAAGCAGGCAATGGTACTACCCTGCAAAAAGCAATTTATAGTATCCGTGCTGACAAATTAGAAATTTATGAAATTCGTAATCTATGTTTGCTAGATGACTACAACAATCTGAACGAAGATAAATTAAAAGAATGCGGAAGTAGAACATCTGATAACTTTATAAGATAAACGATTTCTAATTTATTTGATGATAGTTCAATCTATATACTTAATAAAATATTAATGCAGTTACTTAAACCAGAAAATAAGAAAAATAACCCCTTACCACTGTTGGCAGTAGGAACATTTGGTTTAAATGTGTTTACCTTACTGTTATTGATATTTCACGGGTCTATGCTACAACAGTTAGGTCGGCAACTCACACCTCAAAGTTTAGTACAACTTGTTGATGGTCGTGTTATAACCGTAGACCCCCAGCAAAATTTAGAGCGACAACCAGAGACTATTCGGCGCTTTGTTGGTGAAAGTATGAGCTTAATGCTTACCTGGTCACCGCAGCAGCCACCAACAACAGTCTGGGAAATTAGTTCCCAACTTGTAGCTGCTGATTTTCAGCCAAAACTTAAGTCACAACTGATTAACTTAAATCCAGATAGTCAATTTGAAAATGTTAATAGAGGAACTGAAAATGTATTAGTCATACAAAAAGTTTCACAACCTACAAAAGTAGGCGATGGAAAGTGGAAAGTGGAGATGCTTGCCAATCAATTAGTTTTTAGCGGTTATGATAAGTTGGGAAAATCAATTTCGTTTAATAAACAAATTTTAGTTAGAGCAATAGATGAACCAGCAACTTCACTACCAAATGCAGCACTCCCATCGCACTTCGCAGCTTACCGCCTCGGTGAAGCCAGGTTAGAAATTTATAATGTCTGTGAAATCCAAGATAAAAATTGTTCTGGAAATCCAAACCAAGGTCTACCATGACTCGATATTCAATTCCCACAGAAACTCCTCCACAAAATCTATTGACTCTAACTACCGACGATCGCCAACAAGATGTAGAATCTTTTGATTGGGAATCGCGGATGGCAAGGTTGGTCGGCTTTGAAGAAGAATCTTCTACCGATACCCAAGCATCAGAAGACTCTGCAACACCGCAAGAGTCGCTATCTCTTCCACAAGAAGTTCAGACTAAGCAACCCCTATCATCTAACCCCTTTGCAAAATTAGGCTTGGTAGGGGCTGCTACCTTAGCCATAGTTTTGGTTGGTGGTGTGTTTTTGTCCCAGTTGATGAACACCAGCAGTCAAAAGCCAAAAAATATTGTTTCTGAGCAAGTGCGATCGCAGCCAATTAATCAATCTAGCTCTCAACAGCTAGAAGGTGAAATAGATACTCTAAAAACGAAATTAGCCCTAACAGAACAAGCAGAGTTGGTGAAAGCCGCCCAACAAAAGCTCAGAATTGCAAAATCAACACCGACAGTAGCCGTACAACCAGAACCGTCAGTTTCTTCTAGAGGTAGACAGAGAGTGATACCAACACCCCCACCAACAGCTTACGTGCCTCGAACAGTTACAGTTGAGCGCATCGTTAAAGTTCCTGCTTCTCAACCTTTGCCAATAGCCCAGCTACCAGTTGTGAAGCCAGACACTCAACCCGTAGTCAGTACAACTCCACCACCTCCACCAAGTCCACTTGAAGAGTGGGCAAGGTTAGCAAAGCTAGGTAGCTACGGTCAAGTAAATGTCGATGATAAAGCTAATACCGTTGCAGGTAGTTATCCACCTCCAAGTGATACCCAGGTGCAACAACAAACACCAAACCCCAATCCTGAACAAACACCAAACCCCAATCCTGAACAAACCCCGCAACCTGAAACTCCTGCCCCTGCGGTCAATCAAGTGCAACAGCAGGGAGAGAAATCCGTAGCAGTAGGAACTAGTGCCAAAGCTGTGTTGGCAACAGCGATATTTGGGGAAACTTCTAGAGGAAAGAATGGCGAAGGAGACGAAGAGAAAAACATATTTGTTATCCGGTTGAAAGAACCTCTAAAATCTACGGATGGTGAGATCGCTGTACCTGCGAACACCGAATTTCTCACTGAAATTCGTTCACTTTCCGAACAAGGTCTTTTGCAGATGAGCGTAGTTAAAGTTATCTCGCAAAATGATGGCAACCTTACAGAACGAAGCTTACCCAACAATACAATTCTTGTTCGTGCTTCCCAAGGTAAACCTTTAATAGCAAATAGATTTCCTAGTCAAAGTTCCTCCATAGCATCAATGGATGCAGGACTATTTGTTTTGGGAGGTATTAGTAAAGCCGCAGAGTTAATAAATCGTAGTGATACTGAACTCCAACCACTTACTTCACAAACTACCGTTGACGGCAATACCAGTAGCAGCACAACTCTTACTACTGTCACCAAGAACAGACGCAACCTTGCAGCCGGGATTGTGGAAGGTGGTTTGAACTCTGTAGTACCCCAAATTGCCCAACGTAATCAACAGGCGATCGCCCAAATGTCACAACAAACTAATGTTTGGTTTTTGCCAGCAGGCACAAATATTGAAATATACGTTAATCAAGCAATGCAATTTTAGGAGGTAGTATTTACACCAATTTTTGATTTTTGATTTAGTAATGGTAATTGGTAACTAGTTTGATCGCCATTTTTTGCATCTCCCCTTGTTTTCTCTACCAATCTCCCCATTTGCAACCATGAAAAAGAATACTAACTTGTCAGGAAATACCCCAGATAATTATTATTTCCTACCGATAGCTTCCTTTGTTTTCTCGGTTGCTATGTTGTTTTTGGCAGGTCGCGCTGTAGCTAATAACGCCGTTCTGCGTTCCATGTTTTCCTGCCAAGCGCAAGGCTTAGGGGGGCTAATACCTACGATCAATGTTTCCTATCAGCAAGGAACAAACTTAAGCTTTATTCAGGCTGGAGAAGTAATTAAAAAAGTTTGGTTAAACGATCCATCACAAGTAACTATGGATTTTGATGGACCAGTATGTATGCAGTTTGGCCCAAAACCTAATACTAGTACAGGAGATTGCAAAAACTCAGCAGCCAATGTAATTCAACTCAGACGAATTAAAAAACTGAATATTCCTGGACTTCCTAACACTAGTAATACACTTTTAACAGTTGTTACCGAAGGGCAAGGTAAAAATAAGTTGTATACTTTTCGAGTGATATATGGAACAGATAACCCCGGATATCACACTTTAGCAATTTTTCCCGATCCTTCTGGACAAGAAGCGTCTTGTGTAATACGTTCAAAATAAACTTCTATAGCAATCCGAATTGAAACTTGAGAAAATACGGAGAGAAAAATTACGTATTTATTAAGCATGACAACGATTTTGTCTCTCACGAATGATTTAGGATTGCTATAGTAAAAGTACTCAATAGTAAAAACGACTGAAGGTTGATTCCACAAAAAGCGCTGATTGACGTATGTCTGCATTGTGGTTTTTCAAAAGCCTTGTTCTAATTCTCTTCTTGTGAAGGCTACGGTATACACACAAGTCCTAAAAACCTAGCTTGATAAGGCTTGACTCGTTCCCAGTCGGAGACTGGGAATGCATTCATTGAGTCAGAGACTCAATGTCTGACTGGAGGCGGCAGCCCCTAATAACCCATTCCCATGCAGAGCATGGGAACAAAAGAAATCCACCTTTTTCGCCTGGAAACTAGCTCTGGGTCTACTTGCAATACTTTTCGGTTAAACCCAATAATCTCTCTTTTAGTCTGGGGAAAGGTTAAGGGGGAAAGGGGAAAGGGAAATTCAAACCCTTTCCCTTTCCCCTTTCTCCCTTAACCGAAAAGTATTGGGTCTACTTGTGTGTACACCGTAGCCTTGTGAAGGAGAGTTGGAGAGGATAATAATGTCTGACAGCAATTTTCTTTCTTTATAGACCACAGGCAGGGAATGGGGAGTGTTGTATTTCAATCAATTGAAAAACCGCCATAACTTAACTGTATTGGCTTACTCAGGCATTTTTAGCTTACATCTTTATAAATCTTCAGATAAAAACTAACCACAAATTCCAAATCTGTGTAAATATAAAGAAAAGCTTAAGAGGTTACAGACTCATGGTCACTGCCAAAATGATGCAACAGCTTTGGGCTGTAATCGAGTCTACCCAGGTCAACACCCTGCTCCAATTTGACGATGCTGCTTTAGTACAATTGCTCCTCCAGCAGTTAAAAGCGAAGCAGGGGATTGATGCCCAGGCAGATAGCACGCTTAATACTTATATAAAATCTAAACTACCCCTCATTCGTGATACGGCCGAAGGTAGGTTATCGTTCGGGCAAGGCGGCAATCATTAGCACGATAAATAAAATGATTGCTCATTGCCAAGTATACGCTCAGAGTTCAAACAGTTGAATATTATGAATAACTGGCTAGTAATTGCCCTAGTAGCTTATCTAATTGGAGCAGCGATTGAAGGGGTGAGTACAGCCAGTCAGCTATCTCATTCAGTGCCAGAATTAGCTAAAAGTACAGAAGCTCATCCTTCAGAGTCTGCTAGCGAGACTAGTTCGACTTGGCGAGTTGTGGCCGCCATCGCCTCAGTAAGTATTTGTGGAGCTTTTTTATGGCCTTGCCGCCTTTTCCACCGTTTAATGAAAGGCAAAGTTAGTTCGTAAGCTTAACCCCCGCTGAAGCAGACGGGCAAAAAAATATCTATTTGCAGTTAGTCAATTATGCCGTTTGTTCTGGTTCCGTCGCTACATTTTGCCCAATTTTTGGCTCAGTACCAGCAAACAGCCGTTCAATATTAGTGCGATGGCGCAAAATTACATATAGTCCACCAGCAATACCAAACAGAATATAGGGTAACGGTTGATGTAAAAGTACCATGAAAATGGGAACAGCGATCGCACCTGCAATTGAACTCAAAGAGACAATCCGCGATATTGCCACGACTACGGCAAACACACCGACTGTTGCTAAACCTACTTGCCAACTCATGGCCAACAAAATCCCTAAGCTTATAGCAACTGATTTCCCACCGGTAAAGCCCAAAAAAATCGATTTACTGTGTCCCAGAATGGCGGCTAACCCAGATATTGTTACGAGCCACGGTTGCCAAAGTTGTGCATCTACCCTTGGTGGGATATAATTTTGAATTGGGTCAAAATTGAATAACCAGTAAACTAGAGCGATCGCTAATACTCCCTTTAAAGAATCAAGTACTAAAACGAATGCTCCTGGCCCTTTCCCCAAGGTTCTTAGTACATTAGTTGCTCCAGTGGAACCTGAACCAACTTCCCGAATATCAATACCTTTTAACTGCTTTACAGCGATGTACCCAGTGGGAAAAGAACCCAGCAGGTAAGCTATAACAACAATTACGCCGCACAGAGTTAACCAAATAGCCATAATACAATTCAAAATTCAAAATTTAAAAAAGTCAAGAGTAATACCTCTTGACCAATGACCAATGACTAATGACTCATTTAAAAGTCATCATCATAGTTTCTCACGGTTTTGGGGTCAGGAGCAAAGGCTAACCACAAGGGAAATTGCAGCAGTGATAGACTGATTTGCTCCTCTGAATCGTCAATGATAATTAAGGGCAATTGATTGGCTTTGGTCAATCGCTCTGCTTTCTGAGCCAGAGCATCAGACGCCTCAAATAATACCACGCCTCGGTCTGGCCCGAAATCTGGGCGACCGATTCCCAGGCAGTCTTGCAAGCCGCGCCGCCATTCACCCAATCGCTCCGGTGTATTAGCTAAGACTAAAGTACGGACGCGATCGCCATACAGCTTGTGTAATATCGAAATTGCAGCTGAGGCAATCAAAATATTCTGTAAGCGGCTACCCATTGTCCGCAAACCACCCCGTCCCCCTTGGGTAAAAAACCAGTTAGAGACTCGTTCCGCGTGGATTGGTTCAAAGGTACGGCGTAGTTGCCACGCTGGCCCGTAATAATCTGGTTTATTCCGGTATTGGTCAATTAGGCGGCGAATTTGCTTTGTAGTATCTTGAAACTGCTGTTGGGCAAATTGCGGTATTCCAGGTTGGGTTTCAACTGGTTTAACCTCTTTTACAGATGGTTTTTCTCGTTCCACCACAGTTGGCGTCAGTTGCAACTGTTCAGCGGCAACGGCCAAATCCTGTAAGCTACCCGTGAGATAGTCTTTAAAACCCTGCACCCGAATTGCCAAGTCTTGGGATGTACCAGCAAAAGTGGTTCGCATCTCGTTGCGGATACGTTCTTGACGGCGTTCTAGTTGTTCTACAGAAATTTGCAGGGTTTGTTTGCGTTGTTCTAACTGCACTAGCGATTCTTGCACAAGTCGTCCCAGTGAGGTTTGAGTTTCACTCACTTGTGCCTGAAGGTTTTTGTATGAAGCTTGCAGCTTGGCTATTTCTTCCTTGAGAGCAGCTTCAGCGCTCTGCAACTCTGCTACTCGTTGCTGTGCTTCTGCATATAATAAATGGTTTTCTGATCCCAGTGCGGTATTTTCCGCTTCCGACTGCGCTACAAACTCGCCATTTGAATTTTCTGTTAGCTCTACTGTAGAATCTACCACTTCTGCATTGGAAATGAGTGGCTCAATAGTTGTGTAGTCTTCTGATGAGCTAATGGCTCCTGTTTCTACCACTGACTCAACAGATGGATTGACTGGATGTTCAACTGCATTGTTCTGTTCTTGTTTTTCTGCCAACCGCTCATCAATTGGTTCTGGGGTTTGAGATGCCTCTGGGTTCATAAACAATAGTGTAATTCCTATGACGCGAATAAATAGCTTTCAGAAATATTACAATTGACCTGCCATAAAATTCTTGAGTTACAAGTGCTGAGTTATGAGTTTAGATCAAAACGGACTCAGCACAGATGGAACTCAGCACTAAATACGCGGACAACGTTGTTCCAAGCAACTTTTCAAGGTGTTGGGGTCAAATAAAATTGGCAAAAAGTGAATACTTTTAATTTCTTTAAAGTAAAACAGTATGGGGACTCCATTCCAGAAGATCCGCCAGTTTTGCCATTCCTGGTAGGGAAAGCGCCGAATCAATTTTTCGCCTCTGTAAATATCTAAGTCGGTGGCGGTAAATTGCAAACGCAGCGTTAACGCCTGAAACATAAGAAACAAACCAAACAGTGTGAAAACGGAGCCTACCCACGGTTGTACCAACAGTAGTGGAATAGCGGCAATCACCAACACTATAGGTATATTGTAGCTAGGCTTGAGTTCCACAGTTGATGTGGAGTTAGGAGCAAATGAACTGGTCACAGTCTTAAATCCTGCTTTATTAGTAGGCATCTCTCCTATTTTAGGAGTCAGGAGTTATGAGTTATGAGTTATAAGTTAAAACTCCTCACTTATAACCGGAACCGGAGACGCTTTGCCTCCGCTCTTTACTCCTAAATCATCAGTTTTAGAAGCCTAAGAAGGCATTGCCAGTCCCTTGAAACATTAACCAAGAAAGGAAGAAGTTGCTAACAAATATAATCAGCAAGGCAGTCACAACAGCAGTTGTCGTTGACTGTCCTACACCTTTGGCTCCTCCTGTTGTCGTTAACCCCCAACTGCAACCAATTACGGCAATTAAAATGCCAAAGCAACACGCCTTAATCATGGCGCTAACAATATCCCAGATACCAAGAAAGTTACGGGCTGAGTCTAGAAATACCGTATCAGACAGGTTGTAGATATTTGTCGCAATTATTAATCCCCCGAACATCCCTGTTACCAAAGACAGGAGGGTTAAAATTGGTAGCATTAAACAGCAAGCAAGGACGCGCGGGATAACTAAGTAATCGATTGGATCTGTTCTTAACATCAACATGGCATCGATTTGTTCTGTGACCCTCATGGTACCGATTTCGGCTGCAAAGGCAGAACCGACTCGCCCCGCCAAAATCACTGCTGTCAACACGGGAGAGAGTTCTCGTGTCAACGCTACAGAAAGCACTCCGCCGATAATGTTTCCTGCGCCAAAGTTGATAAATTCCCGCGCCACCTGAATGGTAAACACCGCGCCGACGAAAATAGCCGTCAGTAGGGCAATAAATAGGGAATCTGGCCCAACTGCTGCCATTTGTTCTAAGGTGTTGCGCCGATGGATTTTGCCCCTCAATAGGTGAACTAGTACTTGCCCACCCAGAAAAATCGCCGCCAGCAACCGCTGACTCCATTCTCCTAAACTGGATTTGGATGTAGTCTGGTTCAATGTTCTGTAGCTAACTCGGTAACTGCCTTAAGAATAGCGGAAGTCATTGGGATAGGGAATGGGGAATGGGGAATAGGGCATTGGGCAGAAGAGAAAGATTTGCTGTAACCTTTCTCCCCTGCTACTTTGCTCCTCATCTCGCCCACTCCCAATGACGCTGAATATTAACTTAGATTAAAGATGCTCTCAGAAAATGAAGCTGTTATTAAACGTGCTGTAAACCAATAAGGAGGTGCTAATCTAGGCTATAACCTTTATTTTGCAAGGGTTTTGTAGATGAAAATTCTTTCTGATATCACCAGCATGTGCTGTAACTGGTAGCCGTTTATTTTAATGAAAACTTAAGATTTTTGACAGATTGGTTGGTCAGGAGCGATCGCACGTATTGTAGAAATTGACAAACTGCTATCCAGCTATTGTCATCTCTACTCACGGAGTTTGTCCTAAATGACTATTTTTACTAACTTTCTCCGCTCTTTACTACTTACAATCATTTTTAGTTTTGTCGCTCCCATATTCCTAGTTGGTGGCGGACTGCTCCTTCTATCCCTCATCGGTCACTTCCCTGGCTTACAAGAGTTACCTGAGGCGATCGCTACTCAGATTATCCATTTTCTCGCCACCTTTGGCAGTGGGACTCCCCTGCGTGGATTATTTGTGATTAGCTTGACCTGTAGTTTCGTAGGGGCACTGTTTGATATGTACGCTTATTATCGGTGTCAAATTTTACGAATAGATTCATAACTAGTGGAAATAGCTTCCTCAGGTTTTCTATAGGCTGCACAAGAGAAGAAAAAGTAATATTTCCAAAAGCGAAAGTACTACTGGTCTTAACCTAAATAAAGATTAGTATTGCGGAATGAAATTTTATTAATTAAATTGATGACCGAAGTTATCGATTAAATACTTAATTGTAAATTAGTTATTAGTTATTAATGACTGACAACTAGCGCAGGTGTATTACTGTAATAAAGCAATCCTAAAAAATCCAAAAAGGTTAAATAACCAAGGCTTTTAGAATTTTGAATTATCCAAAACAGCTAAAATAATCTGTGCTAAGTCATCACATTGGGCGCTAGACTAGAGTTTGGCATTTTGTGTTGGATGCAATATTCAAGGGATTGATTAGTATCCATTGAGAATATCAAAAAAAACTCTCTGCAAAATATAAAAATTTCCTTAAAATCCTGATTAGCACCATGCCTGCTCATGTTTCTTAACAGAGCAAAGCAGGTCTTCTGACCGCTGGGCATCTTATATTAAGTTTATTACGAGGTATGTTGACAGATCATGGTTTGGCCGTTTAAGCCCAAGTTTAGAAAACAAATTGCGCGGATTGAAATTACTGGTGCGATCGCGGGTGCTACTCGCAAACGCGTCCTAGAAGCCCTGAAAACTGTAGAAGAAAAAAAGTTTCCGGCATTATTGCTACGGATCGATAGCCCTGGCGGTACAGTCGGAGATTCCCAAGAAATCTACAGCGCTCTGAAGCGTCTGCGCGAAAAAATTAAAATCGTCGCTAGCTTTGGCAATATATCGGCTTCTGGAGGCGTCTACATCGGCATGGGAGCCGAACACATCGTAGCTAACCCAGGTACTATTACGGGTAGTATTGGTGTGATTCTGCGTGGGAATAACTTGGAACGCTTGCTAGAAAAAATCGGTGTTTCCTTCAAGGTAATTAAGTCTGGTCCTTACAAAGATATATTGTCTTTCGACCGGGAACTGACTCAACCAGAAGAAAGCATCCTGCAAGAGTTGATTGACACAAGTTATCAGCAGTTTGTCCAAACGGTAGCTGATGGTCGTTCTTTAACAGTAGAAGCTGTGAAAAGTTTCGCCGATGGCCGGATTTTTACTGGACAGCAAGCCCTAGAATTAGGTGTTGTAGATCGCCTGGGCACAGAAGAAGATGCCCGCCGCTGGACAGCCGAACTAGTCGGACTTGATCCAGAAAAAACTCTCTGCTATACCCTAGAAGAACGTAAACCCTTATTGAGTCGCCTTCTACCAGGGAGTCGTCAGTTTTCATCAGGAATTGGGGCTGGTATTGATTGGCTCGAATTTGAAATGTCTACTAGTGGTTTACCGTTGTGGTTATATCGACCTTAATATGAGTTAGGAGGAGCCAGTGCGGTCTTCTCCCTTGGCGCTAGCCTCTCCCTTTGGGAGAAGGGGAGACGCTAAAAGCGATGGGGTTTCCCCAAGTGGAGCAACTGGCGTTTAGGAGTGAGGAGTTAGGAGTTAAAACTCTCAATTTCTTACTCTTAACTCCTAATTCCTAACTTTTATGTTTTAAGGAGGATTTGGGCGTGGAGTGGCAAATGCGGGCTATTCGCGGGGCAACAACCGTTTCAGAAAATACTGTTGAGGCAATGCAAGAGGTAGTGACAGAACTACTAGATGAACTAGAAAACCGGAATCAATTCCAGCCGACGGACATGATTAGTGTGACTTTCTCAGTTACACGCGATTTGGATGCTATTTTTCCAGCTGCGATCGCTAGAGCGCGTCCTGGTTGGGATAATGTGGCCATGTTGGATGTGCAGCAAATGCATGTCGAAGGCAGCTTACAGCGCTGCATTCGGTTCCTAATCCACGCCTATTTGCCAGCCTCCGCCTCAATTCATCATATCTATTTACGCAAAGCCGCTAGCTTGCGTCCCGACTGGAGTTTGCCCCAGCCGTTACAAGCATCACAGCAAGCTGTTAAGTCAAAAGTGTAAATTACTTGAATTAAATATATGTAATAAACAGCACAAAACTATTATTGTGTGCTGATGCGGCTGCTCAACCTGTTGCTGGTGGGAGAATATTACTAGTTTGTCATAGTGATTTGAGGTCATTGGTGAGGCGATCGCACCCAAAATCAAGATGTTGAATTGTGAAGGTAGTTTGCAATGAATCATCAAAAACAACTCACTGCAATGCTTGTTCTGTTCTACTTAGGGGAGCAAAGAGATTCAGAAGGTCGCATGATTCAAGATATTTGGACTTGGAATTTTGAAGAATTAGAGTGCGTCCACAATTACATTCAGTGGTTGTTCCCTTTACCTGAGCGAAGTGCATTCAATCGTGATGCACCCATTGTTGATGAGGAAGTAATTCAAGCATTTCAAAGCAACCCACACCTACGTCAAAATTTGCTGCACTCCTTCACTGTCATGCTTGAGTTTTATGGATTGCAACGCCACAATAATAATGACGGAAAAATATTTGTCAGCGAGTCAGAAGACTATCCAAATCGGAAACGCGAATGGGTCTGTATATTTGACCACAATTATCTTCGGATCACTCACATCTTAAAGTGTTTAATGACATTTGGATTGGAGAATGAAGCCCAAGCCTTTTATGAATGCTTGCGGCAAATCTACCGTGAGGATAGCGATAAGATTGGAGGTGAAACATTTCAGTATTGGACAAATGCAGTCAAACCCAATCTGACAAGGTAGCGAAACATCTGGGTATTATATATGCTGAAAATAATTATTCAAATTTGGAATATACAGAATAAAATTACTTAATATTTGACAATCTAATTTATATGTCTCAATAAGAAATTAATTAATTCTATGAGGCTGTTTTAGAAGCAATTACTAAGTTTGTTATAGAATTAATTCTAAAAAATCATAGAATATAAACTTTTTTAATTTAATATTTAACAAGACTCACCCGTAAAATTGAATTTTAACAAATAGTTGATTTAGTTAAACATTTGATTGACAATGATTAAAAAATCTCAAGTATTCTATGTTTAAACTAGTCAGATATATTACTATTTTTTTCATTACTGCCTGTTTGCTATTTGCTTGTCATGCTTGGGCACCGACCGAATTAAAACGCCCTCCCTTGAAAGTGATATTTGGATCTTTTATTGGGGAGTATCCAGGCATCATTGCTCAAGAAAAAGGATTCTTCAAAGCCCAAGGAGTAGATGTGGAACTAATTTATAAACTATCCCCCCAATTGGAACAAGCAAATTTCAGTGCGGGTAAGTATGATGGTATGACATCGGCCTTGGGAAGTTTTATAATCTTGAGTGCCACAAATCCAGATATACAAGGCGTGATTGTTATAGATGAATCAACAGGAGCAGATGTAGTAGTCGCCCAATCACAAATTAAAACCGTTGCTGAATTGAAAGGGAAAAAGCTGGGTGCAAATCTAGGCGGTTTTAGCGAATTTTTCGTGACTGAAATGTTGAAAACTGCTAACTTAACCAGCGATGATGTGAACTTAGTTAAATTAGAGGCTTTAGAAATTCCTCAACACCTGAAAAATAATGTTATTCAAGCTGGACATACTTGGGAACCTCATGTTTCTAAAGCTCTTAAATTAGGGGGACATGTCCTATTTACCAGCAAACAAACCCCTGACTTGATTTTAGATATCATTGTTTTTCGCGGTGAGACAATCCGCGATCGCCCCGAAGATATTCGTGGATTTGTGCGGGGATGGCTGGAAGCTGCAAGCTACTGGAAAGAAAATATTCAGGAAGGAAACGCGATCGTCAGCAAAGTATTAAAAATTCCTAGCAATACACTCTCTCTGGAGGGAGTAAACCTAACTGATTTAGGTGAAAATAAAAAATTATTTCAATCTAGCAACCCTAACTCCATCTACAAAACTGCCAAGATATATGCAGACTTTTTTATTCGTTCTGGAAACGTGACGCGCATTCCTGAGCTAAAAAGTTTGTTCAATTCTTCCTTCTTGAACCCTCCGTCCTAGTTTAAAGCCATGCAGCACAATCTTTTGGGCAGCATCCGTACAAGATTGATCGCTTCGTTTCTCATTGTTACTTTGATTCCTTTGCTGTTATTGGCATTTATCAACAAACAGACAACTGAAAAAGCGCTAACTGACAACGCGAAACAAGCGCTATCTGCGGCGGCTAACGAAACCGCTAACAGAATAGATGCCTTTATTGATGGAAATCTCAATGCCGTGCGCGTAGAGGCGATTTTACCAGGTTTGGCACGCTATCTCAGCCTCACTCCAAAACAGCGAGATGACAGTCCCGAAATGCAATTAGCGATAGAAACATTAATCCGTCTCAGTCGCAAAGATATGCTCAATGTTCTCTCATACGCTTTGCTCGACTTAAACGGGAAAAATGTATTGGATACACATACATCGAATATTGGCAAAGATGAATCAGTTCAAGATTATTTTAAAAACCCACCGCAAACTGAGTTATCCTTTGTTTCTAGCATGAAGCGATCGCCGACAATTCCTGACCTTGTTACCCTCTTTTTTAGCAGTCCGGTTCGCAATGCCAAGGGTGATATATTGGGTGTGTTGCGTGTTTCATACAATGCTACTGTTGTCCAACAGTTAGTAACTCGACAAACTGAACGAGCCGGGGCAAAATCCTTTGCTATTCTTTTAGATGAAAATAATATTTATCTGGCACATAGCACTGCACCAAATCTACTTTTTAAATCAATTGTGCCTCTGCCTTTGGATGTTGTAACTCAACTGCAACGTGAAGGAAGTTTGCCTAATTATCCTGTCAAAGAATTGGTAACTAATGAGTCAAAGCTTAAGCAAGCATTGGATCAGAAACAGTCAGATTTAATTGCATCTTTAAAAGCAACAGGTAATCAGGTTAATCTGATTGCGATCGCTCGTTTAAAATATAAACCTTGGTCTGTGTTGTTCGCACAACCTCTTGCTGTTGCCCTAGCACCTGTAGAAAAGCAAATTCGTGACGCAATGTTTCTATTTGCAATTATCGCTTCAGTAGTGACAATCATCGCTTTTGCTATTGGGCAATTGCTAACAAAGCCAATAATTTCCCTTACCAATATAGTTTTCCAGTTTACCGCAGGTAACTTAGATAGCCGCGCCAAAATTAGCTCAAAAGACGAAATAGGTCAACTGGCAAAATCATTTAACAATATGGCACTTCAGTTACAAACATCTTTGGAAACTTTGGAACAACAGGTACAGGAGAGAACAGCAGAGTTACTAATTGCTAAAGAAAAAGCAGAAGATGCAAATCAGAAACTAGAACAACTGGTAAATCTAGATGGTTTAACTCAGGTGGCTAACCGTCGCTGCTTTGATGGACGACTGCAAGCAGAATGGAAACGCCTTGCACAAGAACAACAACCCCTGTCACTGATTTTATTGGATGTTGATAAATTCAAATCTTACAACGACTACTATGGTCATCTTGGAGGCGATCATTGTCTAATCATAATAGCGCAAACAGTGCAACAGACAGTTCATCGTCCTGCTGATCTAGTAGCGCGTTACGGAGGAGAAGAATTTTCGATACTCCTTCCCAATACTGACTTAGTAGGAGCGATCAAAGTGGCACAAAGGATTCAACAAGCAATTCACGATCAGGCAATTCCCCATGCACAGTCTGATATCAAGGATATCGTCACACTTAGTTTCGGTATTACTTCTGTCATACCCACTTGCGACATCAAGCCAAATGCACTCATCGCTTCAGCCGATAAAGCACTGTACAAGGCTAAAGAAAAGGGGCGCGATCGCTATTGTACGTTTGGCTGATTTACTTCCAATTGATACCCTGTCTTAGGAGTGTTCTAGCAGCGATCGCTCCAGGTGTGGTTATTGAAATCAAAGATTTTTGACGCGTTGGCGCAGCCAAACCTAGACATCGCTTCATACAACAACTCTATTCTTTGTCTACGACGGGCTACGCCTACGCCGCTCTCGAATTAGCAAAGGAAATGCTGCAATAACTCTATTCTTTTTGATGATGAAACCGAATTCCTAAAAATATGTCGTAAACAAACTCAAAAAAGTCCTTTTTCTGCAATAATCCTGAAGTTTGGTAACAGCCTTTTTCATCTAACAGGGGCTTCATGACATAGTATGCAGGCTGGTAATTATACCAAGGAATAGAAGGCCACAAATGATGAATTAAGTGGTAATTCTGTCCCATAATTAGGATATTGAGAATCGGGTTAGGATAGACACGAGCATTTTTCCAGCGATCGCGCTCCGCAAAAGGACGATGGGGCAGATAGTCAAAAAATAATCCCAGTGCTATCCCCACCACAAAAGCAGGTATAAACCAAAAATTCAGAATGTAACCCAAAAAGTGGTATTGCACTGATATATAAACAATTACACCGACAATTAAGCGGCTGATGAACCATTCTAATAGCTCATATTTACGCCACAACCGCCGTTGAAAGAAAAACACCTCATGGTACAAAAACCGTACCGCAATCAGCCACAGCGGGCCACCCGTAGAGACATAATGATCTGGGTCGTCCTTGGGATGATTGACATGTCCATGATGCTGTAAATGCACCCGCGTAAATACAGGAAAAGCAAAAGCTAGCATCAACGCACTACCATGCCCTAACATCGCATTCATTACCCGGTTGCGATGGGCTGATTGGTGACAAGCGTCATGAATTACCGTCCCAGCACAATGTAAGGCAATAGTATTAACGCAAAAGCATAGCCAGTGCGGCCATTCCCAAAGCCAGTAACCAAAGTTGGATAACACCAGCATTGCCACAGCTACAGAAAACAGCAGCAGCGTGGGATTAAAATCACCAGGAGGCGCTAAAAATTCCTTAGGCGGGATTGTCAGTGGCTTTTGTGCCTCCGATGTGATCATCTCTAACATTGACTCCTTCTTAATCAAACATTACGAATATACGATAAAGATTAGGGAAGAATAAAGTTTTGCAAACTTTTGTATAGCAAGATTTATCCACAGCTTTGCATATCAGTAGATGAATAACGCTATGATTCCAGACGTAGCCTAGTCTTTACTGATAAGTGGGATATGACAATTGGCAAGAAGTGATGGGATAAACTCCTTCGTGGGGAGGATGGATACAAGATTGATGTACTATATCTAGTCTATCCCACAGCCCCCACTCTCCCATAAACCCTCTCTAACTGCTTATATCTTTGATTGATATAGCAGTGACTGAAAAGGAGATGCCACTTAAGTTACGATGACTTCCCAGATAGCTCCCTAACTTCAGCCCCTATGCAATTAAGAGATTCTCTGCGCCGGACAAAAATTGTCGCTACTATTGGCCCCGCCACTAGCAGTCCTGAAATGCTCAAGGCGATTATTGAAGCGGGAGCCACGACGCTGCGGCTAAACTTCTCCCACGGAACTCATGCCGACCATCAGCGTAGTATTCGCTTAATTCGGCAAACCGCTTTTGAATTAAATCAGCCAGTGGCTATTCTCCAAGACTTGCAGGGCCCAAAAATTCGCTTGGGGAAGTTTGACAACGGGTCTATAGTTGTGGCAAAAGGCGATCGCTTCACCTTGACAAATCGTCCGGTGGTCGGTACTCAGGAAATTAGCTGCGTCACCTACGATTATTTAGCCGAAGAAGTCCCAGTTGGTGCAAAAATCCTCCTCGATGATGGACGAGTAGAAATGGTTGTGGAGGAGATTAACCGGGACAAAGGTGATTTGCATTGTCGCATTACTGTACCGGGTAAACTTTCTAACAACAAAGGCGTAAACTTTCCCGGCGTTTACCTATCAATTAAGGCAATGACCGACAAAGACCGAGAGGATCTGATGTTTGGTCTAGATCAAGGTGTCGATTGGGTGGCACTTTCCTTTGTTCGCAATCCGCAGGATTTGATCGAAATTAAAGAGCTAATTTCCAGTACAGGCAAGCAAGTGCCAGTGGTTGCCAAAATTGAAAAGCACGAAGCCATCGAACAAATGGAGGCAGTTCTGGCTTTGTGTGATGGCGTGATGGTTGCCAGAGGCGACTTAGGGGTGGAATTGCCAGCAGAAGATGTTCCGGTACTCCAAAAGCGGCTAATTGCCACAGCAAATCGCTTGGGGATTCCCATCATCACTGCTACTCAGATGTTAGACAGTATGGTGAGCAATCCCCGTCCCACTCGCGCTGAAGTGTCGGATGTGGCAAATGCGATTTTAGACGGCACAGACGCGGTGATGCTTTCCAATGAAACCGCTGTCGGTAGCTACCCTGTAGAAGCAGTGGCGACGATGGCACGAATTGCCGAGCGCATGGAGCAGGAAGAAGCTCAACACTTAAATTTACGTTCTTTGAGAGATTCCCGACGCTCAATTCCCAATGCGATTAGTCAAGCTGTCGGTCAAATTGCCGAACAACTAGGCGCAGCGGCAATCATGACCCTAACGCAAACTGGGGCCACAGCTCGCAATGTCTCTAAGTTCCGTCCCCAGACACCAATTTTGGCAGTGACACCCCATGTGAATGTGGCGCGCCAGCTACAAATGGTGTGGGGAGTAAAACCCCTGTTGGTGCTAGGATTACCTTCTACTGGTCAGACATTTCAAGCTGCG
The DNA here is from genome assembly GCF_047228265.1 of Nostoc sp. UIC 10607. Lineage (NCBI taxonomy): Bacteria > Bacillati > Cyanobacteriota > Cyanophyceae > Nostocales > Nostocaceae > Nostoc > Nostoc sp. UIC 10607. The sequence goes on along the minus strand of NZ_JBIQNW010000001.1, from coordinate 326,883 downwards.
ATCAACGTGGCTCAAGAGTTGAAATTACTGTCTGAGGGAGATTTAGTAGTAATGACCGCTGGCACACTCCAGGGAATTTCCGGCTCCACAGATTTGATTAAGGTAGAGGTGGTAACGGCGGTACTAGGGCACGGAATTGGATTAGGACAAGGTTCAGTAAGTGGTCGCGCTCGGGTGGCTAATACTGGCATGGATGTTAGTAACTTTAATCCTGGAGACATATTAGTTGCACCTCGCACTAGTGCCGATTTTGTTGAGGCAATTCGCAAATCTGCCGGGATTATTACGGAAGAAGAAAGTCTTACAAGTCATGCAGCAGTGATTGGCTTGCGTCTCGGTGTGCCAGTGATTGTCGGCGTGAAGCAGGCAACGCAGGTGATTCGGGATGGGGCGATTATAACGCTGGATCTGCAACGGGGTTTGATTTACTCTGGGGCGGTGAGAACATCTTAGGATTGTAGACACGGGGAAGAGTTTTCCCCATGCCCACTCCCAATCCCTTTATTAAACAGTTGCGATCGCTACCCCAAGCCATCCAGCAAAGTTTTGCTGCTGTGTGGAGTCAGGATGCTCAACAGGTTTTACCTGATACCGAGTGGGACGTGGTGACGCGAGGGTGATGGAATAGGTACGCAGTTCGTCTTGGTGGAAAACTACGAATTTGATTGTATCGTTTGGTTGGTAATCTTTAAGGCGATCGCTTAAACTATTCCCCGTTACCTTAATCCCATCAATTGCTAACAACTCATCACCTGCATCAATTCCCCCTACTTGTGCAGGTGAACCAGTCTCCACAAATTTAATGATCTCCCGCCCATTCTCTGTATTTATTCTCACGCCCAAGTAGGGTTCTTCCTGCTGTTCAGCTACCAACTGCAAGCCAAAGGGTTGTAAGTACTGATTCAAGGGCAAATCATCAGTGCCATCAATGTAGCGTTTAAAGAAATCAGTCAAATCGATTTCTGCGACAGATTCTATAACTTCCTGTAACTGTTCTGGGGTATAACCAATTTCAGCTTGACCAAATTGCTGCCACATTTTCAGCATCACGTCATCGAGGGATCGCTGATTGTTGTGAGTAGAGCGAATCAGTAAATCCAGCAATAACGATACCATTTCTCCCTTTAAATAGTAGGAAATTTGGGAATTACCGCTATTGACATCCGGGCGATATAGTTTAATCCAGGCATCAAAACTTGACTCAGAAACGGGTTGTACCTTGCGCCCCGGTGTCATTTCATATCTGGTAATTTCTTTGCCCAAATTATTCAAATACGATTGAACATCATAAATTCCCGCCCGCAAAGGAATTAACAAGTCATAGTAACTAGTAGTGCCTTCGCAAAACCACAATGATGGTGTGTAGTTTTCTTGGTCGTAATCAAAAACTTCTAATGCTTTGGGGCGAATTCGCTTGACATTCCACAAGTGAAAGAACTCGTGTGCTACCAATTGGATAAAGCGATCGTACTTTTCCTGAGCGCGAAATCCAAAACGTTGGTAAATTAAGGAGCAAGAGTTTTTATGCTCCAAACCGCCAAAAGCTTGGCTAAATAAATGTAGCAGAAATACGTATCGTTCGTAGGGCAAACCGCCGAACATCTGCGCTTCTACCTGGATAATTTTCTGGATATCAGCAATCATCTGCTGGGCTTGGAAATTTCCCTGTCCCCAAATTGCTAGTTCATGAGGTTTTCCCAAAACCTCAAATTTATACAATTGGTGGCGACCAATCTCAAACGGAGTATCCACCAGAGTATCAAAATCGCCAGCCAAGAAAATATTCGTTTCCTCATCAACGGGTGGTAGGGCAGTAGTTACCTGCCATTCCGGGCGTGGTGGTACGATGGTGACGCGAATGGGTTGCTTCTCCCAGCCCGGTATTCTAAAAAATAGTGCCGCACCATTGAAATAACCGTGGGTAGTATCCAAGTGATTTGTCCGTACCGATAGCTCATTCGCAAAAATGCGGTAACGTACAGTTAATTCCGAAACACCCGTTTTGTCTACCTGCCAGTGATTTTTACTTATCTTCCGCCACAGTAAAGGCTTATCCTCTGCAAAAGCCACAAAATCCTGTAAATTCTTGGCGTATTCCCGAACTAAGTAGGAACCGGGTGTCCACACCGGTAGTTTTAAATCGAGAATCGGCGAGTGGTAATTCACAACGCGTAAAGTCACCTCAAACAGATGGGTTTCTGGTTGGGACATTGCCACTAGGTAATGAATCGTTGGCCCGGTTTCCTGGACGTAGGTATTGGGACGAGTTGCTGTTGCTTCAGTCATCTTGTGTGCTGAGTTAATAGTCTATAGGTAATTTCTCCCATCATGACAAATTTGCCTTTTAACTTTTGACTTTTATTTGCTGTGGCTGGTTGGCTGTTTGCTCCCATAAATTCTCATCTTAATTCCTCGGCTCAGAGTTATCCCCGCAAGGCTCTTTGAAGTAATACCAATTTTGGATGTAAATTTATATCAGATAAAGCAATCAGACTTTGCCAGCCAAGTTCATCAACTGTTTGAAGTTCACAAGGTAAATGATGTTGTTGGTGCTATCAATGTTTATCCACCCTTTTTCATGCAGCTTTTCCATGATTTTGGTGGTTTCTTCAACCCCGATTTCTGTCACCTCTGCTAAATCTTTAAAGGGAATGTTAAAAATTTCTCTTCCTAAGTCTGATTCCTGCCCATAACTTTCGCCTAAAGTCACTAAGGTATGGGCGAGTTTAACCGCCGGTGGTGAAGACCGCATTTGTAAACGCAGGTTAATTTGCCGCAATCGCCGCACCATCAGTTGCAACATGCGGTGATGTAACTGCGGGTCTTTAAACAATATTTGAATAAAACGCTCCCTGGAGATACTAAGCAATTTCACGGGTGAAAGGGCAATGACATCAGTTGAGCGGGGAGATTCATCCAAAATTGCCATTTCTCCAAAAAAATCGCCACGGCCAAAAATTGCCAGAGCTACTGAATCTTCTCCGACAGTACGCCGGACTTTGACCCAACCAGAAACCACGAAGTAAACGGCGTTACCCCAGGCATCTTCCATCACAACAGCTCGCCCAGATGGGTATTCATGTTCAATTGCAACGTTGAGCAGCCATTCCAAAGTCTGTGGATTGGCTGTACTCATCAAGGGGAAAAGTTCACTAAAAACCTCAGTTAGCATGAAATATTTGCAAGAAATGGATTCAAGAGCGGGAAAGTAACTTTGCTACTATAAGTTTGTTTAAACCGTAATCTTACTCAGAATACGATCGCAAAATTTGTATTTATTTGAGATGAAGCTCTAAGGTTTATCAGTCTAGAGTTCCATTACAACATAACAATTATGTATGTGATCGAAATCAGCGGTTTCACTGACAGACCTATGATTTGCTGTTTGTTGGTGGATTGCTATCTAGTGCCAGTATTTTGACCTGTTGGTCTAAATTTTTCACTAGTTGATTCAGGGTAACTAAAGCCTCTAATTGCTGAGAGTCAAGGCTGGGATTCAGGAAAAGCCGTTCTTGTAGTTCATGTAATTTGAAGCTGAGTTGCTGAGAAATTCCTAAGGCATCGCGGCCCAGACGCGCTAACTGTTGTTGCTGATAGAACTTTAATGCTGCTCCCCGCAAGACTTGGAGTGTTGCCTCTTCACCGTAGATCCCCGGCATGACTCGCAAGCGTAATAATAAGCGGTTTTTTTGATATACGTATTCTTTTTCTACCTGTTTTGGTTCTGCAATCGTGGTGACGGGCAGGGAAGCAAACCGCTTTAATTCATTCAGTACTCCTTGGAAAACTGAGAGCGGTAGTTTGTCTAATACAGACTGTAAAACTCCATTGTCACTCCACAATATTCTGCCTTCGTAAGCTTGTCTTTCTAAGTACAGCCTACCAATTCCCCCAGCCAGGATTCGCCCTAGTAATTCTTCTAGTAATTTTTTGGGTGGTAGCGTTGGCAGCACCTCAATAGGACTAAATAATTCGGGAACTTGCGTGGGCAAAATAGGTAAATTTTTTGGTGGTGCGGCTTCGGAAGTGTCTCCCTCTTGACCTTTGGAAATAGGGGTCAAGAATGTCGTACTTTGAGATGACTGATCTAGCTCTGGGATAGGAGGCAAGTCTACCCGCTGCCCAGAATGTTGACGCTTTTGTGTCTGAAACACCATCAATATTGGTTGCTGATTTGATTCTGAGCCGGCATCTATGGAGGCAAAAGGTTTGTCAGCAATGCTAGCTGGGCTATTTGGAGGAGAGTCCGCTGTTGGCTGATGCACTTGTTGGGCATCTAGCTGGGATGTATTCTTATGGTTGAGGTAGGCTGATAGTATTCTGCGGTGAGCGTCGGCTGCGATCGCTTCAATCACCATTGTGCAATTGATATAAGACAAAATGCGACCAGCATAATCTAGTGCCTCGCCCTCTTGTGGATGAACCATACCTAGCAAGAGGTTTTTGTCTTCTAATCCTAAGGGCAAAATCTGGTGGTAGAGGCAAGCTTCAAAAGACAAAAGACTATCAATCAGTTGGAATATTTGCTCGCGATCGCTTTCTTCCTCCCACTTTATTTGAGCGGCAGTTAGCATTTGCTGTCTATTTGCTGCGGTATTATTTAGTTCGCCCTCTGAAGACAACATAGGTTTGATTGCTTGGTGTTTACTTATATAATATTTTGCCTTTAATATAGTAGGTAGTTAATAAAGATACTTTGTTGGATTGTTAAAATTTAAATTATATATACCTAAGTAGACGTAAGTAGAAGATTAATTTCAGATGTAGATTAAGTATAATACTGAGTTACCTTCTACTTTAGTAACTCAGGCATGAGGGTATAAAAAGGCAAAGGGGGAGAGGGGAGGAACTTGTTATGAATTCTCCCCTGCTCCCCATCTCCTACTTTCGCACACCATCTGAATTGATCAACTATATGTCTCACAGCCTACTCCTGGGTTCTTAACGCTTGGGCAGCAAGATAGACTTTTGTCCATTCGCCTAGCACTTGATGAGTTTTAAGTTTTAACTGTTGGGCTATTACTTCTATTGAGTTACCCGCTCTCCGCAAATCTAGAATCTGCCGCCCCAGAGGAGTCAATTTTTCATAAAGTTGCTGCCATTGATTTTGTGTTAATCCCAAGTTATGTTCTTGCAAGGAAATTGAGAGCCAGCTGTCTACGAGTTCTGGTTTCCCTTTGAGGGCAAAGACACGCACGGCGTGGTAACTAATTTTTTCTCGCAGACGGTATACTTCTTTAGTCTGTTTATTTAATCTGTGGGCGATCTCTTCCTGGGACTTACCCTGCAAATACAGTCGTAGCCACTCTACTGCGTCTGTCCCCAAATTTTCTTGTAAATAATTTTCAAATTCTTTTTGTACTGACTGACGCAGCGCTTGTTGTTCTTCTAGCTGTTGTGCTTCTTGATATTCTGCGATCGCCTGACTATCTACTAAGTTAACTCGATTGTCACTGTCGTCTGTGAGAACTTCTTCTGACACTAGCCTAATTAAGTCACGGCCTGGCACTTGGGTTAAGCCACCGCGCTGAGTGCGACGCAAGTAATTTACAAACCGATAAGCTAATAGGGGTTGATTGCGGACTGGTCGCAAACAATATTCTTCCACACAGGCAAATAGCAGAGCATCCCCTAATCGTCTATCGGTTGTATATTTGGCAATATCAGCCATTTGTTGTTGCATATAGGCATCGGTTTGCAGTAACTCTTGGAGTACTTCTTGCAATACATCCATGACACTACGCTGGCGATCGCGGCTAAGGGCAACCCAAGTCTGAATTTTATTCCGTAATGTCACTAAACTCCCCAGTCGCGTTATCAAGTTGCGATAAGCACGTTCTCGCCCTAGTCCCAAATAGCGTTGACGTAAAATCCTCCAGCGATATTCCATCGCTTGCTTGGCGATATCTAGTTCTTTAGGGTTCAACAGATCAAATCGTTTTGAGTCAGATCCCAACAGCCAGAGAATAATACTTTGCCTAGCAGCTTCATTTTGATCTGGACATTCCTCAGCCAAGCGCTTCTGCCAATCTAGAGCTAGTTTTTCCACATCCTTTGTCATAGCGAGATTGCGCTCCTCGAAACTCAATTTAGAAGTTTGCATCACAACCCCCATTTGTCCCACCTAATTGTTTAACTGGCAGCTGCCCCGGATTTCATGAAAATCATGAAAATATCCCAGTGATTCCACTTTTATTACGTCTTAATTCACTAGAATTATGCAGAAATTTCTACATTGATGTTTTATTTTCAATTTCAAAATCCCCCAAAACCATGCCTATGAGGCGTTTGAGCCAATTCTGTTAATTTAAACTTTTTGTAAAGTTATGTTTTTGAACTGAGAACAGAAATCTACCTAGAGTGGTGACCATACACCTTTGCAGGAGATGGGTTGGGGAAACCTAATATTGTGTAACCGAGCCGAGGAACGAATCTAATTTAACTCAATATTGAGACGTTATTTCAGCCGTATAAGTTTCAACGCTATACAATCCCTTACGTAGTAGGATACTTAGTTAAATCTCAACACGCTTAGTACTAGTGATCTTTTTTACCAAAAATATCCCCCAACCCAATCCACTTACTTATGGAGTAAACCTCCAGACATTCGGTTACGTAGCGTGTTGTAGACAAGACTATGCGCTAGAGCGTTTCCCCTGTTCTCAAAGGGAGAAGACCGCGCTGGCTCCCCTTAAAATGGGTTTAATTCCCTACTTTTTAAGGAGGGTTAGGTAAGATCAAGCATTAACTGTATTGTATTAAGTTAAACTTCTTAATGTTTTATTATTTTATTTAAGTGTATATACGTAATTTAAGCATAAATATTAAATAAATAAATTTTTGGATAAATACTATAGCTATGGCGTGGAATCAACCTCAGTATTCCACATGGCGTTCACTATTTTCAATAATAGGGATTGATGGCAAATTTATCCTTTCTAAAGTAGCTTTATCCACAACTATGTCTCTAAGATTGGCAAGTTATTCTTAAAAGTTTTATCTTTCCAAAAATGAATAGTCAACAGTCAATATTGATTTTGACTATTGACTTTGACTGTTGCTTTCCCTCTGCTTCAAAATTCAACTTATGCAAAATATAAAAACAGAAAGAATGCAACCTTCAAAAGCTTTAATGGTAAGAAGCCTTACAAGAGACTTCTCTTTAAATTAATTTATGGGGAGGGGATTCTTCGTTTTTAATTTTGAATTCTCCCGCAGAGTGTTGACTCTATAGACCATTCGATGATCTCACAATGGGATTTTCTACAGATTCTCGATACTGTTGGACTTGTTCTGTGTAAGCAATTGGCAGAATAGCTTCAACGTTTTCATGGGGACGAGCAATAATTACCCAGGATTCTAGTGTACCGCCATAGACATTTTCTGCGGCTTCAACACCAGCAGCCATAGCGGCTTTTACTTCAGAAACATCACCACGAATATTAACTGTAAAGCGGGCGCTACCCACTCTGATATAACCAACGAGGGTGACTCGACCAGCTTTTACCATAGCATCTGCTGCTGCTAGCACCGCAGGGAAACCTTTTGTTTCAAGTGCTCCAATTGCCTGTAATGACATAATTAATCTCCTGTATGAATAAACACCGAGGCTACAAATTAATTGTACGAAGCTTCGCTACAGATTTTGATAGCAAAATTGCTTAGAACATGCGGAAAGGTTCTGATTTTTCAGTGAAATGGATTGGTAATATAGTTTCCACATTTTCCGGTGGATTGGGAACTATGTAGTGGGTGATTACTGTACCAACTTTTACTTGCTCTCCAGCGGCGATTCCGGCTTCAACAGCTCTATTTACTTCAGAAACGTGTCCCCGAACAGCGACTAACAAGCGAGCGCTTTCGGCTTGACCATAATACACAATTGTAACTGCGGCAGCTTTGACCATTGCATCAGCTGCTGCTAAGACACTAGGAAAACCTAAAGTTTCAATTACGCCAACGGCCATTGGCATGGCATTAGCTCCTGGATTAAGGGATAGGCGATATTAATTGTACGTGGCTTTAGTCCCAATTTTGACATTTTGGAAAACTTTCTTTGATGCTAAAAATTCTAAAAGAGTGGGGATTTGCCGATTCACCACTCACAACTCCCTGTTCTAGAGGTAGTCTGTAGTCTATGGACTAAAATATTGATGTATGTTTCCGAATTTTCTTCCTGAAGCAGTTGGGCAACTGACAGAATCTGCCTCGATCGCACTAGCTCAAAGTATTCAAACAACTGCGATCGCTACTCCTTTAATTAATCAACCAGTTACTACGACCTATGTCAAGCAAGGGAGTGGTGGAACTCCTATTTTATTAATTCATGGCTTTGATAGTTCTGTATTAGAATTTCGGCGGCTTTTGCCACTACTCTCTGGAGATAATGAAACATGGGCAGTCGATTTGTTGGGTTTTGGTTTTACAGATAGACTCTCAGGAATTGCTTATAGCCCAACTGCGATTAAAACCCATCTTTATTATTTCTGGAAAAGCCTGATTAACCAACCTGTAATTTTGGTAGGCGCTTCGATGGGGGGTGCGACTGCAATTGATTTTACGCTGACTTACCCAGAAGTGGTAAAAAAGCTGGTGTTAATTGACAGTGCGGGGTTGGCGGGTGGTTCACCATTAAGTAAATTAATGTTTCCCCCATTGGATTATTTAGCAACTCAATTTTTGAGTAATCTGAAAGTGCGCGATCGCGTTTCCCGCATTGGATATAAAAATCAAAGTCTTGCCTCTGTAGATGCGCTATGTTGTGGCGCATTACACCTACAAATGCCCAGTTGGCATCAAGCTTTGATTACTTTCACTAAAAGTGGTGGTTACAGTGCTTTTAGATTTAAAAAATTATCAGAAATTTTGCAACAGACGCTAATTTTATGGGGTGATTCCGATAAAATTTTGGGTACTAGGGATGCCATGAGGTTTAAAAGGGCAATTCCACACAGTACTCTCGTTTGGATTCAAGATTGTGGTCATCTCCCACACCTAGAACAACCACAAATTACTGCGCAGCATATTTTAGGCTTTCGATAATTGTAGTTGAAACCCAAGAAATCTGATGTAGCTGTTGCAATTTGTTGGGTGTAAACGGGAACGCGCTACAACAGTATAGTTGAGTATCAAGCTAGCGCAAATCTCAACAAGTTTTCTGTAACGCTTATCTGTAAAATTTTTAACCTACTGCTAATGGCTTTTGTCAGAGCCACTATTTTTCTCTTTGATAGTGTTACTTTCACAGAATTTTAGGGAACTCTGTAGCTAGAGCGATCGCAAACCTATCTCTAAAACAGACAACAGATTATTAGGGTAAATTTGAGAATTTGCTAGAGAGCTAGTTTATAGAGAAATAGCTATGAGAACAGAAAGAAATAATAGTCTAGATGCCTTAAAAGCATTAAGCATTGCTTTTGTTTTTATCTGGCATTTACGACCATTTCAATTTATTATAAATGATTCTACTGATGTTACTGTACTTGTTATTGCTAAAATTCTGAGGGATTTGGAATTACAATTATCTTTAACAGCCGTTCCGATATTTTATATTGTTTCTCTTTACTTATTTTTTCAAAAATCAGGTGGGGTAAAATACTTAAAAAAAAGAATTACTAAGCTAATTAAAATTTATTTGTTTTGGGTAATTGTTCAGAATATATTTTTTATTATAGCTACGAGACAAATCCCTAATTTTTCATGGCAACTCATTAGAGGTTTAGAACCAAGCTTACCACTTGTAGGTGATTCTGTTTTCTATTTTCTATTTAATCTTTTTTGCTTAACAATTTTGGCCTTTTTATATCAACTCATAAAATCAGATTCTCTAAAAATAATTGGAGCTTGTACAGTCCTAATATTTTGTTTATTTTATTTTGAAGCCAGTTGCGTAAGTCCTATATTTTTTACTATTTTATCTGTTTATTTATTGAGGTTAAGTTCTTTAAAGCAGTTTATCTCTTAGTAAGTAGGCTTTATTTGATTGGCTGACTCTAGTATACTGTAGCGGAAGTTAGCCTAACTTTAACAAGGGGCAAAATCCCCTTGTTAAGTGTGGTTAATTGTAGTTAGCTGGATTTTGACCAAGCTGTACTAGTCAAGTAACCACATCTCATTAGAACTCTCAGGATACACATTTGGTTGATTTTGTGGTTGATTTTGAGCTAGTGTTTCTGAAGAGCGATGTGATTTTTTGTAGTTAAGTGGATTGTAGTGTTCTTTTACGGGTTTTATAGCACTAGTTTCTTTTACAGCTACAGCAAGTTTAGAATTATCTTCTGCTGTTTGTTTTAAAGCATTAATTTCTTCTATAAGCTTGGAATTCGCTTCTGCTAGTTGCAGTGCTGTTTTTTTGGTTGCGTCAAGTTCTTTTGTTAGCTGTTCTGCTAGGGTTTTTTGTTCCGATGCTAATGTTTTTTGTTTAGTTAATTTTGATTGCAAATCAGCAATTTCTTGTCCAAGAGATGCTTCTTTTTTGTGGCTTGTTTCTAGATTAATTGTCAACTCTTTAACAGTTGCTTCTAAATCAGCTTTAGTTGGGCTTGTGCGCTTAGTAGAATTTGGCTCAGGTGTTTGTGTTGAGGATTCCTCATCAGATGAAGCCTGTTCTTCAACAATTTTTTCTGCTGTAACTTCAATTGCAGATTCACCTTCTTGGGGTGTAAATTTTTGCGCCTCTTCTTGTAGTAAGTCAGAGAGACTTTGTTTCCTAGCCATTATTATTTTCTCCAATCACGCTGTAATTCATCAGCTGCACGGCGGTAGTCTAACTCCGCCTCCCGTGCATTACTTCCTCGCCATTGACTAATCGCTACACCCTCAAGTGCTGCTCGTTCATGAGCCTTATAGGCACGGATAAAGGTATTACAAGTAGGAATACCTAATCGAGTCAGAGTGTTTTTTGCTTCTACTGCTTCCCCAATACTGCGCGTATCGACTTTGGTAAGCAGTACCCGATGGAGGGTTCCCACGGGGATGACGGCTTCCTTGACTGTTTCCACGAGGATAGCTAAATCCATTGCGGCTGGGGGTGTAGGCAAAACTAGATAATCTGCGATCGCAACTACCGCCACTAATGCTTCAGAGCGCAGCGCGGGAGGCGTATCCACCACTACTAAATCGTAACCTGTTATCTTTCCTAAATCACCTAAAAGTGCGGGATCTGTTTCTTGAGATAAATCAAATCCCATTCCCTGCTGACTGCGCCCAAACCACCAACTGGCAGAACCTTGAATATCTGCGTCAATCAGCAGTACCTTCTTTTTCTTCGCAAAATTTGCAGCCAGATTGACTGCGGTAGTCGTTTTACCGACTCCTCCTTTACCGTTGAGAATAGCGATGATTTTTGGCACTGCTTGGTTCCGATGCGGCCTTATACCATTTTAGATTTTGGATTTTGGATTATGAAAGAGCTAGTGGTTATCGGTTTGGGCGCTCCATTTGTCGAAATCATTTTTTAAATTGCTATTACAAGAATATACCGCTTTGTGTACCCCTAAATAACATGAAAACTCGTAACAATAAAATTCAGAAGCTATCAACTCCACAAACTCCTATGACACCAACTTACAATCTGCCTGATGGGCCTCAAATGCCGCGCTGGTTGCGGATGATCAAGTTTATTGGTCAGCCTGTAAAATATGTGGATGATTTTGCCAAAATCTATGGTGACACTTTCACGATCAGGAGTAGTCGGTCTGATAACCATATTGTGTATTTTAGTCAACCCCAAGCCCTTGAGCAGATTTTTACTGCTGATTCCAGCCATTTTGAGGCTGGTAGGGGGAACATAGGACTAAAATTTTTGCTTGGCGATCGCTCCTTTATGTTATCAGATGGCGATCGCCACCAACGCCAACGCCAATTACTAGCTCCTCCCTTTCATGGCGAAAGGATGCGGGCTTATGGTCAGGATATCCAAAAAATAACCCGACAGGTCAGTAATGAATGGCAAATTGGCAAGCCTTTTAATATCCGTGAGTCGATGCAAGAAATCACCTTGCGTGTTATCCTGCGGGTTGTATTTGGTTTAAATGAAGGAGAGCTTTTTGACGAACTGAGGCGATCGCTAAGTGATTTACTAGACTTCATCAGTTCACCCGTAATGTCTAGCGCCTTCTTTCTCCGGTTTATGCAAAAAGATTTCGGTGCGTGGAGTCCGTGGGGTTGGATTCTGCAACAACGGCAAAAAATTGATCAACTTATTTATGCTTTGCTTCGAGAACGTCGGGCAGAATCTGAGCAAAATCGCCAAGATATCCTGAGTTTGATGATGACTGCTCGTTATGATGATGGTCAAGGGATGTCAGATGAAGAATTACACGACGAGTTGATGACACTGCTAGTTGCGGGACATGAAACGACGGCTTCCGCATTAACATGGGCTTTTTACTGGATTGACCAATTACCAGAGGTGCGTGAGAAGTTGCTACAGGAAATCACCACCATTGAAGTTAACGCCGATTTGAGTAGTGTAGCTAAATTGCCCTATTTGACAGCAGTGTGCCAAGAAACATTGCGAATTTACCCAATTGCCATGACTGCTTTCCTGCGGATTGTGAAGACCCCAATTAAAATTATGGGCTACGAACTGCGAGAGGGAACGGCAATAGTCCCCAGTATTTATTTAGCGCACCACCGAGAAGAAGTCTACCCACAATCCAAGCAGTTCAAACCAGAACGCTTTTTAGAAAGACAATATTCACCATACGAATATTTACCCTTTGGTGGCGGTAATCGTCGCTGTATTGGGATGGCATTTGCCCAGTATGAAATGAAAATTGTCTTGGCAACTGTTTTGTCGGATTTTCAAGTATCGCTAGTGAATAAACGTCCTGTGCGCCCTGTACGCCGTGGGTTAACTATAGCCGCACCGCCCGGAATGCGAATGATTGCAACACCTCAAGTGAAGCGTGCAAATACACCAGCCCTAGTTTAGGCAAGTAGGGTGGGTATTTTAATCCCCACCCTACTATCGCGCAATAATTACGAATTACGAATTACGAATTACGAATTACGAATTACGAATTACGTTAGCGTAGCGGTAGCGAGTCCTCGAGCGTCCTTACGAATTACGAATTATCCTGACTTTCTTGCTTATCGGCGAGTTTTTGATAATGTTCTTTATCGCGGTATTTAATTGTTCTCATCGGTTGATTTCCAACAATTGCTAAAGGTTCAACATTAGTATTTACAACCGTACCAGCCGCCACAATTGCACCATCTCCAATGGAAACTCCCGGAATAATTAGGACATTTCCGCCAATCCAAACATTGCGGCCAATGACAACAGGTTTATGAATGTAGACATTATATTCATAGGGTAAATCATTACTTTGATAGTCATGGTTAGCGGAGAGGATAACAACATTAAAACCAAGAGTTGTGTTATCGCCAATTGTGATTCCACCACGACCATCTAATACAACATTAGGGCCAATGTAGACTTTGTTCCCCAGAGATACATTTTGCGGATGGTCAATTTTAATATCTCGTTTAAATCGTAGACCAGAGCCACAAAATTTTAATTGACTCTTCAGTTCTTGATGTTTGTAGCGCCTGATTTTGGTTTCTATGTATTCTCCCCAGCTTACCAGACGAGGCACTAACCATTGTTCCAATAATCGCTCTAATTTATTTGTAATTTTATTTTTGATCTCTTTCATAACACCTCACGGAAGTTTAGGAACCCTCTGGCTTTCAAGCAGTGAGGAAAAACGACGCGGGTACTTTAGCACCCTGCGCATTTATTAGGTTTCCCCGATTAAAGTTCTTTCTCTTCCTTAGCGTTCCTCTGCGTTAAAAAACAATCTCCTCACTCATCCGCTGTTCCAGCACATCTAATAACCCATCCACATCCTTACCAACTTGCTCAAAACAAATCGGTGGTGCTGGTTCCGGTGCAAACTGAATTAACTTAATTTCGCCCTTACCAATACCAATCATCACAACTTCCATTTCTGGCTTGTGATTCTCGACAATTCCCAAAATTTCTTGCAGCCGATTTTCAACTTTAATATTTAAATTCTCTATCTGCTCTTTCGGACAATAAACAAAATGCGGCGTTGGTTGCAAATCAATACCAACAGTACCCTGACTGTCACCATTTGCTAACCACAATCCCCAAAACAGCGCCGCCAACTCTTGCTGATTTGCTTTGACAAACTTATCCAACTGGCGACGCCACTTGGTATCACCTGATTCTGGTTGACTATTACCAAAAAACATAAATAATTCGTAATTCGTAAGGACGCTCGAGGACTCGCTACCGCTACGCTAACGTAATTCGTAATTGAGAGACAAAGAAGGCACGAAAGTTATCTTAAGCCTGATTGTACACGCCAGAGACTAGAATAAATGCCATCTTTCTCCAACAGTTGCTCATGGGTTCCCGATTCTACTAATTTTCCATGTTCCATGACACAAATGCAATCGGCATTGCACATGGTGGAAGGACGATGATCGATTACCTACGGGAAGCTACGCGATCGCTGGATTGCCACTTCTGTCTCATTATCCATCGCCGAGGTAGCTTCATCTAAAACCTAGGGCGGATTTTTCAAGACTGGACGCTACAAGCTAATGACAATATAATATTGACTGTTTTCGGAGATGTCTATAATAAGGGAGTTTTTGCCCGCAGGCTCTTTGAGGTTCCGGGTATTATGGTGAATTGCCTGCATACCACATCTATGTATGCATCGAAAAATTGTGTATAAGAGTTAAAACTGAATATGGCAATATCTGATATTCTCGAAGAACCACAGCGTCTGAGTCGCTTGTTTAGTGGACTGCGTGGCGATTTTACGGGAGGGCTGACAGCAGCCGTGGTAGCCTTGCCTTTGGCTTTAGCCTTTGCGGTGGCAAGTGGAGTAGAACCAAAAGCTGGACTTTACACCGCTATTGTGGCGGGAATTGTAGCGGCAATTTTTGGTGGTTCGTCAGTACAGATTACAGGGCCAACAGGTGCAATGGCTGTGGTTTTGGTGGGAATTGTCGCCAAGTACGGCATTGAGAAAGTTTGGATTGCTGGGGTGATGGCTGGGATTATCCAAATTGCCTTGGGGGTTGCCAAACTTGGACAACTAGTGAAGTTTATTCCCTATCCAGTGACGGCAGGCTTTACCAATGGTATTGCCGTGATTATATTTTGTGGTCAATTAAATAATTTCTTCGGTTTACAACTACCGCGTAGTGAACATTTTCTGCCCGGACTTTGGCAAAGTCTCACTCATGTAGAAGCTTTAAACTTGGCTGCTGTTGGGTTGGCAATAGTGGTGATTGCAACCACGGTTTTGTGGCCCAGGATTAATTCTACAATACCGGGTTCTTTAATGGGGTTGGTGTTGGCAACAGCGATCGCTTCTTATTTCCATTTGAATGTACCCACAATTGGCAGCATTCCACAATCTTTACCGATGCCCCAAGGTATTCCCCACTGGAATGATTTTAGTGTGATTCGGGAACTGATTAATCCAGCTTTGGCTTTAGCAGCACTGGGAAGTATTGAATCGTTGCTGTCGGCGGTGGTGGCTGATGGGATGACGGTGAGCGAAAAACACAATAGCGATCGCGAATTAATTGGTCAAGGGTTAGCAAATATTATTATCCCATTTTTTGGTGGCATACCCGCAACAGGTGCGATCGCTCGGACTGTTGTCAATGTCCGTTCTGGCGGCAAAACCCGACTATCTGGAGTAATTCACGGCGTTGCCTTAGCCATTATTGTTTTAGCTTTAGCACCCCTAGCTGCACAGATTCCTTTAGCAGCACTTGCTGGCATTCTGATGGTAGTTAGCGTGCGGATGATTGAGTGGGAAGCCATTGGTTTATTGATGCGTGCTACCTACTCTGACTTTGCAGTGATGATTCTCACCTGGCTAGTAACAATCTTGTTTGACTTAGTTCTCGCTGTCGAAGTGGGATTGATTGCAGCTGGAGCATTGTTTATCAAACGGATGAGCGATTTAAGCCTAGTCAAAATACCTGAAACCGAAGTATTTCCCCCTGGTACTCCTCTGGAATTAGGTAAAGAAATTGCTGTTTATCGGGTAGATGGCCCTGTGTTTTTTGGTGCTGCTGAACGGTTTGCTACTTTTCTCCGCGATGAACCGGAAGTGAAGTATTTAATTCTTCGGTTGCGGTTTGTACCAAATATGGACACAACTGGGTTAGTAGCTTTAGAGGATATTTACCACGATTTGGAACGGCACAATTGCCGCTTAATTCTCACAGGTTTACAACCCGAAGTCCAACAACTACTAGAACGCACAGGATTGTTAAAAACAATTGGATTATCAAATTGTTTTGAAACAACGACAGATGCAATTTGCTCTATCTCTCCTCAGATTCAAGGATGTTCTCTACCTGTAGCGGCTGATTTGAAAACAAAAGAATTGATGGAATTAAATGAATGAATTACGATCTTTTGCCAAAAGGGAGATACCCGGAAATTGGCGTTTGCGTAGCGTGTCCTAAAGGACAAGGTATTGTTATTTATAGATATTTAGTTGTTTGAACCGTTGCGATCGCTTCCTGTAGTATTAGGCTGAATGACTTTAAGATCAACAAAAATACCTATCATGAGTATTATCGTCTTCGGCAGCATAAATATAGACTTGGTAGCAACAGCACCCAGGTTACCAGTCGCAGGAGAAACGTTACTAGGAGAAAAATTTTTTAAAGTTTCGGGAGGTAAAGGAGCTAATCAAGCCGTAGCATTAGCAAAATTGGGAATTCCTACCCAAATGGTGGGGCGTGTAGGTGCAGACGGTTTTGGGGGAGAACTTGTCAACAATTTGCAATCATCTGGTGTGCAGATTGACAATATTTTCGTGGATGAGACTGTTAGTTCTGGAGTCGCCATCATCGCCGTAAATCATGCTGGGGAAAATCAAATTATTGTCATTCCTGGTGCAAATGGGTGTGTCAATCAAGAAGATGTCGAGCGATTGTCCCATTTATTACCAGAAGCGACAGCACTGCTTTTACAATTAGAAATTCCAATTAATGCCGTGGTTGCAGCCACTAAAGCCGCCAGAAAAACCAATACAAGGGTAATTCTCGATCCTGCACCTGCACAATCTGATTTTCCAGATGAACTTTACCCGTTAGTGGACATTATTACACCGAATGAAGTTGAAGCCGCGCAGTTAGTGGGTTTTCCTGTGGATGGAGAAGAACTTGCAGCCAAAGCAGCTGGAGTTTTATTACAACGGGGTGTGAAATGTGCGATCGTCAAACTGGGTGCTAAAGGTGTTTTTTGTGCCACTGCTGAGGAGAAGTTTTTTGTACCCGCGTTTTCAGTTCATGCAGTTGACACAGTTGCTGCTGGCGATGCTTTTAATGGTGGCTTAACGGCGGCACTTTTTGAAGGACTTTCTTTACATCAAGCAGTTGTTTGGGGTGCAGCAGCTGGTGCTTTGGCGACGACAAAAGCCGGCGCACAAACTTCGCTACCAGATAGGTTTACATTTGATGCGTTTCTGAGGGAAAGGTTTTAGCTGCGATGTCTACGGCGGGCTACGCCTACGCAAATTTGATACGATTAGCTTAAAGAACTCCCAAAACAAGATTGTCACCATGAGCAACTCAACTCCAATGGATGACGAGAAAAATCTTCCCAAGAAAAAGGGCAGAACACTACCACTACCTCCTAAGCTGATTATCTGGCTGGGAAAGTTTGTCTGGACGACTATGTGGAAGATTATGATGTCAAAGCTTGCTCCTAGCAATCAGTCGGGAGCGTATATTCGTCCTAATAGCCAGTTTCGGAAGTTCATCGGAAAAGAAGAGGGAAATCCCCACCCACCAGCAGCGGGACGCTACAAACTCTATGTTGGGCTGGGCTGTCCTTGGGCGCACCGAACCCTAGTTGTGCGATCGCTCAAAAAACTCGAAGCGGTAATATCAGTATGTATCGTCTCTCCATCTCCCATTGAAGGCGGTTGGATATTCAACGAGGAAGAAGAAGGTTGTCGCACAGTGGCTGAATTTTATCAGCTGGCACAACCTGGTTACAGTGGACGCTCTACAGTTCCAATTTTATGGGATAACCAAACTAAAACTATCGTCAACAATGAGAGTTCAGAAATTATCGTCATGCTGAACTCTGAGTTTAACGAGTTCGCCAACAATCCCACGTTGAATCTTTACCCAGAAGCACTTAAAGAAAAAATTGACTGGTGGAATGAGAAGATTTATCACGCAGTAAATAACGGTGTGTATCGCTGCGGCTTTGCCCAAAGCCAAGAAGCATACAATCAAGCTTGCAACGAACTGTTTGCAACTCTTGATGAGATTGACATTGCATTGCAAACTAGTCGATATCTGTGTGGGGATAATCTCACACTCGCAGATGTCCGTTTATTTACGACGTTATTTCGGTTTGATAGTGCCTACTATGGGTTGTTTAAGTGCAATAGGCAGCGAATTCGAGACTATCAAAACCTGGGAGCTTACTTACGTGATTTATATCAGCTTCCTGGTGTAGCTGACACCTGCGATGTAGAAAGTGTGAAGCGGGACTACTACGGGAACCTATTCCCACTCAATCCGGGCGGGATAATTCCCGATGGGCCTGATATGTCTTATCTTTATCAACCACATGGGCGCGATCGCATCAGCACAGTGAATGCTTCATAAGGTACATTGAGAACTGATACCTCGATGGCTTCATTCTGGAGTAGATGTAATTGTGAACCAGATTAATCGAGTTGCAATTGTCGGTGGAACTCATGGCAATGAATTTACCGGGGCCTACTTAACCCAAAAATTTGCCCAGTTTCCCGATTTAATTAATAGACGAAGTTTTAAAACAGTCACCCTGCTAGCAAATCCTAATGCTTTTGCAGCAGGGAGGCGATATGTAGAGAAAGATTTAAATCGCTGTTTTCTCAAGCAAGATTTACAAGATCCGACTTTAAACAGTTATGAAGAATTGCAAGCTAAATCAATTCAGAACACCCTAGTATCAAACAGGGATAACCAAGCAGATTTTATCTTAGACTTGCATAGTACTACAGCTAATATGGGTTTGACAATTATTTTGGTAAACAGTCATCCCTTAAACTTAAAATTGGCTGCTTATCTAAGCCAGATTAATCCTTTGGTTAGGGTTTATCGCTGCTCTTTTAAATCAATTGAACAAAACCCATTTGTAAATTCCCTGTGCGAATTAGGCTTTGCGATCGAGGTTGGCCCTATTGCCCAAGGACTCTTAAAAGCAACGCTGTTCCAACAAACAGAGGAACTTGTTTATGCAATTCTCGACTATCTAGAACAGTTTAACCAGGGTGAAATTCTATCAAATAACGAAACATTGATTTTCTATGAGCACTTATCAGTTGTGGACTATCCCAAAAAACCGGATGGGAAAATCTTTGGAATGATTCATCCAGAGCTTCAGGACAAGGATTATCAAGCCTTAAACCCAGGAGATCCAATTTTTATAACCTTTGATAATAAAACAATTATTTATGAGGGAGTATCTACCGTTTGGCCGATTTTCATTAATGAGGCAGCTTACTACGAAAAGGGAATTGCAATGTGTTTGACTCAGAGGCAGCAAATCAATATCTAAGATGTAAAGAATATTTTTTGTAAAATCGCTTTTTATTGGAAGTGAGAATAGAAATTGAGCATCTAAATTATCAATAACTTCATATATCTAGCTCCATCGCTAAAACTTATTTATATACGTTTAAATGCGTCTTTGTTATGATATATTGATGACCAGTAATTAAATATCAGGGTAAAAAGTTGTCTAAAGGGTCGATCAAGTTGAGAGCAAAGAAGCGCTGAAAACCCATTATCTAATTCACCGGAAATATCTTTTAGACCAGTAGAATTTGACAAATATGGGAAGCTTGTTAGTGTCAATCTAAGCTATGTCTACGATGGGCTACGCTTACAGAATGCTGCTCTTAAAGTCACTCTTGAATTTGAAAATTAGGAACTGCAAATCTTATGGCTTGAGATTTCTTATAAAAATAGCCCTGAGTCAAAGAGCAAAACTTGACCGATAAAGCCCAAACCTAACATTATATTTACGTTTAAAATTGTCCAAATACTTGAACTCATAATGAAAAGCAAGCGACAACAAAACAAACCAATAGCCAGCCTTTCTTTAGACTTGGATAATATTTGGTCTTATCTAAAAAATCAGGGTGCTCCGGGTTGGGAGGCTTTCCCCTCTTACCTGGATATTGCAGTCCCTCGTTTCTTAGAGATTCTCCAGCAATGGGATTTGACAATCACAGTATTTATTGTGGGTCAGGATGCAGCGTTAGAAAAGAACACCAAGGCATTACAAGCGATCGCCAGCGCCGGTCACGAAATTGGCAATCATTCATTTTATCATGATCCTTGGCTACATCTGTATTCAGAGGATGAGATTGAACAAGAGGTGGCCTTAGCCGAACAACATATCAAGCGCGTCACTCATCAACATCCTATCGGCTTTCGGGGGCCTGGATACAGTTTTTCTCCTGCGGTATTGAAAGTCTTAGCACGACGGGGATACGAATATGATGCTTCGACTTTTCCCACATTTTTGGGGCCCATCGCACGAGCATATTATTTGATGACCTGTAAACTGAGTAAGGAAGAACGCAAAAAACGGGAAGCCTTGTTTGGCGGTTTCAAAGAGGGTTTGCAGCCTCTAAAACCTTATCAGTGGCACATGGGTAAGGATAGACTCACTGAAATTCCCGTTACCACCATGCCAATTTTTAAGGTGCCAATTCACTTTAGTTACATCATGTATCTGAGTACATTTTCTTCGGAAGTGGCGTTACTCTACCTGCGAATTGCCCTGTGGCTATGTAAACTGACTCATGTGCAGCCTTCTTTGCTACTGCACCCTACAGACTTTGTAAGTCAAGAGGATGTACCAGAACTATCATTCTTCCCTGGAATGAGTGTTCCCACTTACAAAAAGCTGGCAATAGTGAACAAAAGTTTGGAACTTATATCCAGTCAGTTTAATGTTTTGACTGTTGGACAACACGCCAAATCCGTAGCCGATGCCCGTCAACTGCCTGTATTAGTGCCTCAAAAGAGGTGAAAATATGATCTATGCGATTGATAAGTCCAATTTGTATCCTTAATTACAGGAAAATTTAACTTTGTTCTGTCTTTGAGAAGGAGGAAATAGTGTTGTAAAAACAATAATTTTATGTTTAAAATAGTTCACTATTCCAATGTCTTTATTAAAAACTTCTGGTGATATCCCTTCCCCAGAGGTTATTTTTTAAAGATGGCATGTATATAGTGGTTCTCGTTTACGTAAGTTACACCCGTAGGGGCACGGTATGTTGCCTACACCTTGGGATACTGATGTTGTACCGCATCTGAATAGGAACCGTTATAATCATATTTTTTAACAATTCTCTAAGTTTTGAATAGCAGCCACTTATCTTGAAACCAGCTGACATTTGCTAGCAAGAATGTGTAAAGTAATTGAGAGCCAATCACTATCTCTAATCTTTGACACATCTATCTATGGTTAGAAAAACCCAACGTCTTTTGCTGCTAGTTGTTTCCTGTAGTATAACTGGTGTAATTTTAGGAGGTACTGCTGCTTGGGCAGAAAGTAATCTCTGCTTGGAAGACAGCAAGATTACAAGTGAGTGTCTAACTCAAGATCCAATCCAAAAAACTATTCAAGGAATGAGTGGCGGATTGTTAGCTGGGGCTGGGGCCGCTTGCGGCGCAGCATGGCAGTTACGGCATGAAGATTGAGTTAGGAGTAGCCCTGTCAAGGTGGTGGTAGCCATGCCAAAACTATTTATTTTAGGTTAAATCATTTTGTGCGTAGGCGTAGCCCGCTGTAGGCAGCGCCTCCTTAATTTCCCCAAACGACCGTTAGATTATCAATTGCATTGTTGATGCCATATAGAGAATAATCACAGATAAAGCAGCTTTGGCCTCTTCGTGCGAGAGAATAAATATAAAATATGGCGATCGCAATCGATTTTGGTACTAGCAACACAGTCATTGCTCGTTGGAATCCTGTAACCCAGCAGCCAGAAACCCTGACTCTGCGAGGTTTATCAATTAAACAAAATCTCAATCCGCCACTGATTCCCAGCTTGGTTTATGTTGAAGACGCAACCCAAAATAAAGTTTTAGTAGGGCAACAAGTACGCGATCGCGGTCTTGACCTCAAAGGCGAAACTAGATTTTTTCGCAGCTTTAAGCGGGGTATTGGTGCAGATATCCAAGGTTTTTTACCCGAACTAGATGGGCAAATTGTCACCTTTGAACAAGTAGGGCAATGGTTCCTCACCCAAGTAATTGAAGAACTAGCACCCCTGGAAGGTGGCTTAGATTCTCTTGTATTAACCGTACCCGTAGACAGTTTTGAAGCTTATCGTCACTGGTTGGGGAAAGTTTGTCAAGCTCTGCCTGTCGAACAGGTGCGAATGCTAGATGAACCCACAGCCGCCGCCTTGGGTTATGGCTTGGCAGATCAAGAAATTCTCTTAGTGATTGACTTTGGTGGTGGCACTTTGGACTTGTCCCTTGTCCGGCTGGATCAAGGCGGGCAAGCAACCACAAAACCCCTGGGATTTATCCTCAAGTGGGGTAATAAGTCCTTAGCTGAAGATTCAAAACAAAAAGTCAAAACTGCCCGTGTCCTGGCGAAAGCTGGGCAAAATTTGGGTGGTACTGATATTGATAATTGGTTAGTAGATTACTTTGCCAAAACTCAAGAGTTGGCGGTAAGTCCGTTGACAACAAGATTGGCAGAACGGGTGAAAATTCAGCTATCAACTCAAAACCAAGCGAGTGAAGTTTATTTTGATGATGAGACATTTGAAAGCTATGAACTGGAATTAAACCGTGATACTTTTGAAAATATCCTCAAAGAACATGCATTTTTTGAGTTACTGGATGAGTCAATGACGACGCTGTTGCAGCAAGCAAGACGGCAAGGAATAGAACTTCCAGATATTAATGCAGTTTTGTTAGTTGGTGGGACAGTGCAATTGCCGGCAGTGCAGACATGGATAAAACAGTATTTTGAACCAGAAAAAATCCGTTGCGAACGTCCCTTTGAAGCGATCGCTCAAGGTGCATTACAGCTAGCTCAAGGGATACAAATCAAAGACTTTTTGTATCATAGTTATGGTATCCGCTACTGGGATCGTCGCAATCAGCGTCACAAATGGCATTCTCTGATTAAAGCTGGACAGGCATACCCAATGAGTCAGCCAGTGGAATTAGTCTTAGGCGCTTCAGTGGAAAATCAGCCCAGCATTGAACTAATTATGGGAGAATTGGGAGCAGATACGGGTAGTACTGAAGTTTATTTTGATGGCGATCACTTAATTACTCGCCGTATGGACAATACTGAAACCAGCGTCAAACCCCTCAACGATCAAGAAGGTGCCAGGACAATTGCCCAACTGACACCAGCCGGATATCCTGGAAGCGATCGCATCAAAATTCTCTTTCAAGTTGATGAGCAACGCTTTTTGCGAATCACCGTTGAAGACTTGTTGACAAATGATACGCTGTTGGAAAATCAACTTGTTGCACAGTTGAGTTAATTAACTAAAAGGATTTAAAAGTGGGATACCGCAGCCATCGGCATCCAATATGTTGCACCTTACTAAGGTCAATTGATGAATTTGAGCAGTAGTAGCAATCATCATATCTGCTTGGGTGTGTGTTTTCCCACTTAATCTTAGTTGACCTCGCCATTCCCCGGAGCGCTTGGCAATTTCAATGGTGATGGGCAGTACTTGACAGTAATTTTCCAAAAAGCTCTCGAACCATATTTGAATTCTAGGGTTGGGCTTGGATGTCAGTCCGTAAAATATTTCTTCAACTGCGATGTCTACGACGGGCTACGCCTACGCACTCAGAACTATTGAGGAAACTCTTTCTGCCCATTTCAGTACACAAGAGTTAGGTTATTCAATCCAGTTTCTCAAACTATAAAGTTGATCAACGTTGATTTTAGCCCCGCTGTTTTAGCTATTTCTGGCAGAGATTTTCGTAACATTTCTGAAAGCATTCCCTTCAGGTAAAAATTTGAAGCCTTCAAACAAAAAGCTTGTTTTCTCTTTGCCTCTGCCTATCGCGCTTACGCTGCGCTTCTCTGCGAGACGCTTCTCTTCGAGAGGCTTCTCTTCGAGAGGCTTCGCCAACGCCAACGCCAACGCGCACCACGCAAATAAATTCTCCAAATCAAAGCGGATTACTATATCTGATAGTTATCATTGCATCAAATATATGAATTTCTTGGTTGTACTAATTAATTAAGTCAAAAAAGACATAACCATAATTTAAATATAATAGTTATCATAAATATAAATCTATAGAGTAGAGAAGTCAGGCATAATTTAAGCAGATATATAAGCTTTTACTTATATGTCTAATCTAATATTTATTTAATAATTCCGCTTCATATTTGACAACTTTCACAAAAAAACCTGTAAACTAATTTCAATTAGTTAAGTGATGTCCCTTCGTCACACCACATCAAGAAATTAAACCAGGGTTCCAGGTATACAAGCAAGCCTTTTTTGCAGAAAAATGGCTGATTTTTAATACCTAGATAGAAATGGATAATTTCAGTTAAAGAGCGAGAAAACACGTTGTTATCTTGCCTGATTCTTCATGGTTAAAAAATAAAATTTTTAGTTAAGGAGATGTTATGACAGAATTTTTTAATCAAGTTTCTCGTCGTAAATTTATTGCCACAGCAGCAGCTTCAGCAAGTGCTGTATTCCTGAAAGGTTGTTTAGGAAATCCACCTGAACCTGGTGGTAATGCTGGCGCTTCTACAACATCGTCCGTTCAAGCAGTAGTTAATATTAGCCCAGAACAAAAACCAGAAACCACAAAAGCCAAGCTTGGATATATCCCCATTGTTGAAGCTGCACCACTAATTATTGCTAAAGAAAAAGGCTTTTTTGCCAAGTATGGAATGACAGATGTAGAACTTTCTAAGCAAGCTTCTTGGGGTTCAGCAAGAGATAACGTAGAAATTGGTTCTGTTGGAGGTGGTATTGATGGCGGTCAATGGCAAATGCCCATGCCACATTTAATTACAGAAGGTAAAATTACCAAGGGTAATCAACCAATTCCGATGTATGTCTTGGCGCAGTTAATTACACATGGTAACGGAATTGCGATCGCTAATAAGCATTTAGACAAAGGTATTAGCTTAAAACTCGATACTGCTAAACCCTTATTAGCGCAACTCAAATCTTCCACACCCTTCACCGCCGCCTTTACCTTCCCCCACGTTAACCAAGACTTGTGGATTCGTTACTGGTTAGCAGCAAGTGGAATCGACCCAGATGCAGACGTCAAATTGCTGACCGTACCGGCGGCGCAAACCGTCGCCAACATGAAAACCGGTACAATGGATGCTTTCAGCACCGGCGACCCCTGGCCATTTCGCCTCGTCAACGACAAAATTGGCTTCATGGCTGCATTAACCGCCGAAATTTGGAAAAATCACCCCGAAGAATATTTTGCCATGAGAGGTGATTGGGTTGACCAAAATCCCAAAGCCACAAAAGCTTTACTCAAAGGCATCATGGAAGCCCAGCAATGGTTAGATAAGTTTGAAAACCGTAAAGAAGCAGCGCAAATTCTTGCTGTTAAAAAGTATTTTGGTTTATCTTCACCAGAAGTTCTTGCTGACCCATTCCAAGGTAAATATGACATGGGTGATGGTCGCAAAATTGATGATAAATCAATGGCTGCTTATTATTGGAAAGATGAAAAAGGCAGTGTTTCTTATCCTTACCAAAGTCATGATTTGTGGTTCATCACAGAAAACGTGCGTTGGGGATTTTTGCCCAAAGATTATATAGACAACGGTGCAGCCAAAGCCAAAGAATTAATCAAAAAAGTTAATCGCGAAGATATTTGGAGAGAAGCTGCTAAAGAATTAGGTGTGCCTGCTGCTGACATTCCCACCAGTACGTCTCGTGGAGTAGAAGAATTTTTTGATGGCGTGAAATTCGACCCAGAGAAGCCAGAAGAATATCTCAAAAGTCTGAAAATAAAAAAAGCCAGCGTTTAATCATTAGTCATTAATAAATTTGAGGAAACATCCATGATCTTAGCCCAAAAACGTTCCACAAGTCCTAAATTTGATAATAGCTTTTTATCAAGTTTGCAAAAGCAATTTCCTAATCTTGTTCCTCCTGCGACTGCGTTACTTATCTTTCTAGTTATTTGGCAATTATTTTCTTGGACTCCAGGTGCTACATTACCTGGGCCAATCCAAGTTATTCAAGACACCTGGATCTTGATTTTGTATCCCTTCTATGACAAAGGAGGGACTGATAAAGGTCTTTTTTGGCAAATTTTTGCTAGTCTGCAACGGGTTGCTATTAGTTATACCTTAGCGGCGATTGTTGGTATTGGATTGGGTGTTTTGATTGGTGTGAATAAAACCATGTCCAAGGCTTTAGACCCTCTGTTTCAGTTGCTAAGAACTGTACCGCCTTTAGCTTGGGTTCCTATTTCATTAGCAGCTTTACGCCAAAACGAACCAGCAGCGTTATTCGTGATTTTCATCACTGCAATTTGGCCGATTCTAATTAATACTGCGGTGGGTGTAACTCAAATCCCCCAAGATTACAACAACGTTGCCAAAGTTCTGCAATTAAGCCGCAAAGAATACTTTCTCAACATTCTTATTCCCTCAGCACTACCCTACATTTTTACTGGTTTAAGAATTGCCATTGGTTTGGCTTGGTTAGCGATTATCGCAGCAGAAATCGTCATGTCCGGTATTGTGGGAATTGGCTTTTTTATCTGGGATGCTTATCAAAATAACAACGTCAGCGAAGTTATTTTAGCTCTAGTTTATATCGGTGTTGTTGGTCTAATACTAGATAAACTAATGGCTGCGCTACAAAACTGGATTTTACCTACTGAACAAAAGTAGGAATCGGGGGCTGGGGACTGGTCAAACTATTAGCAATCAACCATCCCCAATATTTAATTTTGAACTTTGAATTTTGATTTTGAATCTTGAATTGAAACCTATGTCTATATTTGTTGCAGTTGACCGAATTGATAAAGTTTTTGAATTAAGCGGTGGTGGACAATATATTGCCCTCAAAGGTATTGATTTACAAATTAGAAAAGGCGAATTTGTTTCTCTTATCGGTCACTCCGGTTGCGGGAAATCCACTCTTTTAAATATGATTGCCGGGTTGGATTTACCAACAGAAGGTCTTGTGACTTTGGAAGGGCAAAGAATCACCAAACCAGGACCCGATCGCATGGTGGTTTTCCAAAATTATTCTCTCTTACCTTGGCGGACAGTCAGAGAAAATATTGCCTTAGCTGTAGATTCAGTCTTAAATGGAATGCCAGCAGCCGAACGCAAAGCCATAGTCGAAAAACATATAGATATGGTGGGTTTGCGTCCCCATGCTGATAAACAACCGGGAATGTTATCGGGTGGACAAAAACAACGGGTAGCGATCGCTCGCGCTTTAGCGATTCGTCCTAAACTACTACTATTAGACGAACCCTTCGGTGCATTAGACGCGCTGACTCGCGGTAACTTGCAAGAACAATTAATGCAAATTTGCGAAGAAAACCAAGTTACCGCAGTTATGGTGACACACGACGTAGACGAAGCCGTGTTGTTATCTGACAGAATTGTGATGTTAACCAACGGGCCACAATCGAAAATTGGTGACATTTTAGAAGTCGATATTCCCAGACCCCGCAAACGCATGGAAGTAGTAGAACATCCCAGTTACTACAGCTTGCGGAGTGAAATGATTTACTTCCTTAACCAACAAAAACGCATCAAAAAAATTCGGGCGAGAAAAACCACCGCGATCGCTCGTCATGGTTTAGAAAAAGTTAATTTAGATATTGGCTTCTTACCTCTGACCGCTTGCGCCCCCTTAGCTATAGCCAAAGAAAAAGGCTTTTTCGTCAAACATGGCTTAGATGAAGTCAACTTAGTCCGAGAAAGCAGTTGGCGGGGAATCGTGGATGGGATGACAGGCGGCTATTTAGATGCAGCACAAATGCCATCAGGGATGCCAATGTGGTTAAGTTTGGGAGGGCATAAAAATGAACCCTTACCCGTTGTCACCGCCCTGACCATGACCCGCAACGGTAACGCCATCACCTTAGCCAAACGCTTTTACGATCAAGGTGTACACAGCTTATCCGACTTCAAAAACTACCTTCTCAAAACCCGCGAACAACAACACAGAATGGGCGTAGTCCATCCTGCATCCATGCACAACTTATTGCTACGTTATTGGTTAGCAGCAGGTGGAATTGACCCCGACAATGATGTGGCTATGAAAAATATCCCGCCCGCCCAGATGGTAGTAGACTTAAAAGGTGCAACCATTGACGGTTATTGCGTCGGCGAACCTTGGAATTATCGCGCGGCGGTAGAAGGTTCAGGCTTTACCATTGCTACCGACTTAGAAGTTTGGTTAGGGCACCCCGGTAAAGTTCTGGGTGTGCGAGAAGATTGGGCAGAAACTTATCCTAATACGCATATTGCTTTAACCAAAGCCTTACTAGAAGCTTGCCAATATTGTGCAAATCCTGCCAATGCCCAAGAAATTCGGCAAATTTTAGCAAGTCGGGAATATGTCAGCACAGATATTCAGTATATCCAACTTGAAGATGTCAATGGCGCTACCTGTGACTTAGACCATCCGATGCGCGAGTATGCCCATCACCAATTTTATTCTGAGTCTGCCATTAACCGTCCCAGTCGGACTGAACAAATTTGGATTATGACTCAATTGGCGCGTTGGGGTGACACTCCTTTCCCCAGAAATTGGGTAGAAATTGTTGAACGAGTTTGTCGAGTTCGTGTTTTCAGTACCGCTGCTAGAGAATTGGGTTTAGATATTAGTTACACCCGGCAACCTATTCAACTATTTGATGGTAAACCCTTCAACGCCGACGATCCAATTAGTTATCTTAACGGGTTAGAAATTAAACGCGATTTTTCCATAGCCGAAGTTGTTCTAGATGCACCCAGAAGAACAGCAGCTTAATCAATTCAAAACTCACAATTCATAATTCAAAATGCAAAACCGCAACTTAAGAAATACCAACACCGCTACAAGCATAATTAGCCGTCAGCCGTTCCTAGAAATTAAGGATGTTTCCAAAGTCTATCCCACCAAGAAAGGGCCATTCACCGTCCTTGATGGTGTTAACCTCAACGTTGAACAAGGTGAATTTCTTTGCGTTATCGGCCACTCTGGCTGCGGTAAATCGACGCTGTTAAATATGGTTTCTGGTTTTAACTTTCCCACATCTGGACAAGTGCTATTAGAAGGAGAACCAATTACCAAGCCTGGCCCAGATAGAATGGTTGTGTTTCAAAACTATGCCTTGTTACCTTGGCGGACTGCGTTTGAAAATATTTATCTGGCTGTAAATGCAGTTTACCCCACCAAGCCAGAAGCAGAAAAGCGGGCAATTGTCCGGGAACATTTGGCAATGGTGGGATTAGGTGACGCAATGGAAAAGAAGCCCATGCAAATGTCTGGAGGGATGAGACAGCGGGTTTCTATCGCCCGTGCTTTGGCTATTCGTCCGAAAGTGCTGATTTTAGATGAACCTTTTGGGGCGCTAGATGCGATTACCAAGGAAGAATTACAGGAAGAATTGCTGAAAATCTGGGGTGATAATCGTTGTACTGTGCTGATGATTACCCATGATATTGATGAGGCGCTATTTTTGGCAGATAAATTGGTGATGATGACTAATGGGCCTCATGCGAAAATTGGGGAAGTGATGGAAATTCCCTTTGCAAGACCACGCGATCGCGCCCGCATCATGGAAGATCCTCAATATTACCAACTCCGTAACTATGCGTTAGACTTCTTATTTAATCGCTTTGCCCATGATGATGTAGGTTAAAATACCTGGCGCGTACAGATGTTATTGGTGTCAACTTAACGTGAAAGCCAGTCTAAAACCAGCTTTTAAAGATTATCTCTTACCTCGTTCCCAGTCTGCGACTGGGAATACCCATCGTTGGGGCTGCCGCCAGGAGCTGCATTTCCAGCCCAGAGGCTGGAAACGAGATTTGAAAAGGCTTTTAGCTTAAGTTGACAGTGAACGCACCCGTCCGTACATCACAGGCAGAATTGCAACTCTTAATTACGAATTACGAATTATTTCCGTACCACTACTAAAGTTCCATTCCTAGCCCAGTTGTAAAGATTGCGAGCTTGCTTAACAGGTAAATTTACGCAACCGTGGCTAACTGGAGTCCCAAAACGATTATGCCAGTAAGCGCCGTGGATGGCGTAGCCTCTGTAGAAATACATTGTGTAAGGAACGTCAGGAATATTGTAGCCCCTGCCTCGCATCCGGTGAGTGCGATACTTAGAATTAATCCGAAATCTACCTATGGGTGTAGGGGTCGATCGCTTGCCTCCAGAAATGCGGTATGAATAAACAAGCCTTTTACCTTCCCATGCACGTAAGCGTTGCTCTGACAAGTCAATTTCGATCCAGCGAGGTTGGGATGTTTGCCTAATATTAGATGCAGTGATGCTGTTTTCATTAACTGACGCGGCTGTTGCTGTAGTAAAGTTGGGTGTACCTGCTAAAGGTGATGACCAAGAAAATAAAGTTGTCACCATCAGGGCCACGCCTGTACAAAAAGTTCCTGAAGAACGAATCTTACCACTGCGAATCCAAGATTGCATTATGCCTCACCTTCTAAACTACGCAAAAATTATGAAGTGAAGTAATTTTCTAGAAAACTACACATTTCCAGATCGATTACTCGCTTCCTGTCAAGGATTTACGCAATTCATCCGCTAATGCTTTTCAAAACAAGTCCTAAGCTAATCTGCATCCAATTTGCACATTTGTCATTTGTCTTTGATTAAATGATGAGTTGAACTAATGACCAATGACTAATTACAAAGGACACCTTTACAAAAAATCTGTCATTTAAATGCCTAAATACAAACTTTCCCCAAATTTATATTTGCATTTTTAATTTCACACAGGAATTGTCAGGATTTACGGTTATTTTTTGGGCAAATTGTTAAATGCCCTCTTCTATATTTTATTTCAAATTCAGTAATTCCGACTCCGAAGATTCCCAGCAATATTTTATGCTGGGAATCACCCAATTGTCTTGATTCGTTGTTATTAATGATTTTGCCTAAATTGCCTTTTGGCTGCTTCACTTACTATTTCTGGATGACTACTGGTGTCCCTACTGATGCCCACTCAAATATCCATTTAGCATGTTTAGGCGCGAGATTTACACAGCCGTGACTGACTGGAGTACCAAACCTTTTATGCCAATAAGCACCGTGAATACCGTAGTTACCTTGGTAAAACATCGCATGAGGAACGTTTGGAACGTCGTAGCCCCTTCCCCGCATCCGTGTAGTTTTGAGCTTGGATTGAATATTAAAAGTACCAATAAGAGTGGGAGTAGACTTTTTGCCAGAGGAAATAGCACTTCCATAAACCACTCTGTCACCTTCCCAAGCTATTAACCGTTGCTTTGAAAGATCAATTTGAATCCAGCGCTTCTCCGATTTTTGTAATGTCTGGATTGTTTGTGCAATTACTTGATTTTTAGAATTCGCCCAAACTTCACTCGTTCCAGTAGTAGTAAAAACACTTAAGGACAGCGCTGTACCACTGAGGAGTATTTGTAAGCGACGCACCCAGTCAGGATTAATCAGTTTGTTCATTTTAGATACACTCACACTTAAATCATGAAGCCTTGAGAAACTTATCAGTTTTCACCTTTATTTCCCTATCTATTACTTTAATAGACGTGAACTTTTGATGATTTGATTCTAAGTTAACCTAACTGTTGTATCAGCTTTCTTGCCCCAGATGCGATCGCTTCCCAATTTCGCTCTGTGACAAGCTTTTTGGGAAATAATTCACCGCTCAAACCGACAGCGATCGCTCCCGCTTGCAAAAATTCTTTAGCATTTTCGAGAGTCACGCCACCAGTAGGAATTAAAGGAATCTGACCCAGCGGCCCTTGCAAACTTTTGATATACTCAGCTCCTCCCACTGCTTGCACGGGAAACACTTTTACACAACTAGCCCCCTGACTCCAGGCGGTAACAATTTCTGTAGGAGTCAGCGCTCCTGGGATAATGGGCACATCTTTTTCTTGTGCTGCTTGAATCATTGCGGGGTCAACGTGGGGTGTGAAGAGGAATTGCGCCCCAGATGCGATCGCTTCTTGTAGCTGTTGCACATTGAATAGCGTACCAGTCCCAATAGTACAGGCTGGTAATTCTGAGCGTAGTTGACTGATCAATTCCCCAGCGCGCGAGCTATTCCAGGTAATCTCAATTAACTGCATTCCCCCAGATGCTACAGCCATTGCCATTTGCTGTCCCGCTTCGACTTGAGAGGCGCGGATGACTGCGATCGCACGATGTTTTTGCAATTGTGATAACCAAATTTGATTAAGCATTTTGACTGGGAATTAGGGATAGGGGATTAGGGATCATGGATTGGGCTAATATCAAGCAAATTTTCCCACTCAATAGTCCCTATTCCCCAATACAAGCGTGACATAGTAGCAGTCATCGGCTCTTAAACTTGCTTCTTGTATCAAGTTATGAGAT
Source organism: Nostoc sp. UIC 10607 (assembly GCF_047228265.1). Taxonomy (NCBI): domain Bacteria; kingdom Bacillati; phylum Cyanobacteriota; class Cyanophyceae; order Nostocales; family Nostocaceae; genus Nostoc; species Nostoc sp. UIC 10607. The sequence goes on along the minus strand of NZ_JBIQNW010000001.1, from coordinate 294,274 downwards.
TTTGCATATAAACAACAAAAAGTCTATTCAGTTACCGTTACATTACTTTAGAGACAGTCTTTGAAAACTCAGCTTAATTCTTCTAGTAGAGGAGAGAGCTAATTAAAAATGCATATACTGCAATTACCAAGCAATAGTTTGATAAGCCCCTAGTTGAAGACCGACTAGGAGCTTTTTTTTATTAATCATCTAACTCAATGGGGCCACATATGAAAAAACCTAGTTGCAATTAAACTATTCCTTATGGATATAAATGATTAATTCTGATGGTAGATGGAATCAAAAGATTAAGAATAGTAATATGCATTTGTGAGTGAAAAACGTTTACCAAATTAATAACAATGAATATTCTTGCTTGGATTGTTTTAGGTCTAATTGCTGGTGCGATCGCAAAAGCTATCTACCCCGGTCATCAAGGTGGCGGAATTCTAGGAACAATCTTACTAGGAATCATCGGTGCTTTTGTTGGCGGTAGCTTAGGCGTATTCTTCAGTACAGGAACGTTAAGTTTAGCAGCTCCAAGTCTTAGTATTCCTGGTATTGCAGTAGCAGTTCTTGGTGCAATTGTTGCAGTTTTCCTGTGGAACTTATTAACTCGCCGCAGTGCTGTATAAAAGCAAGTTGCATATAATGAATGAGGGGAATTTAGGAAATTCATTTAACTATTGTGAATTAAATCAAAAAAATAGCGCCACCTTTATAAGAGGCTGGTGCTATTTTTTTGATTATTGATAATAATCTAATATATATCGTGCGATCGCTAAGTGTAAATTTTTCTTAAAATTCTTAATTAGTTCTAAGAATTCCTATACCAGCTTCTCTTTCAATGTAATCTACTAAGCTAATAAAATCTTCACGCGGGTAACATCTTCCGCCAACCAGATCAAATGCTAATCTACTGGCAGGATTTTCTGGATTTTCGAGTATATCTATACCCCAGTGGTAAAGGAGTTCTCATTAATGCCAATGCTGTTTAATCCAGTAGTATGTAATACAGTATACTCTACCAAAATCAGTCCTAAGTGTATAGTTGATTTATAGATGTAACATGAATTACTAACTCCCGTCTTTTAAAGAAATAGAATCTACAGTTTTCATGAAATTTTCAATAAGTTGCACTGGTCGCTACACACAAAGCGATGATGTTTCGTTAAGCTGTAAGCGCTATGATTAAAGTTTATTGAACGTCTTATGCATTGGTTGTTATCTGGGCCGTTGAGTATAGAGAAATTGACGGTTAACATTGCAGGATTGCCTGCATCGTTACAAGGTAAGAAACTGGTGCAGTTGTCAGATTTCCACTACGATGGTTTGCGGCTGTCGGAAGATATGTTAGAAAAAGCGATCGCAGTTACTAACGAAGCTAAACCAGATTTAATTTTATTAACTGGTGACTACGTAACTGACGATCCTACGCCGATTCACCAATTGGTACTTCGACTGAAATATCTGCAAAGTCACAGTGGTATCTATGCTGTTCTTGGCAATCACGATATACATTACAAACCCGCAAAAGCAGAAGTTACAGATGCCCTTACTAGCATTGGAATTCACGTCCTTTGGAACGAAATTGCCTATCCACTAGGTAAAGAATTGCCACTTGTTGGACTGGCGGATAGTTGGTCACGGGAATTTCAACCCGCACCAGTCATGAATCAACTAAACCCCGACACACCCTGCATCGTTTTATCCCACAACCCAGATACTGCGGAGATACTGCAAGCATGGCGAGTTGATTTACAATTATCTGGTCATACTCACGGTGGTCAAATTGTGATTCCCGGACTTGGCCCGGCGGCATTGGTTTATAGCAAGATTGCAAAAAAAATGCCCCTAGCAATGCGCCGTCGAGTGCCATTTTTGGAAGTAAATGTTTCTGTAGTCAACCATTGGGAATGGGCACAGGGTTTTCATCTGGTAGGAAAAAATCAGCTATATGTCAATCGTGGTTTGGGAACTTACCTCCCAGGACGCTTATTTTGCCGCCCAGAAGTTACTATAATCACCCTACAAGGTGAGTAAGTAATTCAAATTTCAAAATTAAAGAACGCCATCACAGCAGGTTTTCTAGCTAAAGAATCCCTGCAAATTAAAGCAAGGTTTTTTAGTTTAGCTTTCATATTTCAGCTAATTAGTTAATTATATTTGGAGTATATGACATAAATTATTGCAGTTTATCCAGTTACATTTTGATTTTTGGTAAGCTGTAAGCGCTGGTATGAGGAGTATCGGTTGCCTTATGCATTGGTTATTTACGGGACATTTAAGAGTAGATAAAATAACGGTTAAGATTGCGGAACTTCCAGCATCTTTACAAGGTACAACGTTAGTGCAGTTGTCGGATTTTCACTACGATGGCTTGCGGCTGTCGGAAGATATGTTAGAAAAAGCGATCGCACTTACTAACGAAGCTGAACCAGATTTAATTTTATTAACTGGTGACTACGTAACTGACGATCCGACACCAATTCACCAATTGGTGCTTCGACTCAAACATCTGCAAAGCCGCTGTGGTATCTACGCCGTACTTGGTAATCACGATATCTATTACAGCCACTCAAAAGCAGAAGTGACACAGGCGTTAACTAGCATTGGTGTGCATGTGCTTTGGAACGAAATCGCCTATCCACTAGGAACAGAATTACCATTGGTAGGACTAGCTGATTATTGGTCACGGGAATTTCAACCCGCACCAGTCATGAATCAACTAGATTCTGTTACACCCCGCATTGTTTTATCCCATAACCCAGATACGGCCAAGATATTGCAACAATGGCGCGTAGATTTGCAACTATCTGGTCATACTCACGGTGGTCACATCGTAATTCCTGGTATTGGCCCTTTAGTACTCTATTATAAAAAACTACTCAAACAAATTCCCAAAAAATTGCGGCGTTGGGTAACATTTTTCCTGGGAGACTGTTCTAAAGTGGTGCGATATTGGGAGTGGGCGCAAGGCTTTCACCAAGTAGAAGAAAATCAACTATATGTCAATCGGGGTTTAGGAACTTATAAACCAGGACGTTTATTTTGTCCGCCAGAAGTGACTGTAATTACTTTAGTTAGGAATAAGAATTAAATAACATACAATTTATGCCCCTCACTTACCTCACCCTCAATCCCTCTCCTTTACAAGGAGAGGGAAGCTAGAGACAGAATGAAGTTTTGCATTTTATTTAATCCACGTTCTTTAGTCATTAACAATTCTAAATTTTTTTATTTACTCAAAGCAGAAACCGCCGGAAGCTACGATGGATAAATATCAGCAGCTTGGGGCGGTTTCTTGAAGATTGGAGAATTCAGAAGTAAGTAACTCGACTAAGGTGGACAGTATTCGCGATCGCTATACTCAGAATTGCACATCCTAACATTCCAACTAGGCAGGCATTTTCTGGCAGTGCGTTTTAAAACCTCCAAAACAACTCATTGAACTTAAGGCGAAACACATTCAATGGATGCCACAACTTCAGAGCGATCGCAAGAATATTAGAGCAGGAGGTACAGGCTCTAACTTGAAAGTTTTTGGTAACTTTTAACCTGTTTGTACCCTGCTCTTAATCTAGCATCATGTTTGTTTAGCTACAAGATATGTTTACCAAACTTGAATACCATTAATTTATCGCAACAATTCAGAAATATTGCTTAAGAATATTCCCACTTGGTAGATGTTGGCGTTAATGCCAGCATTATCAAGTGGGCTGAAAGTCCAGAAGCCGTTATTGAGCAGAACCCCCTGTAGTAGTATCATCTGCGGTGGAAGAACCACTATTAGATGTACTGTTTGGCTGATCTACTCCTTGAGGTGGAGTGGTTTTAGAGGTATCACTTTTCGTACCTGGAGCGACAGTATTAGAAGTCTCGTTCTGCGAACTAGGAGTAATACTAGTTGGACTCGTCGCCGGACTTTGTGTTGCTTTCGGGCTTGGCTGGATTGCAGAAGGCGCTTTTTCTGCCGCAGGCTGCTGGGGTGGAATAGTAATGTTAATATCCGGTTGGCGAGGTGCAGATGGAGGTATAACCTGCTGTTGTGGAACAGGGACAGGAACAGGTACTTCCCTGATTGTTTCGATTATCTTCGTTTGTGGTTGAGGAGAAGCACTAGGAGTTGGAATACTATTATTCGGTACAGGAACCACGACCGGCACAGTCGTTTTAACCGCAGCGTTATTCTGCTGGTTGAAGTACCAGACTCCACCTACAACCAAACTAAGCAGGGAAGTAATAATAATACCTAACAGCAAACCACCACTAGCATTGTTATTGTCACGCTCGGCTAAATCAGCTTGCTGATTGCTACGCTCAGTATTTCGACCTTGTACGTAACCGTTAGTGTAAGAGTTAGGATTAGCTGTGCTGTTCTTTACTGTTTCAGTGGTTCGCGTTAAGTCAGTGTGAGTATTACCATTAATATCAGTGTAAGATTCTTGCTTAACTTCACTGTTTTTGCTTTCGTGTTCATTGGGAATAGACATAGCTGTTGATTTCACTCCTCGATATAATGTTGACAAACTAAAGCTTTGTAAAAACAAGAGGTTTTACTCAGTTGAAAAATATATGTTGCTGATAAATGTTGAGTTTTATTTGCTACGCGACTGTTGGTGATTCTCAAGATAACCTCTGAGATCATAAAGTGGCTCTATCTGTAGGAAGTTAATACCTAATCAAGAGAAAGAGTGTCCCAAAGATGGATGCTATTAAACTGTTAGGTAATGTGTAGATGAAAAATCTAGTAATTTGCTTCAGTTATTTAAATTTTTAATAAACAAGAATAAATTATATTTAAAGGTCATTTATAAAAGAGTGACAGCTTTACTGATGGGGAATATGGTAATAGTTTTATCCCCACTGCCACTAGCCAGCGTCTTACCATCTGGGCTAAAGGAAACGGAATAAACTACATCTTCATCTGCTGAAAAAGTACAGAGTTCATTGCCTGTATCCACCTGCCATAACTTGCATTACCTTATTTGAATGACCTTTGAGAGTGCGTACAGAAATTAAATCTTGTATATTTAAGAATATTAAATAAATCAGCAGCAAATCTTCCTATATTTAGTATTCCCTAATATAAGTATTATCTAACTCAAGATATGGTGTCGCTGTCTGAAGCGTCTTAAACTATATTTGCTTTTTATCTCCAACGCCGATTTAGCCGTAATATCTTTTTAATCCTCTGACAAAATCTTTCTACTAGAGGTCTAGGTTTGGATACATATCTAGGCGATCGCGATTTACGTGCAGCGCCCGGATTTCTTAACTCTTCTTCTATTTGTGCAGCTTTATTTAAATCGGAAGCGGCTCTATATTCGTATCCCAGTTGAGAGCAAACTAGCCCACGGTATTTATATGCGTCAACATAGTGAGGATTGAGACGAATTGCGTGGGTAAAATCTGCGATCGCATCCTCATACCTTCCCTCCGTGGCATTCTCTACTCCTAAAGTATAGAAAGTTTCTGCATCCCACCGATTGACAGATATTTTTGTGGGATTTTTAGGCGAAGATGAAGATGGATTTTCAGGAATTGGAGGTTCGGATAGACTTTCAGATTTGAGCTTATTGTAAGCTGCGTTAATTGATTTGATTTTTTCCTCAGCTTCCTGTTTTTGCTTTTGCTCAAAAAAGCGATCGGGATGCCAAATTTTCACCAGTTGACGGTAAGCTCGCTTTACTTGTGCTTGTGATGCACCGGGTTCCAGCCCAAGAATTTCATAAGCATGATTAATATCGAGGTCATCGCGCATACTGAAAAAATCGGCAACTATATAGATATATGTTAACTATTCCCCTAAATCTCCTCCAATCAACCCAAACGCCCCATTCTGGTTATCACTGGGATGGTAGTAGTCGCCGCTTTTTTGAAGGCTGGTATTACCGCATCACATTGCCAGAAATTGGGCAAACATTCGCCTTTATGTACTCCATTGAAGATCCCATCGGCGGTAAACCCCACAGTGGTGGTGCAGCCCAAATCCTCGGCCCAGATGATGAGTATTTATGTCGTACTTTTCCTGATGTGAAGAAATTTTGGGGTAGTCGAGATGTCCTGGGTTTAGGCCATTGGGGTAAAACAGATTTGCAAATTTCTCCTCTATACCTGCTTCCAGCAGAGTTTGAGCATCATGTTCAAGAGGGTTATCAAGCTACAGCAACCTTGAATCAGGGGATAATTTGCGATCGCGCCACCAATAATTATTGCCGTTGGGAGTATGAAATTCAACCAGTATACGGTTGGGGTAATCAAAATAGCATTCAGCAATCAACCGCAGGTTGGCTGTCATTCTCGCAGATATTTGAACCTGGATGGCAAATTTTGATGGCTCACGGTTTAGCCAGTGGGAAGATTGACTGGAATGGCAAAATTTACGAATTCACCAACGCCCCAGCCTACGGCGAGAAAAATTGGGGTGGTGCTTTTCCCCAAAAATGGTTTTGGATAAATTGTAATTGCTTTGAAGGCGAACCCGACTTAGCGCTAACTGCTGGCGGTGGGCGGCGGGGTGTGCTGTGGTGGATGGAATCTGTAGCGATGATTGGGTTGCACTATCAAGGTAAGTTTTATGAATTCGTTCCCTGGAATTCCCAAGTAGATTGGGAAATTCAGCCTTGGGGTAAATGGCAAATGAAAGCGACCAACTTTAATTATGAAATTGAATTGACAGGAACCACAGATTTACCTGGTACACCTCTGCGTGCGCCCACAGCAGAAGGTTTAAGATACTGTTGCCGAGACACCATGCAAGGAAAGTTAAATTTAGAGTTACGAGAAGTAAATGGGAGAAACTCTAAAATAATCTTGAAAGCAGAAAGTTTTCTTTGTGGTTTAGAAATAGGTGGTGGCTCTTGGGATGATTGTTGGCAGTCTCGCTAAAACTACTGCTATAATTATATATGCTTCGTAATTGGGGTTGTAGCTCAGTTGGATAGAGCGGACGCCTCCTAAGCGTCAGGTCGTGCGTTCGAGCCGCACCAGTCCCGTAATCAAAAAAATCCCTAAGACCTTGAGCAATAGGAGGTTATAGGGATTTTATTTTTACCGTAGTCGCTGGAAAACAGTACTGCATAAAAATTCTGCTCAGTCATGTCTCCAAAAAATCCCTATTGGCACCATATCAATAGTACGTAAAATTATACGTATATACATAATTCATCATAAGTGAATTTTATTGAATCGGCGTTTCTTGAAAACGCATATTTTATGTCTATCGGGAATTTTGGCAATATTTACTCAGATGAGCTAATTACAGCCACTGCAAATGCCAAAGCTGCTTTAATCCCTTCATCGGTAAGTCGCGGATGCGCTTCGAGTATTTGCTCAGGTGTTTCACCCGCAGCAAGTTTTTCAAGAATTAACTCAACTGTAATACGAGTTCCTGAAATGACAGGTTTGCCCATTATTATTTTTGGATCGGATACGATTTTTTGCATGAATATCGTCAAACGCTACGATACCGATACTTACAGGGCAGTTTATGGGGTAAAGATTGGAGAGAAAATCTATGTCCTGCACGCTTTTCAGAAGAAATCAAAGCAGAGTATTAAAACCCCACAGGCTGATGTTGACCTGATTAAACAACGCTATGAGGACGCAGTGGTAAGGGAGAAACAACAATGACACAGGAACCCGTTTTTGAAGAAAGCAGTGGCAATGTATTCGCTGATCTCGGTTTAGAGGATGCTTCGGAACTTTTTATGCGAGGAAAGATAGGGATTCAGGTACTGCGCCTCCTTTCTCAACGCAACCTGAAACAGCGCGAAATCAGCGAACTTCTTGGCATTCCCCAGCCAGAAGTATCTCATTTGATGAAAGGAGAGTTTCAACGGTTCAGCGAGGGCAAACTCCTCATTTTCCTCAAGCGGCTCGATACGGAAATCACCTTACATCTTCGCCCTCGTAATGCGTCGAGCCAATCTGCTGAAACTGTTATATCGCTATAGGAAAGGATGGAAGCCTGTTGGATCTTAATTTAGAGCAAAACAAGATTTATTTAAAAGCAGCTTACAGATAAATCTATTTCAAACACAGAGACTTTACTCCTGTAAAAAGTCTATTGAGTTGAGCCAGCGATCGCTCTATCTACAAACTGTGTAAATCACGCAGCTAGTACACTACATTTGATTACTGTTACACGATTCTGGCAATAAAACGAATTACTAGAAAATAAAGACAAATAGTAACTTGCGATCAAATAGATTCAATAGAATATTATAGTCTTCGCTTATCCTAGATATTTCGTTCAGTCTTTGTGCTGTATCGGATTGAGTTTTTTTTTGGTATTTTTTTTTAATTGTATTATCTACTATTTCTTGAATTCCAGACCAAATTATATGATCCACCATAAAAAAAACAATTTTTTGGGGTTCATAAAGATATTTTAAATCTTTATCAAATTCTGGGTTGTTTTTTTCAAATTCGGAGTATGTAATATCTATGGAATCTAGTTGGACATTTTCAAAATATTCTTCCTTCATTTCTGATGAAATATGTTCACTGCCTTTGAACAAAGCTTTTATGGATTCATAAACATTATTTTCGGCAAAACCTTGAGTTGTTTTTTCTGAAAATACTTGTAATTTATAGAATTGAAACTTCTGTGACATTATATTCCACCAGCTTGTCTAATGTAATCAACAAGTGATTGCATATCACTTAACTTTGCTAGACTATGTATAAGTCTTTGAACTTGTTGATAATCATAATAATTAATATCAACTTCTCCTCTATATTGGAACTTTAATTCATCTAAATACTTTCTACATTCATTACTAATTAAATTAGCAGGGAAAACATAATAGTATGCTTTTGGTGTCCCTTCTCTTGACCAACGTCTTTTTAGCTTTTCAACTTCTGGTTTTAGAGATGATAATTCTATTGAACCACCAATGTCACCTGTAGCTGATTTACATTCATATATATAGTTGTCTGATTTAAAAACTTTAGATTGCATAATTATCTTTAATAGTTTATTTACCTGAAACTTTTACAAAATGAGCATTAACCGTATATTGATTTCCATGCTTACTGATTCTAGTATGTTCTTTACGAACTACTATTCTGCCATTTAACAAATCTTGAATTAAATCATTAGCTTCTTTAGACTTGATAACAAAATCTGAAGCTGGTTCTTTATCACGCAATTCATCTTCATAATCTATACCTGGCTTAAGCCCAAATTGATTCATCAAATCTCTCATAAGAGATTTGAAATTTTTATCTATCACATCTCCCTTTTTAAGAATTCCCAATTTGCAAAACTCAGGGATTTCTTGTAAAGCTTTTGCGAAAGCTCTTTTTGTAGACTCAATTAAATCATTAGTTAGAAGCATAATTTATCCAATCTCTATGAATAATCATATTTTTTTTGAAAGAATATGAGAGCGACTATCTTTTACTACGATTAATTATGTTTAGAATAATCGGAGAAAAAAGGTAAAAAAACAAATTATATATTATTGACAATGCTTTGCTTGATTAAGCTTGCAATAGCAGCAAATATCTTTATTTACATACTTAATAATTAAAATCTAGCTTAACCGAAGAACTAAATAGTGTCCACATTTGTATAAACTAATAAATTTTTTATTTAAATCAAATAAAATCGACTATCCCTCCCACTCCTTCAAGAAGTGAGAGGGAACGATTTGAATGGGAACACAATCTCAATCACCTACTAGAACACAAGGCGCGATCGCCCCTGGCGTTGGCGGAGCCATCACTTTTTATTACCTTCTGATTAGTCTGCAAATAATCTTGCAGCAAATCGCAACCCCGTGCTAGTAATTTTTCCAGTTGGATATCTGCCAAATTCTGGAAAATCACTGTACCATTACCACTACCCGCAGCCAGAGTCTTACCATCAGGACTGAAACTCACGCTGGTTAACTCTTGCTTATCACCTTTTAAAGCAATCAGTAACGTCCCTTCTCGGTTCCAAATCCTTATTTTGTCATCACTGCTAGCTGCTAGAGTCTTGCCATCGGGGCTAAAACTGACACTGATGAAACTATCGCCATCGCCCGCGAGATTGTTTAACAGTTTCCCATCCCGGCTCCAAATCTTCACCGTGCTATCAATGCTAACTGAGGCAATGCTTTGACTATCAGGCGACCAAGCAACCCCATTTACCCGGCGACTATGACCAGTTAAGGTGTATAGTAATTTACCCTCTACACTCCAGAGTTTCACGTTTTTATCATCACTGGCTGAGGCTAATAACTTACCATCGGGGCTAAAACTTACCCAATTCACTGCATCTTGATGTCCTTGCAAAGTGTTAAGTAGTATACCGTCTCGACTCCAAAGTTTTACCGTTTTATCTTTACTAGCTGAGGCAATTACTTGACCATTAGGCGACCAAGCTACACCCAAGACGGTATCATTATGACCTTGTAAGGTGTTGAGCAGTTTACCGTTGCGGCTCCAAAGCTTCACTGTTTTATCTTTACTAGCCGAAGCGATCGCTTTACCATCAGGGCTGAAACTAACTCCCCAAACTTGACCTTGATGCCCCGTAAGACTGCGGATAAGCTTACCCTCTCGATTGAAAAGTTTTACAGTTTTGTCTCGACTGGCTGCGGCTAAGGTACGACCTCCAGGGCTAAAACTGATGCTAGTCACCCAGTCATTATTATCAGCTTTGGGCTTTCGCAGTAACACATCGTCCCAATGCCAAAGTTTAATAGTTTTGTCCCGACTTGCAGAAGCAAGGGTACGGCCGTCTGGGCTAAAACTGACGCTATTAACCCAATTATTATGTCCCTTCAGAGTGCCGAGTGACACACCTTCAGAACTCCAAAGTTTGATTGTCTCGTCGGTACTTGCTGAAGCGATCGTTTTACTGTCGAAGCTAAAACTGACGCTGGTAACTCCAGCACTATGCCCTGATAAGGTTCGCAGTAGCTTACCTTCCAAATTCCACAGTTTGATTGTCTGATCTAAACTAGCAGAAGCAATAATTTTCCCATCGGGCGACCAAGCTACACTTTTAACTGCATCATCATGTTCCTGCAAGGTTTTGAGCAGCTTACCATCCCGATTCCAAAATTTCACCTTCTTGTCAGCACTCCCGGAAGCAATGGTTTGTCCATCAGGTGACCAAGCGACACTTAAAACTGCACCATCATGTCCCTGCAAAGTTTTGAGCAGTTTGTTATCTCGACTCCACAGTTTCACTGTCTTGTCGCTACTCGCGGAGGCAATAATCTGACCATCTGGGCTGAAACTGGCACTATTCACTACACCTTGATGCCCTAATAGGGTAGCAATCAGTTGACCCTCTCGACTCCAAAGTTTTACCGTCTTGTCTTGGCTGGCGGAGGTAATAATCTGACCATCTGGGCTGAAACTGGCGCTATTAACTACATCTTCATGCCCAGATAACGTTTTGACCGAGCTACCATCAGGATGCCAAAGTTTAATTGTAGTGTCCGCACTAGCTGAGGCAATTAAAGAGCGATGGCTCTGCCAACCCCAAGGGGGAACGCTGCTAAATGTAGCACTATTTACCCCAGATAGATGCCCGTCGAAACGATTATATTCTCTCAACCCAGAAACTGCTTGATAGAGAGCCGTCTGTACTTGCTCTCTTGTATAGGAATCTACCCAGATTGCTTGTTGTAATTTTCTCCCCGCTTTTAAACCTTCTTTTAAAGAATCAATACCTTTTTGCGAGGCAAAGAGGGCTTCACTGGATGCACTGAGGGTTTTAATTTCGCTGTCTACTGCTGTCACGATGGAAATACTTAAACCCAATATGGCGAGAACAGAAGCAGTAAGTGCAATTTTCAACGAACGATTTAATTGAGCTTCACTGAGTCTTTGTTTCTTTTGACTTTCTGCGAGTTTTGCTGTTAATTCTTTTTCTTTGAGTTCAGCTCGTAATTGCTCAATTTCTAACTGACTCAATTCTTCGCGCTTGTGTAACTCCCGCAATTCTGTTAATAAGTCCAAACCCTGCTGGGGATGAGGATCTACCAATTTGAAATGCTGCTTATTTTGGCTAAGTTCACTCTTGAGTCGCTCAATCTCTGCTTGACTCTGTTCTACTTTGTAGCGCAGCTGGTTAAGTTGTACCTGTAAGCTCGATTCTTGTTGTTGCAAATAGCGAATCAAGTCTACTAAATAATCATGAATCAGTTGATAGCGTTCTGGGACATCAGGGAATAGTACCACTAAACCGGAGCGCACTAAAATGTCTAATACTAACTCTAATCTGTCAACATCTTCTAACTCTGCTAGTTGCGCCGCTAATTCAGCACGAGTTTTAAAAGGTCGGTTGTTACTTTCATCTGTTAATAAGTATAAGACGAGTAACGCGGCTCGTTCATTTTCTGGGCCGCAGTCTTTGATCAGTTCTTTAAGATATCGCTCGATAAGTTTGTTGGGCCTATATGGTTGATATTCTTCTAGTGTAGTAATTCGTTCATCTTGAATTTGCGCTCCCACAACTTGCAATTCAATGGGACGGACTTCTCCAAATTCTGTGGATAAATCTTCGATTAAGGCATCGATTAAAGCAGGTTCTAAATGAAACTGCGATCGCTCGGTCAATTTTTTGATAATTGCTTTAGCATATTCTGGCGAAAAATTATTTAACTGGTAGCGGATATGCTTGTCAAGAATATTATTATTAATCGCTTCCAGTGCTGAAACATGTTTAAAGTCTAATAAACGATGTAAATAATCTTCTCGCAAAGAAAGGATAACTTTGACAAAGGGGATATTGAGGCAGTCGCTAATAAATTTATCAAATTCTTGCTTTTGATTGCGATCGCTATAACCAAAGAAAAATTCTTCAAACTGGTCAAAAATTAAGACTGTGATCAGGTGGTTATCAGCATTTTCTTTTAGTTGCTGTAAAATTCTAACGATGGTGATGGGTGTGTCACAGTAGGGCAAAGCTTCCGGTTCAATGACTGCTTCTAGCTTGATATCAGCGTAGATGGCAAGGGACGCATCACTAGACATCGCCTCACTTAAAGATTTCCCTAATTCCCGTGCCCAATCGGTGTAAACTTGCAGCACCACAGGCACGGCTATTTGATCGCCAATGGCTCGGTTTTGCAGTGCTGGAACTAAGCCCGCAGTTACAATAGAACTCTTACCTACCCCTGATTGACCGTGAATCACCGTCAATTTTTGATCAGCGCGGCTAATTCTGCCAATTAAGTTATTAATATCACGCTCTCGACCAGAAGCCGCAATTTCTAAAGCAACGCTGCTGCTACCAGAAGGTGACATCAATGCTGGGTTTGTCGCCTGTCTTTGCGGTTGCAAGCGCCCTGCACCGATAAAAGCCCGAAAACCGTACTGTTGCTCAACAGAACGCCGTTTCTGCCGAATGTAATAGGCTTCCAGATAGCAACCTTCTTCAAAGTAGAGCGATCGCAGTCTCCGCAATAAGCGAATATAACGATGGGCATCATATTGATGGGCACTACTTTCTAAGGCTACTGGCAGTTCTTTTGTCGCCTTTTCTAGGTATTCACGAGCAACTTCTAGCTCACCTAAATTTCGCTGTGCTTTCGCTAAAACTAAATAGTAAATTTGCCCTAACAGTAATGGAAATAAGCAGTTACAAGGGTCATTGTGCTTTTGTGCCTCACCTAATTTCAGCAGTGATACGTGTGCTAATATACTCGCCTGTACCCACCGCGACTGCTGCACAGCCACTTGCGCCAGAAAACCGTAGTCACAAGCTAATTGGATTTGACTACCATAAGTTTGATGCAATTCTAGAGACTTTTGAGCAACAGTCTGCAATTCTTCCCACTCTTGCAGATATTGCAAAACCTCTGCAAGTTGACCAATAAATCCAGCAACTATGTCTGAACGCCCAGCCACCTGTAAAATATTCAAGCACTGCTGAAAATAAGATTTAGCTGTGTACCAATGGCGGCGGTTTTCTGTTTGATTTTGTTCTGCTAAACGGCAATAACACAGCCCAATATAAAACAGTAAGACTCCCTGCCGTAGAAGCAATGGAGATGGGCGAGATGGAGGAGATGGGGAAGAAAATACTTCCTTATCTCCCTCATCTCCTTTATTCTCTATCTCCACTAACTTTTGCCAAACTTGCAAGCTTTGCTGAAAATGGTTTAAAGCTGGATTAATGCGATCGCTAATATAATTATCTAGACCAAAAACAAACTCTAAACTAGCGTGTAATTTTGGCTCTAGGGTAATACCACGATTGTGTAACTCTCTAATGGCAAAGTGGAGTTCATAGCTATGTTCCCAGACTTGCTCCACAGTGAAATAATGCTTTGCAACTTGAGGAGGTTGGTGTTGTGCAGTATCGGTTGGTAACACCGTAGCAAATAAAGAGTCAGTTTCATGTTGCAAAAATTGCAACAATGATTGACTTGTCATCTCAAACCGAATCGGTGTAGCCGCCCAACTAGCGAAATCTGGTGCTAAACGGACTACTTTTTGCAACACTTCCTCATTCACCCACAAAATCATCGGAAATGGATGGCGTTTGCGAAATTCATCACGAATATGATTGATAGACCTAAGTAGATCATCGAGTCCATCTACTGACTCTAAACCCAAAATCATCAATGCCGATGGCGGATTATCTTCGGTTAGCAGTTGTAAATGAATACTTGTGTAAAGGCTTCTAGCATTATGCGGCAGAACTACCTTTTGAATGTGGTGTACTCCTGAAGAGAGTTCTTCGAGTCGTTGCAGCATTCGCTCTTGCAAAACTCGATAATTGCAGCACACCAATACCAGGGAGAATTGACCGCTAGAAAGGGCAATTGCTCTCCCCAAACTTCGCAAGGCCCGCTCGTTAGCTGCTCTTATATCTGCTTGTGGGTGTCGTTCAACCATGATTTAAATTTTTCCGTCTCTGCTAAAACTGGGTTGACGGCAAACCAAGCTCCCTGATGATCGCGGTATTCAAATACAAATAAACTTCGCAATAGAGTGTGGTATTCTATATCACCTCTAACCCTCTGCTGTTGCACCACCTGAAAGATTAGTTCCCACTCATGAGGGTCGATGGCGTTGGCTCGGTAATCCCGCTGTCTTTGAATCACCAATTCGACACAATCCCGCTCAAAGGGTGGATCTTGTTCTCGCAGACAGTCAAATAGCAAACCTAGCAAGTCGCGTACATGACCACCACTAATCAGGCACAATCGATCTAAGGTTTCTAGAGTATCAAACACTTCTGTAATTAAGCCTAACCGATCGCTAGGCAGAATGTCTGGGAAAGCTCTAGCCAGAACCATTTGTTGCATCATTGCTAGCCCTTGGGTGAAAATCTCCCCAGAGCGCAAACGTACAGGTATCATCGGTAACATTTTTGGTGCGACTCCTCCCCCCAAACGATGTTGAAGTTCGGCGCTATCGTTAGAGAAAGTCAGGGCTAGGGGAATAGTGTAGACTACATGACAATTCAGTTTGCGTAACTGTTCACCTCGCTGAATAAATAAGTATTCTGGTAGCGATCGCCCCGATGGTAAAGGTCGAATTGCGACTCTATCCAAGTTATCAACAATGACCACCAGTCCTTTTTTACCCCTGGCTTTAAGTTCCTTATTGGCAGGTTCTAGCAATTCTTGATTAATTGACTGTAAAATATTTGCTGTTCGCGGTTCTAGATAATCTCTTAACCGCCGCCGCAATTGTGGACTTTCTTTAGCTTTAGTTGTAATTTTGGCAATCCCCACAGATAATTCTGCTTCTACTCCAAGTTCAATTGGCGTTTGCAAAAAATCCACAAGTTCACCAAACAACTTGGTAAAGTAGGTAGGTTTGAGCCTAATTTTCATAGCTTCTAGGCTTTGACTAACCTGGCCTGCGATCGCCAACAAAATATCAGTCACATCCACATCTGCCATTTCTAAGACATGGGTAGACTCAAAGTAAACCACATGAAATTGCTGTACTTCCAGTTCAGCTTTCAGCCGCAACAACTCCGTTGATTTTCCACAGCCAAGATGTCCTGTAAATAGTTGACAGGTTGGGACATCCGGCGAGATTCGAGCGATCGTGCGCTGCAAAGCTTCAATGATTTTACCACCCCGCACCGCAGCAAAATCGATATAGTACCTGCGATCGCTGGCATTTCCTATGATTAGAGGTCTGCTCGGATTGCAAGCCTGATAAAATCTTTCTAAATCTAGGAGCATAACTAATCGAGTTCACTCAGGAATAGAGATGATCAAATCTGCTGAATAAATATATTTGATTTTAAGGAATTTATCCCTTAATTTAAGTACATCTCACTCAAAATACTAACTAAATTAGCAGCATTCCGGTTAATTGCTCATCATATATAAGTTAGATGTAGCACATTACAATACTAATATTTAATTTTAAGTAAGCAGAAATACTTCTATAAGTATAACTAGCAAAAATATCTAATATTTAATAAGGTACTCTTATGAATATTAAAAATATCTAACACAAAAAAAGGTACTGTTGAGTACAATTTTGGAGTGTTTTTGAATATAGAGTTCTGTCACAGCAATTTTCAAAGAGTTAAACCATATTCTCTGGATTCACAGTTGTGTATTGGTGTCAATTTAAGGTGAAAGCCAGTAAGCGAAAAAGCTTTCTCTCGTTCCCAGCCTCTGGCTGGGAATGCCCACTGTGAGGCAAAGCCTCGTTTCTTAGCGGTAGTAACGCAATGGCAATGAGGTGGATTTCTAGGTAGGGGTTTTCCAAGAAATGAAGAAGTAATCTACAAACCCATTGAGTATAAAATTACACGATCGTGCAGCTTATCGGGCAAAATATGCTTTAGGATAGCTCCAATTTTGGCATCTTGTCCAACAAGATAGCGTGTCTTTGGTTGCTTCGCAGTAAGCGCATGGACAACAGCCTGAGCGACAATATCCGCAGAAATTCCCTTAGAGGCGATAATCTGCATTTTCTTGCGGACAATATTCATCGCCTGTCCGTAGAGATTGTGTGCCGTTTGGGGTAAATCGTGCTGTGCTATTTCAGATTGACTTAGGGACTTTTCCCAGATTGGGGTAGCGATGGAACCAGGTTCAATAATTGAAACCGAGATTCCCCAAGGTCGTAACTCCATGCGCATTACATCAGTGAGTGCTTCCAAGGCAAATTTTGATGCATTGTAAGCGCCCAGGAATGGCGTAGGACTTCTACCAGCAATGGAACCCATATTGACAATTCGACCCCGACTTTGGCGTAATAGACCAAGAAATGCTTGTGTCACTGCTAATTGTCCAGTGACATTAACCTGCATCTGGTGTTGAAATTCTGCGATCGCTAATAATTCTAAGGGGCCTGGGATAGCAATTCCGGCATTATTCACTAAACCTAAAATTCCAGCCCCACCGACTGCATTTGTTACCTTATCAACGGCAGATGCGATCGAATCAGCATCAGTAACATCTAAAAAAATCGGAACGAGCCTTTGTGATCCTTTCTGTTTAAGTGTTTGAGCATCAATATCTTGACGCACGCCCGCAAAAACAGAGAAGCCCAACTGGTCTAAAAGCAAAGCACATGCTTGACCAATTCCTGTTGATGCTCCTGTAACCACTACTATACGTTGATTCCCTGCTACCATTAACTCTCTCCGTATTATGATGGAATTACTGTAATTACGAATTACGAATTAGTATCAATCTCTGCAAGTACCAGCGCGAAGGCAATCTTCGGTTTGGTCATCTCTAGCCGATATTTGCCACGGAAATTTGTGTGACAGAGTATTTGTGTTGTAAACAATTAGAGCAGTTATTATGGGAAGCTGGTTTTCGACAATTGACACGCCACTACTACAAGTATTGCCTAGTTGAGCATTGTATAAATAAACAGGCAATGCCATCAGTCCAATGCAAATTGTCCGATTCATAAAACCTCAGCTAAAAATTTCCGATTGCGCTATGTATAGATGCCACCTTGATGAACCGGATTTTCAAAACTGAGTATTGGATGTTGATGTTGTGTCAATTTACTCAGCGCTACTAGCCGCAGAGACGTGATTTCTAAATTATCGGTTCCACTCTTTTTTTAGGTTAGGAATTGCCTACAAGATGGCTTACTACTAATTTATGCAGATGCAACCCGAAAAAACAGGACAAAAAACCCACAGCACCCAAAAACATATCTTGCTAGCTCCATTCCCCGGATAAAATAGTTAACAAATGTTGCCTACTAGCTGACTCATGACGCCCTCACAAGACGTAGATACTGTAAACGTTCCCAACATCGACCCAGAAGGATATGGCAACTCAGACACCGATCCTCTTGATGAGTTGCCAGGTGAAGTCGAAATGTCCCTTTTCGACCACCTAGAAGAGTTGCGGCAGCGCATTTTCTATTCGCTGATTGCCGTAGCGGTGGGTATTATTGGTTGTTTCTTTGCCGTTAAGCCGATTGTCCAGCTACTTGAGGTTCCAGCACAAGGAGTAAAATTTCTCCAACTTGCACCCGGAGAATATTTCTTTGTCTCCCTCAAAGTTGCAGCCTACACTGGCTTTGTACTAACTAGTCCTTTTATTCTTTACCAGATTATCCAGTTTGTACTTCCAGGACTGACTCGCCGTGAACGCCGTTTACTGGGGCCTGTGGTTTTGGGTTCGAGTGTGCTGTTTGGGGCGGGGTTGGTATTTGCCTATTTACTCCTTATCCCCGCAGCGTTGAAATTTTTCATTAGCTACGGAGCAGATGTAGTCGAACAACTTTGGTCAATTGATAAGTATTTTGAATTTGTGCTGCTACTGTTATTCAGCACTGGTTTAGCATTTCAAATCCCCATCATCCAACTGTTGCTCGGTAATTTGAACATTGTCTCATCTGAACAGATGGTTTCTGGTTGGCGTTACGTGATTATGGGAGCAGTGGTTTTAGGAGCCGTCCTTACACCTTCCACTGACCCCTTGACTCAAAGTCTTTTAGCTGGGGCAGTTTTAGGACTTTATTTCGGTGGTGTTGGACTAGTGAAGCTCACAGGTAAATGATCGTCGCATTTCTCCAATTCAAAATTAAAAAATCTCATCTTGAAACTAAATGAGAAAAGTTAGTTATGATGACTTTGAAAAAGTTGAGATTCATGTTGGCAAAGTCATCAAAGTTGAAGAGTTTCCTAAAGCTAAAAAACCAGCTTATAAATTGTGGATAGATTTTGGTGATTTGGGCATTAAAAAATCTAGTGCCCAAATTACTAAACTTTATGAACAAGAGGAATTAATCAACAGATTAATATTAGCTGTTACTAACTTTCCACCCCGTCAAATATCCGATTTTATCTCGGAAGTTTTAGTATTAGGAGTGGTTTTAGACGATGGAGAAGTTGTATTAATTCAGCCAGATAGAGATGTAGCGGTGGGCAAAAGAATTCTATAGCATGTTATGGTACTTTTGGAGAAAAAATCCTGTAATTACTGAGAAATTTATTCATTTTAATGTCATAGCGGGTCATAAGATCCATTCCGAAGAGCGTTCACCCAAATCTAAAGGAATGCTAACAGCTTTGCCGAGCCGGGGGCGATCGCGTGTTTGGGCAATAAAAGTTTGTACTTGTGTTGACCCACCCAAGGCATGAAGATAATTAGCAATGCTATCAAGATGCTCCTGGTACTCCGCCTCGCTCAAGGGAAAAGAAGCTTGCTCCAAGTATTTCCACATTACTTGCAAAAATATCTTTCCCTGTGCCCGCCGGAACTGCACATCGTAAGAGTATCCCCACTTATCAAGCAATATCTGACGTAATTCCTGTCCTGTCATAGCTTTTCTCAATCAGATTTTACATTTAGTTATGATGTTAAGTTCCGTGACTCCAGTATGATAAGGATATAAAGAAATGTAATGCTAACAGAAAAGATGCTAAACATATCTTGAAACAAAGAAGTATGGCATCGTTGTGAGCGCTAGCATTTCGACTTAGACAAGAGTTCCTCAAGTACAAGTACTTTTGTCAAAATGCTTAACAAAATACACAAAGAGCGCGTAGATTATGGCTCAATTTTCTGAATCAGCAGACGTGCCCGATATGGGGCGTCGTCAGTTCATGAATCTGCTCACTTTTGGGACTGTCACTGGAGTGGCTCTGGGTGCATTGTATCCCGTTGTCAAGTACTTTATTCCACCCGCAGCTGGTGGTGCTGGTGGCGGTACAACGGCAAAAGACGAGCTAGGTAACGATGTTAGCGTCGCTAAATTTCTAGAAAACCGGAATGCAGGCGATCGCAACCTAGTCCAAGGACTAAAGGGAGATCCCACGTATATTGTGGTAGATAGCAAAGAAGCGATCAAAGATTATGGCATTAATGCCATCTGCACCCACTTAGGTTGTGTCGTCCCCTGGAACGTTGCTGAGAACAAATTTAAATGTCCTTGTCATGGTTCCCAGTATGACGAAACTGGTAAGGTTGTTCGCGGCCCAGCACCTCTGTCTTTGGCTTTGGCTCATACCAAAGTAAACGACGACAAAATTGTTTTGACCCCTTGGACTGAAACCGACTTCCGCACCGGTGATGCACCTTGGTGGAGTTAATAATTTTGTCCTTAGTCTTTAGTCATTCGTCCTTTGTTCAGGGCTTAATGACTAATGACTAATGACCAATGACTAATGACTAATTCAATCGTTGCCCTTATTAGAGATGAGAAATGTTTTCATGACAGCGAGGTTAACTCGCAGTGCTAGAGCGATTGTAAAAACATTGCTCATAGCGATCGCTACCGTGACATTTTACTTTACCAGCGATCTAGCCCTTCCCCAATCTGCTGCCGCCTATCCATTTTGGGCACAGCAAACCTATCCCGAAACCCCCCGCGAACCAACCGGGCGGATTGTTTGTGCCAACTGTCACTTAGCGGCCAAGCCTACAGAAGTGGAAGTTCCCCAATCGGTACTACCTGACACTGTATTCAAAGCTGTGGTGAAAATCCCCTACGATATCAGCGCCCAGCAAGTTGGTGCCGATGGTTCTAAGGTTGGCTTGAACGTCGGCGCTGTGCTGATGTTACCTGAAGGCTTTAAGATTGCTCCTGAAGACCGGATTTCTGAAGAACTTAAAGAAGAAGTTGGCGACACTCCCTTCCAACCCTACAGCGAAGACAAAGAAAACGTCGTCATCGTCGGCCCCTTACCAGGTGAACAGTATCAGGAAATCGTCTTCCCAGTTCTTTCTCCTAACCCCGCAACCGACAAAAACATCCACTTCGGTAAATATTCAGTTCACGTAGGTGGTAATCGGGGACGCGGACAAGTTTATCCCACTGGCGAAAAGAGCAACAACGCTGTTTACAATGCTTCCGCTACTGGCACAATTACCAAGATTGCCAAAGAGGAAGATGGTGACGGTAATGTGAAATATCTAGTCAACATCCAACCTGAATCTGGTGATGTTGTCGTTGATACGATTCCTTTAGGGCCAGAATTGGTTGTTTCCGAAGGGCAAGCAGTTAAGACTGGTGATGCTTTAACCAGCAACCCGAATGTCGGTGGATTCGGTCAAACAGATGCAGAAATCGTACTGCAAGACGCTTCTAGAGTCAAATGGATGATTGCGTTCATCGCTCTTGTGATGTTGGCTCAAGTTATGCTGGTGCTGAAGAAGAAGCAGGTTGAAAAAGTTCAAGCTGCTGAGATGAATTTCTAAATTCTCTGCTAAATCATTACTTAAGAGACAGGCAACAAGCCTGTCTTTTTTAACTTTATAAGAAAGAATTCAGGAGGCAGAATTGGGCATGAATAAAAGGCGTTTTTACACCCCCAATAAATGCCGTTCTCACTTCAGCGCGTGCAATCCAGTCTGAACATCACCCCGTATTTGATCTGAATTTTCACATCATGTGGAAAAGCCTACGAAAACCTAACCCTTCCCGACCTCTCCCTAACCCTCTCCTACAAGGAGAGGGAAGGGGAAAATTCAAAGTCTTTCGCTTAAAAGGAGAGAGAAATAGAAGTGAGGTTTTCCAGATACTCTGAAAAGTCAAGTATTTAAATCTCATGCAAACAAGAACCGCTATATTTAGTAGTCTGGATTCTGAATTAGCTTGAGTAGAATTATCTTATGAGAATTTTCATGCTTTATTCTCAACGGTTGCGACTGCCATCAAAATATTTCTATATTCTCATTGCAGTACTAACTTTTGTTTTACTTCTCTGGTTAACTCCTGTCTTTGCTCAAACATTAACTAAAGCTCCGGTTATTTTGGATGGGCAAAAGCTTTTTCAAATCAGCAATTCTGGTCAGTATAGCGCTCAAGATCGGGCAAATTTAATCAATTTACAACTAAAAAATGTGATTCAAACTTCTGAATCTATTCAAGTTAAAATTGAAAAGCGCAACCAGCTACCTACTATTTTGCTGAATGACCGCTATCTGTTAACTGTTACAGAACAAGATTCTGTTCCAGGTAGCACAGTTGATGAGCAGGCAACGATGTGGGCGCAGCAACTTGAAGAGGAATTACAGCAAGCCCACTTAGAGCGAACTAGAACGTATCTCCAACAAACAACTTTTGTCGCAGTAGCAATTTTATTCATAACTGCCGGATTTAGTTGGCTATTGGGATGGATTAAGCATCACTTTTTCCGAGTAGCATCACAACGCTTAACTACTACCAACGCCATACCTAATTCTGAACCACTTAAAGTATTAGAATTATTTTTAAAATTAGTCTTAGCAAGTATACGTCTCGGACTTTGGGTAAGTGCTGTTCTTTATATCACTAATCTCTTTCCTTTCACTCGGCAATGGAGCTACCAAATTTCAAATATTCTGATTACTAGTTTCACCTCACCTCTTCTGACTTTAGGTAAAAATCCTTATTCTATTACTGAATTAATAATTTTGATTGGTTTGTTGTTCGGCTTAGTTATCTTTGCTGGAACTCTAACCAATTTTTTACGTTCTCGCATTCTATATTTTACTGGAATCAATCGTGGTGCTCAAGAAGCGATTGTAATACTTTTCAAATATGGTGTAATTTTTATTGGCACACTGGTACTGCTACAAGTTTGGGGGCTTGACATTAGCTCTTTGACAATCTTAGCAAGTGCTTTAAGCGTTGGAATTGGCTTTGGCTTACAGGATATTGCTAAGAATTTTGGCAGTGGTTTAGTATTAGTATTTGAGCGCCCGATTCAGGTTGGAGATTTTGTGGAAGTTGGGGAATATACAGGCATTGTCGAGCGAATGGGCGCAAGAAGTACCGAGATTCGTACTCTTGACCACGTTTCAATCATTGTACCCAACTCTCGCTTTTTGGAAAAAGAAGTAATCAACTGGAGCCACCGCAACCCGATTTCTCGGCTTCATCTCCCCGTTGGCGTTGCTTATAGTTCAGATCCCAACACGGTGCAAGCTGCTCTTTTAGAGGTAGCGTCTAAGCATCCCAATGTATTGCAGGCTCCTTCTCCTCTAGTGTTATTTAAAGAGTTTGGTAACAACACCTTAAATTTTGAGTTATTGGTATGGACTGCGGAACCTAATAAACAATTCTTGCTCAAGAGTGATTTATACTACAAAATTTATGAAGTATTACAACAAAGACAAATTGAAATTCCTTTTGCTCAGTTAGATTTACATATGCGTTCTGGCACCTTGGAATTTACACCAGAAATGCAGTTAGCTTTAATACAAATGATGAAACGATTGTCAAACAATGAACAACGCATAGATCCAATCAATCAAAGTAAAAATCAAACGTAAGTTCAGAATTGCCTCGGAATCTATTTGGGAAACTACTATTTTTTGACGATGGCTACGCCCCGCAGTACCCTTCCCTATGGCGAACCGGAAGCAAGCTACTAAATTTGCACTTTTCTGCATAGGTCTAAAATTCATCTCCAATTAAAATAGGCAGATACTTCAACTGATAAGCCTCAAAATAAACACCGTAGAGTCAGGGATTTTTCAGTAAAGCTTAAACAAACTTATAATTTAGATGAATTTCGGTGAAAATATGGTAAGGATAAGTTTGAAAGAACATCAAGTTTATGGGTATTTACCAGTGGAAAAAAAGCTGGGGATTCTTGTTGTCGATGATCATCAATTAATTTTGACTGGTACCCTCGATGTCTTAAATCGTGAGTATCCCAAAGCTTCTATCATTAAAGCTCAGACGGGAAAAGATACACTTTCTCACGTTCAATGTTACCAGTTTGACCTGATTATGATGGATTTATCAATTCCCGATCGCCAAGGGGAGACAGCAGAAATTGATACCGGAATTAAGCTGTTACAAACTTTGCTCAAAGAATATCCCCATCAGAATTTCATGGTGCAAACTAGTTATGTCAAGGCCTTGATCCGAATCAAACACGAGATTGATAATCATCAAGGTGGGTTTGCGATCGCAGATAAAGGATTACCCGAAAATGAAATGCTGATGCGGGTTAATTTGGCACTTCAGGGTGCAACTCACACGAAAGATATTAAAACCGGGATTGAACTTAAACCCGAATGGTTGGATGTGTTGCGGTTAGCTTTTGAAGAGAGTTTGACAGATAAAGCGATCGCCGAAAGAATGTATAAATCGGAACGTGCAGTACGCACTTACTGGACGAAGATTCAGGATGTTTTGGGGGTGTATCCTGAAGACTGTAGGCAAAGTGGTAAGAATATGCGAATCCTCACCGAAATTCGTTCCCGTGAAGAAGGCTTAATTGATTAATAGGCAAAAAATTAATCTGGAAGCTAGATGAAAAGGAGAATCTGGAATCGCATTTGGAAAGAATTCGGGTTATGGTCGCTGGCTGCACGTCCAGGGTTCATGGTGCTGTTGTTGGTAATGTTGATCCGAATAGCTGGAGGAATGCAATCTTGGGAATGGATGCTTCTCGATACGATGTTACGTCTGCGTCCGGTAGAAAAACCTGATGAACGTGTAGTAATTGTGGGTATCGACGAAAAGGATATTGAATGGGTTAAGCAATATCCAATTCCAGATGAGAAGATTGCAGAGTTACTCACCAAGCTGGAAACTTATAAACCGCTAGCTATTGGGTTGGATATCTTCAAAAATGTTCCTGTGGAACCTGGTGGGGAAAAACTAGCGCAGATATTAAAAGCAAATTCTAATATTATTGGTATTGAAAAAATTTTCCCACCCGGAGAAACTTCACCACCCCAGAGTTTGCCAACTGAACGAGTTGGATTTGTTGATTTATTTAATGATGAGGATAGCAAAAATCGACGCTATTTGTTGTATACAAAAAAACGGAATAAGAGTAACAATATCAATGAAGATAAATATTCTTTAGCGCTCCAGTTAGTTACTAAGTATTTAAAGAGGCAAAAAATTGAGTTAGAAACTGGAAAAAATGACCCTTATACAATAATGGTTCGTGGGATTGAATTACCCCGAATTACCGAGAATTTTGGTGGATACGTTAAGGTTGATGATGGGGGATTGCCAATTTTAATGAACTTCCGCAACAGTGAGCGACCTTTTAATGTTGTGTCGCTGCGCGATATTGTCAATGGTCAAGTTGATGCACGATTACTGCGCGATCGCATTGTCTTAGTTGGCAACCGCAACATGAGTGCAGGTGATATTTTTTATACTTCTGCTTTGCCTAATTTAAAATTAAGTGGTCAAATTTATGGCATTGACTACCACGCTCATGTCATCAGTCAAATTCTTAGTAGTGTAATAGATAGTCGCACGATGTTGCACAGTTGGGGAGAGTTTGGAGAGTACACATGGATATTTCTTTGGGGTTTTTTGCCGATTATTATCGGACGGCTGACCCAATCTGTGTGGAGAAATTTACTTAGTGTAGGTGTAGCAATATTTTGCCTGTTTAGCTGCGGGTATATGATACTGTGGGTGTGGGGTGTATGGATTCCTGTAGCACCTAGTTTTCTGATATTAGCCGTGAATGGGGTAGGTTTGAGTGCTTTTGCATTTTACCAGCATGATAAATTCTTGCGATCGCAAATTAACGAACGTCAAAGCACGATTCAACACACTTTTACCGTAATTCATAATGGCCCTTTGCAAACTCTTGCCTATGGATTAAAGCATCTACGTGCTAAAGATATCCCTTACGAACAACTAGTTGAGCAATTTGAAAAGCTGGATCGGGAAATTCGGGAAATTGGCGAATTTCTCAAACTCGAAGCATTAACCACAGAAGAGAGTTTGCGTTTAGGTAGCGGATTAATACTCGAATTGAACCGAC
The DNA here is from genome assembly GCF_047228265.1 of Nostoc sp. UIC 10607. Lineage (NCBI taxonomy): Bacteria > Bacillati > Cyanobacteriota > Cyanophyceae > Nostocales > Nostocaceae > Nostoc > Nostoc sp. UIC 10607. Next base: position 268,149 of record NZ_JBIQNW010000001.1, on the reverse strand, counting down.
CACTTCACGATTTATTATATGAAGTTTATTCCAGTACGTTAGAACGTAAAGATTTTGAACATTTTAAAACATTAAAAGTAAAAATTCGCAATTTTGACCCAATTGATGATAAATACTTAAGTATAGAAGATAAACGCGGAATATGTCTGTTTTTGGAAGAAGCTTTATGTAATGTTGGTAAACATGCTCAAGGAGTCAAGCGCATTCAAGCATCAGGTGTTTATAGTGCAAGTAAATACAACTTGTGGGTCAAAGATAACGGTTCAGGAATTAAATCAAAGCTAGAAAACAAAGGTACAAAATATTTTAAAATCCTTGCCAAACAATTAGGAGGAGAGTTTCGCCGCGAATCAGTTTCCCCTTGCGGAACTATATGCGAACTTAGTTGGAAACCCATGAAATAATGGCTCTTCAGTTCCTTTTATGGTTAATAAACATTAAATACAATGTGATTAATGACTACATCACTCGTTTAGAGAGCTTTTTAACGCTTTAATGTCCTTGTAAAACTGAATTTTCACTAACTTAGTAAGAATTAAGGGCTAAAAAACCTGGCTTTTAATGCTTCTAGCTAGTTAAATTTATTTTTTACCATAAAAGTAGCGGAAGAACCGAAATAATTTCAGCTTTAAGATTTTGATTGATGATTCGTTTCATGCAAAAGTGCAAAAAGTAAGGCATTTAAAAGTTTTAGATAACCATACAATCAACAACATCACCATGAATCATCAACATTTTGCATTTTGGCAAAATCAGTGCAGACTTACAAGCTTGGTTGTGGGAGCGGTTTTCGTCATGACTACAGTCCCAGCATTTGCCCAGTTTAAACCACGCGATCGCAAACCAGCTAGCGGACATTCCCGTGCGGGTGGTTCTCGTGGATGTCCAAGTAACGGCGGTATCCCTGTGACACAGCTTGCACCTCAGACATTTATCGGTAAAACCACTTCCACCCGTCCAATGTTAGCTTGGTATATGTCAAGTTCCCAAAATGTGCGATTCCGATTGGCTGAATTTGATTCAACCAACACCCCTAAACAAATTGGCACAGTTAAAGAAATACCCACAAGAGTCGGGATTAACAAGCTAGAACTTCCCCTCGATTACCCCGAACTCACAGTGGGTAAAACATATTTATGGCAAATTGCAATTGACTGCGGAAACGACCCGATTGTTAGACGTGCAGAATTTACCGTCATCCCTCCTCAATCACTTGCAAAAAAACAATTTACTAGCATTCCTGAAAGCGTAAATTATTATGCTGAAAATGATTTGTGGTATGAAGCACTCGAAGAAGCATTGAAAGCAACCGATAATGGTAAACTGGGTCAAACTGGAGCGACTTTAGTTAAAGAACTTGCACAGTTTGAAATGCTGACGGGTAACAACGTAGATAAAAAAAATATTCAGCAAAGAATCGAATACCTCCAGAAAATTGCCAGCGAAAGAATATAGCAGTTTTCATACCCTGCGGGAAGCCGCTACGCGTCTATGGATGTAAAACATTTTGACCTCTCTCCAAACCTCTCTCCTTTTAGGAAAGAGGTTTGAATCTTAATCCCCTTCCAGCAACAAAAGTTTTTCCGCTTCCCTCTCCCCGTAGGAGAGGGTTAGGGAGAGGTAGGGAAGGGGCTGGAGGTTAGGTTTGTATTAAACAACTAAGAACCACTATAGAAATAGTAGGCAAAATAGAAATGGTGAAAATTTGGTGGTTTGCTGTCACGGGATGGCTGGGATGCGTGGGAGCAGTTGCAGTTTCTATTCATCCTAGTTTTGCTCAGTTAACTCCCGATAGCAGCCTGGGAAAAGAGCGATCGCAAGTCATTCCTTTTAATCAAAATAATGACATTATCGATGGCGGTGCGGCTCGTGGTACTAACCTATTCCACAGTTTTCAAGATTTTAACGTCGGTGTTGGTCGAGGTGTTTATTTCGCCAATCCAGAAGGGATAACAAATATCTTTTCTCGCGTTACTGGTGGTAACTCATCAAATATTTTCGGGAATTTGGGGGTATTAGGTGATGCAAATTTGACTTTGCTCAATCCTAATGGCATTTTGTTTGGTCAAAATGCCCAGTTAGATATCCAGGGATCGTTTCTGGGGACGACAGCAAATAGTTTAGTCTTTACAAATGGGGTAGAGTTTAGCGCCACAAATCCCCAAGCACCGCCGTTGTTGGCTATCAATGTACCAGTTGGCTTACAGTTTGGTTCGCAACCAGGAGGCATTACTAGTCAAGCAGTTGGTACGTTGGGTGTTGGCTCTGGTAGCACCCTAGCCCTTATGGGCGGTGAAATCACCTTGGATGGTAGTTTTTTGTTTACTCAAAATGGACAAGTGAAATTGGGCGCAGTCAGTGGAGATACAACCGTTGGGCTGAATGTCAATGGCTCCTCATTGGGTTTTAAGTTCCTAGAAAATTTCGGACGCGCACCCATTAACTTAACGAATGGTAGCTTCATCGTTGCGAGTGGTAATAGTGCAATTGAACTATTTGGGGGGGAGATTGGGTTAAACGATGTGTTTATTTACGGTAACAATGGTGGCTCAATTGTGGTTGATGCGACTCAATTGAATTTAGGCAATGACTCTAGCATTGTGAGCGCTACTTTTGGTGCAGCGAAGGGTGGTGATATTCAAATTCAAGCCAGCGATGCAGTAACTCTCGCTAGCAGCAGTTCCATTTTTTCCAGCAGCGATGATACCGGTGCGGGTGGTGATGTTACCATCAATGCCGGAAAAATCACAATTACCGGAGATGGAACACCGGAAAATATTGTTGGAATCTCTACATCTAGCAATGGGAAAGGCAATGGAGGGAATCTTACCTTAAATGCTACGGAGTCGGTTAACATCAATGGCGGCTTTATCCAGGTTTACAACGGTGCAGGTAATGGAGGAAACTTGACTGTGCGAGCTACAGATGCTGTCAATATAACTGATAACGGCTCTTTAGGGCTATTCAGTGATGGCTCTGGTTCAACTGGCAATATACAAATTGAAACGGGCACTTTGCGAGTTCAAAATAATTTCTTAGGGGGGGGAGTGACAGCACTTGCATCTGATGGTGGAAGTGTCGGTTCTATTTCTATTCAGGCTCGGAATGCGGTTGAGGTGACTCAAAGTAATATATATACACTTATTTTTCTTCCGCTCGGAAATACAACTCAAGCAACAGCAGGGGATATCACCATTGAAACCCAGCGACTCAATCTCAAAGATGGGAGTGATATCAGAACGAATACTTATAGCAGCGCAAATGCGGCTAACATTTTGATTAAAGCAAGTGAATATGTAAGAATTAGCGGCAAAAGTTATGTATCAAGCAATACTTATACTGGCTCAGGAAATGGTGGCAATATAACGATAGAAACGCCTCAACTCTCCCTAACTCAAGGAGGACATATAAACACCTCATCTACTAGGAGCAGTGGTAATGCCGGGAATATTACCATCCGCGCCAAAGATGTAGAATTGGATGGGTTTGTTTTCGTACCTAAAGAACAGTTTTTGGCTGGACTAAATCAAGGTGCTGCGGAAGAATTTTTGTCTGATCCTCTAACACAAGAAATTCTGTCTCGGTTCGGGGGTATTTCTGATATGAGTGACTTATCCTCGGATGTTACTGGAAGTAATGCCGATGTCCGAGGCGGCACAATAACTATTGACACGGAACGGTTGCGGTTGAGTAATGGTGGAAACATATCAACCTCAGTGTTAGCAGGACGAGGACAAGGGGGTAATTTGGTGGTTCGTGCCACTGATTCTATTGATATTACTGGGGTTGGTGCAGAACGACTAGATGGTTCATTTGCACCATCAGGTTTATTTGCAGAATTGCAAACGCGAGGAATTGGTTCTGGGGGCAGCATTGACGTGACAACAGAACGCTTAAACCTCAGCAATAACGGACAAATTTCTGCCACCACATTCAATCAAGGTAATGCAGGAAATATTGGGATTAATGCTAATCTTATTGATTTACGTGGAAGTAGTGCTATCATCACTCAGGTTGACGATAAAGCTAAAGGCAATGCAGGCAATATCAGCATCCAAACTCAACTATTAAATGTACAAGAAGAATCGGGGATATCATCAGCAACTTACGGAAATGGAAACGCGGGTAATTTAACAGTACAAGCTGATAACATTATCCTGACTGGTTCAAACGATGGGTTATTCACTGGTATAACATCATCAGTTTACGAAGGGGCTAATGGTAAAGGTGGTGATATAGATATTACTACCAATAATATTGATATACGTGATAATGCTCAAATTATCTCCGGTAGCCTCGGTACGGGTGAAGCTGGAGATATTAGAATTAATGCTAATTTTATCGAAATTATTGGTAAACTCAGTGCGATCGCTTCTTCAACGAACGCAGGTAATGGTGGTGACATCAACCTCAATATCGCTGATTTATTGCTGTTGCGCAATGGCGCTTTCATTTCAACTACCGCAGGTAGGGCACAAGCCGGCGGTGATGGCGGGAACATCAATATCAACTCTAAATTTATCGTTGCCATCCCTGAAGAAAACTCCGACATTAGGGCTAACGCATACACTGGTTCCGGTGGAAGAATCCAAATCAACTCCCAAGGTATCTTCGGTATTGAGTCGCGTCCACAGCTAACGGAAAAAAGCGATATTACTGCAAGTTCCGAATTAGGCGTTTCAGGCATAACCGATATTAACGCACCCGATACCACTTCCATTCAAAACAGCTTCACTGGAGCATTTCCAAACGTCATCGACACCAATGCACTCATCGCTAATAGTTGCGTTTCGCGCAGTTCCAAGCAAGAGGGTACATTCTTCATTACTGGTTCTGGCGCTTTACGTAATAGCCCGGGGAATGGATTAATTTCAATCTATTCCACTGGTGAGGTGCGTAATGTTGAACCAACATCGCGGACTTGGAAAAAAGGCGATGCAATAGTTGAACCACAAGGGCTTTATCGACTTGCCGATGGACGCTTGGTACTCAGTCGAGAATGTCAGAATAATTCGTAATGACGCTCCTGCGTCGCTAACGCTGCGCTAACGTAATTCGTAATTCGTAATTTTTTGCTGGGGTGTACACACAAACCGATTTATTTTATATAGCAATACGCTTGGGATAAGGTTTATTGGTGTAGATTATTGGTCTTTCAAGACGCGATAAATCGCGTCTCTACATCTGGATTTTGGGCTTTTTGAAGTTTGAAATAACCTATCTTCGTTCCAAATTTCTCCGCCTTGAAAGGGGTAGCCCTATTAATTACGAATTAGCATCAAAGCCAATTACCGATCGCAATCATTGGTGCCCAATACGCAGGATTGCCATAGCGGGGATTTATACCTTCAGCTTGCGGTAATTTATTAGCATGAATCATTCTAATTTGAGCTTGTTGCAATGCTTCTGCAATACTCATGCCTGCGTTGTGGTAGTTGGTGTAAAATGTTTTGACTAGTTCGGATGTTGATTCATCTGTGACACTCCACAAAGATGCGATCGCACTTTTAACCCCAACTTGCAATGCAACTCCAGCTAATCCTAGTGTGGCACGGTCGTCGCCAACTGCGGTTTCACATGCAGTCAAGGTGAGTAGTTCGACGCTATCTGATTTACTGTTGAGGTTTCGCAGTGAGTTTTCTAATTGGCTGATGGTAAGTTTTTGGTTTTTGCCTGTGACAATAAAGGTGTCTTCAGGAATGATGCCAAATTGAGCGTGACTAGCTATGTGGACAATGGGATATGTGCTTTTGTCAAGTGTTTGCTGAAAACTTTCGGGGAAAAAGTCTTTATCGATGAGGTCGGTATGATTAGGAAATATACCTTTAACTGCACTAACTTCATCGGGAACAGCAAAAAGTTGATCAAAAGTCTTCCCGTCGATTGTGGCTTTTTCCGTTAAACCCAAAATTAACGCTTTTTGTGTACTGCCATCGCGCGCTTTGGGTGTGGTAAGTCGTAAACTGGGGGTTGTAGCAACTGCGTAGGTTTCAACTAAATATTTCTGTTGTTGATTGTCATAAAGTGCTGCCATTGGAACGCTACGCAAAAACCCATCCTGAATAAATACCAGGGTTTTGACTTTCTCCGGTTTGATATCCGATAGCATTGGGCGAATTATCCAATCATAAAGCTGTGCCGCAGTTGTTGTATCGTAGCTAAATTCTTCTTTGCCTTTAATTAATCCTGTGCGAAACTCGGCAATTTTTTTCTGTAGCTTGTCACTGCTCACTATTTTGTTTGTACCTTCTTGATTGGGGTCTTCAATCCACTTAAATTTAGTTGCCTGATTGGGTAACTGCAATAATATTCCGGTTTTGTCCTTTAAAATTATCGAACTCAAAAACCCAGTATTCTGAAACGCTACACTATTATCCTTAAGGAGTTCGCCCACCTGTTTGGGATTCAAGGCACTTAAAATGCAATCATTACCAAAATAATTCTGTAATTCTGCTAATTTCAAAGCATCGATGGTTTTAACTACTGCCGATAATTCATTGGCGCGTCGTTCATCGGCAATTGCCCCAACTCCTAGCAAATCAAGCCGCGATTGTGCCAATGTCTGATATAGTGGTCGCACAACATCGCGGAAGTCAAACTGGACATCGCGTTCGGCGGTCAAAATATCGCTGCGGATATCTTCCAGGGTATCAAATGCTCGTTGATAAGATGCGATCGCTTCTTCTTTTCGCTTCTCTTTATCTAAAATGCGTCCGGCTTGCCACTCCCACAAATACAAGCCATCTTTTGCACTCAACTTGTTGTCTGCTGCAACGATCGCAGCTTGGGTATATTTTAATGCTTTTTCATTCTTTAATGCTTTTTCATTATCTGGGCTGCATTCCCAGAAATGGCCCAAAGCACCATTAGAATAAGAAATTAGGCGATTATCTTGTAATTTTTTACTTGTTAATACTGAGTTTTCGAGCAACTTTAATGCTTCGTTGTTAGATAAAACTGGCTGATTTGCACAGTCGGTAAAGGGTAAAGTTCGTTTAGCATCGGGCTGCAAGTATGCTAAATCAATTGCCCCATAGACTTTTGTTGCTGAATCGGGCAAAACTTCGAGAACTTTTAAAGCATTTTTAACGGTTGTGTTAAACTCCTCATCATTAATCAATTTGCTCTTATTTGTCTGGGAATCCAACTGAATTAAATTTAATAATCCCCGCATCTCTGCTAAAGGTTGTTTTTCATTGCGGGCGAACTTTATACTATCCTGAAAATATTGATAAGCTTTGTCGTAGTCTTCTACAGATTGTTTACTAAATTCTTGTTCTTTACTAAAAATACCAGTCTTATTGGCAGAATCAGCTTGTAACTCTCGCAATTGACCGCGACTTTTGTAAGCATTGCCCAAACTATTAAACACCAAAAATTTATATTCTGGTGCAACTTCTTGTGCTGCATCTAAATACTGAATTGCTTGGTCGTAACTTCCGATTAAGCGATATGCTTCACCGAGAATACCCAAAGCCGCAACCTGACCGCGTTTATCGTTATATTTGGTGGCGATTTGTGCAGCACTTTCTGGAGTGCATTTTATTTGCTGACTTGGTTGATTTTCGTAACTTTTCGGCTTCTCTACTAGTTGACCACACAACAGTGCGATCGCTTTGCGGGGTTGTCCCAAATTGCTGTAAACTTGGGCTAGTTCTGATTGCATTCGTCCTACTTGCTGGATATTTGCTATAGCTCCATAGTCACGAATTGCTGCTGATAGGGATGTAATTGCTGCTTTATTTTCTCCTACTTGTTGATAGGCACGCGCCAAATTTTCATTTACAACCGCCGTAACTGACGGATTATTATCTTGAGTTAATGCCTCTTGCCAATTTTTTATGGCATTAAAGAAATTTCCAGCATTATAGTCTTTAATACCTTGCTCAACTAGTGCAGTGACATTTGGAGTTTGTGCAGATACGACTTGTCCAAACGCAAGACATGTTAGTAATGTTGCCAAAAATAATACTTGAATAAATCTGTGATGTAGGTTTGGTTTTTGGTGTTGCTGAGTAGAGAAATAAATTAGCCTCTTGCAGAGGTTTCCGACCTTAAGCAAGATTTGCATCCAGCAACGCATAGAGAGTAATGTTTTGAGATATTTATGTTTGGTTTTCATATTTCTAAACATAGAAAAAATAGGTATTTAGCTTTTATTGTTTAAATTACCAGAAATCAGCAAAAAAAACTGAAGTTTTCCAAAGTGTGCAGTTTTATGCAATTTATCTCAAACAGCAATCAAACTGACACTGTAGCCAATACAGTTCAGATAAGACCAAAACACTTGTAGAGACGGCGATTTATCGCGTATCGAAAAACTAGCATCACAACAAAACCCAACAATATCAAGTCTTTATTGAGTCGAGAGATCGCAAAATCCAAGCTACTATTGCTATTAATTCGTTAAGCAAATTGAATGTTGTGGAATGTATATAATAAAGCCCTCTGCTGATATTATTAAATGATGTTGTAAACTCGACTCCTCATAACAGAAAAAATATTCATATCAGCAATATTGTGGATTGTCTTTGAATTTCTCCAAGGTAAACTACTTATGAATCAAGCACATCATCCCCAAAAAGCCAGTATTAAAAGTATTATTCCTTTATGCCTAATAACTGCATTCAGCCTTTCCTCGCCAGCCCAGGCACAAATCACACCTGACAACACCCTGGGTACAGAAGCTTCTCAACTCGATCCAAATGTGTTAATTAATGACACACTGGGTGACAAAATTAACGGTGGTGCAACACGCGGTGGCAATCTTTTTCATAGTTTCAGCGAGTTTAATATCGAAGATGGGCAACGTGTGTATTTTGCCAACCCAACTGGAGTAGAAAATATATTAACGCGGGTAACAGGTGGGAATGCATCGAATATTTTCGGGACTTTGGGAGTTGATGGTGCAGCAAATTTGTTTTTGATTAATCCCAATGGGATTTTGTTTGGGGAGAATGCACAGTTAGATGTGCAAGGGAGTTTTGTCGGGACAACAGCCAATGGAGTGCAGTTTGGAAATCAGGGAAATTTTAGTGCAACCAATCCCCAAGCACCACCCTTATTAACCATCAATCCTTCAGCGTTGCTGTTTAACCAACTAAATCAGGGGGGAATCACCAATCAATCTCAAGCACCAGCAGGTATTAATCCCTCTGGTCAAAATGTCACAGGCTTAAGAGTAGCAGATGGTCAGAACTTATTGCTGGTTGGTGGAAATATCAACATCAATGGCGGAGCAATTCGGGCTTACGGTGGGAATATTGAATTGGCGGCTTTAGCTGCACCAGGAACAGTTGGACTGAATATTACAGATAAAAATTCGGCTAATTTAGTGATACCCGATGATGTGGAACGTGCAGATGTTTCTTTAAGCAATGGTGCAGAAATCAACGTCCGGGGTGCAGATGGCGGTAACATCAAAATTAATGCGCGAAATGTGAATTTAACAGAGCAAAGCAAACTCAGAGCAGGGATAGATATAGGCTTGGGAACGCCAAACAGTCAAGGTGGAGATGTTGTAATTAATGCTACAGCGACAACAACTCTAACTGAATTGAGCTTTATTGCTAATGTGATAGAAGAAAGAGCTTTTGGTAAATCTGGTGATATTAACATCACTACGGGGTCACTAAACTTAGTCAATAACAGTACATTAAACGCTAGCACTTATGGTCAAGGTAATGCTGGTAGTGTTTTCATCCAAGCAAAGGACGGCGTTTCACTTACAGGTGGCGCTGATATTAAAAATTCTGTTGAACAAGGCGCTGTGGGTAATGGCAGTAGCATCGAAATTCAAACTGGTTCCCTCTCGCTAACAGAAGCTTCGGAAATCAATACCACAATTTTCGGACAAGGTAACGGAGGTAATATTACTATCAACGCCCGCGAAAAAATTTCTCTAGATGGGTTTGGTAACCTTAGCAATATATTTAGCCGCATAATTAGTTCTGTCAGCCCTTCAGGTGTAGGTAATGGGGGAGACATTCAGTTAACAACTGGGTCACTTGCAGTTACTAATAGGGCTTTTATCACTAGCAGCACCTTGGGCAAAGGAGATGCAGGCAATATTATAATTGATGCCCGCGACATTATCAGCTTTGATAGAGATGCTTTTGCTGACAGTAATGTTTCTCCTAGAGCAGTTGGCAATGCTGGAGACATTCAAATTACAACGGGGTCACTTGCATTTACTAATGGCGCTCTTATCGATAGCGGTACTTATGGGCAGGGAAATGCAGGTAACATCACTATTAATGCCCGCGATACAGTTACTTTTGATGGTGTAGGCAGGAATGGTTATTATAGCAGCGCCAATAGTATAGCTTTCTTTAATACGATCACTAAAGGCGGCGATATCCGCATCAACGCTAGAGCATTATTTTTAACCAATGGTGGTCAACTTAATGTGTTTAGTGCTGGGCAAGGTAACGCTGGTAGTATCTTTCTTAACACACGTGATACAGTGATTGTTGATGGTATTGGTAGTAACGGACTTTCCAGTGGTGTAAATTCCTTTGCAATAGAAAGCGGTAATGGCGGGGAAATTCAGGTAAACACTGGAACGCTGTCATTGACAAATGGGGGCAATTTATTCTCTTCTGCGCTGAGAAATGCAGGAAATATCACTATCAATGCCCGTGATGCTGTTATTTTGGATGGTGTAGCTGAGAATGAAATTCCCAGTGGTGTTATTAGTTATCTGAATAGTGGAGGTATCGGCAAGGGAGGAAATATCCAGATAACAACCAACTCTTTAACGGCACGCAATGGCGGAGTAATCGTTTCTAGCACTTTTGCTAAAGGGAATGCAGGCAACATCACAATTAATGCTCGTGATACTGTCACCTTAGATGGCGTTGGTAGTAATGGACTCTTTAGTGGTGTGATAACTAATGTCCCAAATCAAGGTGAGGGTAATGGTGGCAATATTGACATCAATGCTACTTCAGTTTCACTTACTAATGGTGCTACACTTGCTGCCTCAACTTCTGGACGGGGAGATGCAGGTAATGTCAATATTCAGGTGACAGGTGCTGTTGATATTGCTGGGGAGAAAAACGGTTTTGCCAGTGGAATTCGTAGTTCTGTTGACACTGGAGCAGTAGGTAATGGAGGTAACATTTTCATCGATTCTGGTTCTTTCTCATTACGAGATGGCGCTCAACTTACTACCTCAACTTTTGGGCAGGGGAATTCAGGAAATGTAACAGTGCGCGCATCAGATTTTGTTTCCCTTACATATGGGAACATCTTCAGCACGGTAGAACCGGGAGGTGTAGGTCAGGGTGGCAATATCAATATTAATGCTACTTCACTTTCACTCACTGATGGCTCTCAACTTATTACCCCAACTTATGGACAGGGAAATGCGGGAAATATTCGCGTCAATGCAAAAGATGCGGTAACTGTTTCTGGAACTAGTCAAGAAAACGGAGTTTCTACTGCTTTATTTACATTTACTAATTCCACTTCCACAGGCGAAGGCGGCAATATCACCGTAAACACTAATATCTTTCGTGTATCAGACGGCGCTTTACTAGATGCACGCACTAGAAATAATCAAAAGAGTGGTGATGTTACGGTAAATGCAAATGTCTTTGAAGCACTCAACGGCGGACAACTCACCACCACTACCTCAAGCAATGGACGTGCAGGTAAAATTACTGTCAACGCTGACGATAAACTAATAATTAGCGGTATTGACTCTAATTACAATGACAGAAGTACTAAATTTCCTGGTGGCAGAGTAGCAAATATCGGTGCTAACAGTGGCTTATTTGTCAGTTCCACAGGTTCAGGAATCACAGGCGATATCGAAATCAACTCACCTGAAATTACCTTAGACAACCAAGGCAAACTCAACGCCGAATCTGCATCTGGTAACGGTGGTAACATCAATGTCAACAGCGATTTACTTTTACTTCGTCGTGGCGCTCAAATCTCTACCAACGCAGGTACAGAAGAATTAGGCGGCGATGGCGGTGATATCAATATCAACTCCAAATTTATCGTTGCAATTACCGACGAAAACAGCGATATCAGTGCTAACGCCTTTACGGGAACAGGTGGAAAGGTCGAAATTAACTCCCAAGGTATCTTTGGTATCGAGTCGCAGACAAAACCAACTGAAAAAAGTGATATTACAGCCAGTTCGGAACAAGGCGTTTCAGGTGTAATCAACATTAACGCACCCGACACCAGTTCCATTCAAAACAGCTTCACCGAATTACCTCCAGTCATCGACACCAACGCACTTATTGCCAATAGCTGCATTTCACGCGGCATCAAGCGACAAGAAAACTCTTTTACCATCACAGGTTCTGGTGCTATAACCACTAATCGTCCTGGGGTTTTGGTTTCTACCTACACAACTGGTGAGGTTAGAGGTATCGAAACTACATCCCGTCCTTGGAAAAAAGGCGACCCGATTATTGAACCACAAGGATTGTATCGATTACCCAATGGGCAATTAATCTTGAGTCGAAGTTGTTAAACAGAAATATTGCACACATGGGAAAATCTGCCTTTGCAGTTTTGTGTAAATTGGGACGCACCATCATGCGATCGCACCATACAATTCATGCAACTATATATGCATAAATGGTGAATGCATTACCTAGTCATCTCCCTTAATCTGAGTATTAAAGAAACGGTTGATGTATCGCAAAACAGCAAAAATCATCAATTTATCACCGTTGCTGATGAAATTATCGTTATTTTTTTAACTCAGATTCAGAGGTTGATTATGTTTTATAAACTAGTTCGCAACACAGTTTTAGCAACATCTTTGGCATTCCCGAATTTCAAGCAAACCACTTCGATGGCAATTTTAGTCGCTGGAATTGGATTATTTGGTATCAAGTCAGTAGATGCGAGACAGGCTTTAGTACAAACACCAGATGTTTCTCAATCTTCATCTTATGCGATCGCGCAACTGGTTGATGCCAATTCTCCGATTTACGGAACTTGGAAGCTAAGATATAGCATTGATGGAATCGTCCATCAAAGCGTCCTGGTGATGACGGGGTATTCTGGAGTGATGAGAACTAGTAATTTTGACTCTAGGATAAATCAGAAGCAGGTTGTAGACCAGGAAATTAGCCTCAAATCTTCTTCTCAAGGATTAGTTTTATTGGGCTATAACCCAGTTTATCCTGGAACTTCCAGAAGACACCCTACTTATGCTGCTGATAACTTTCTGTTTTCTGTTGAGCCTGATGGTTCAGTAATAGCGTATACTTGCGATGATCTACGACAATGTTCAACTGTAGATGTAGAAAGGATAGTGTCCCAATCTTAAATAAACATAGCGTAAACTATCTGTCTTTCAAGTTCCCTGGTGATTAGCGAACTGAGAAGTCAGCGCTTGCGCTACCGCGTATTTTTTTCTGACTGCATTTATTGTCTTATTTATCAAGATTAAAATGACCGAATTGGATCTTGATGATTGCATAAAGGTGTAATCATCAAGCAAACTATTATGGTATTTTAATTAAGTGATAATACTTGTTACATATAGGACTATATTTTGATTGTTGAAAACATACTGAGGCGGAAAACCCTGTTTTATCATGGTTCCATCTTAAATGCTGTTCAGAAATCAGATAGTATTCCTGTATCTATTTATTGATGCTATCGCTAAGTTAGTTGGTAGGAATAAACAGAACTATATTACTAAGTATAAATATACCTAAAACCCCTACAAATGACGAATCTTACAAACAGTAGATAAACAATGGGTTCCTACCTCCGGTTTCAACAGCTTTTTTTCATCTTATTTTCCTGCATCAGCATCACTCCACTCGCAGTATTTGCACAATCTACACCCCCATCTGGAGTAACAATTCCCCCTGATATTCCAGGGAAAGTGGAAGAAACTATTCCTCAACCATCACCATCACCAACTATTCCTTCCACACCATCTGCACCAACTGACCGCATACTTCCATCACCCCCACAGGAAAATCTACCCGATACCACCTTTCCTAGTGGTGAAACTTTCTTTGTTAAAGAAATCCAAGTTATAGGCAATTCTGTTTTAGAAGATGAAATCATCAAGTTAAAACAACCCTTAGAAAATAAAGACATCACATTTGAGCAGTTATTGCAACTGCGATCGCAAATCACCCAACTCTATGTTGATAATGGCTATATCACCAGTGGTGCATTTATTTCCAACAATCAAAATGTCGCTAGCGGTGTCGTGCAAATCCAAGTTGTGGAAGGCGAACTTGAAGGAATTTCAATTTTAGGGTTAGAAAGATTGCAAGCTGCATACGTGCGTTCTCGGATTGCCCGCTTGGCAGGTAAGCCTTTAAACCAAAAACGCCTTGAACAAGCGCTGCAATTATTACAACTTGACCCCGTGATTGAACGAGTCAATGCTGAGTTAACCGCAGGTAGCACTCCCGGAAGCAATATTTTACAGGTGACAATTACCGAATCGCCACCATTCCACGCTGGGGTTGTCTTTGCAAATAACCAATCACCTAGCGTTGGTTCAGAACAAGGGACTGTTTTTATTGCTCACGATAATTTCTTAGGGTTTGGGGATAAATTCAATGCTGAATATGCTGGTAGTGAAGGTTTAGACATTTACAATATCGGTTATTCTATTCCCTTTAACGCCCTAGATGGAACCATTGGTGTCCGCTACAGCAACAGCGCTAGCCGCATTATTGAAAGCGAATTTCGTGACTTGGATATCCGTAGCGAAGCCGAAACCCTTTCTTTTAATGTCCGTCAACCGTTAATCCACACACCAAATAGCGAATTTGCTTTAGGTTTGGCATTCGATTTACGGCGCAGTCAAACCTTCATCCTCAATGATATCCCCTTCTCCTTTACCGAAGGGCCCGAAGATGGGAAATCAAGAGTTACAGTAATCCGCTTTTCCCAAGATTGGTTACAACGTAATGCTAACAGTGTTTTAGCGGCGCGATCGCAATTTAGTTTTGGGATTGATGCTTTTGACGCAACCGTTAACGATAGTGGTACTGATGGGCGTTTTTTCTCTTGGGTGGGACAATTTCAATGGGTACAACGGCTATCTCCCCGCATCTTGATGCTGGCTAAAGTTAACACTCAACTTACTCCTGATTCCTTACTTTCGCTGGAAAAAATTAGCATTGGAGGAGTTGATACAGTGCGCGGCTATAATCAAAATCAACTTGTTGCTGACAATGGGGTAGTTGGAGGTGTGGAAGTTCGTATTCCCCTAGCATCGAATGTGGAAACATTACAGCTAATACCATTTTTTGACATTGGTACAGCTTGGAACAATCGCAGTGTTAATGCCGACCCACAAACCATTGCTAGTCTGGGGTTGGGTTTGAACTGGCAACCTTTTAACGGTTTGGTATTGCGTGCAGACTATGGTATACCATTGATGGGCACAAGCGATCGCGGTAATTCACTGCAAGATAATGGCTTTACTTTTTCAGTGCGATATCAGCCGTTTTAAAAAGCTGCATTTTAGCTCTTATTACCCAAACACAAGCCGAACCAAAAATATTGACTTTCGATGAATTTATCGAATGGTATCCAGAGAATTCAGAATTGCGCTACGAATTACATCATGGGGTAATTGTTGAAATGCCTATAGCGGTTCCCATTCAGATGCGGTACAACGTTATATGGCAAGGTGTAGGGGCACGGCATGCCCATTGGTGTGCCCTGACGATAGATATAGTTCAAATACATGAAAGCTGCTATAGGCAAAAGTTGCAACCCATTGCAACCTATATTCCAGACTTTTTGTCTAGCATCTAAATCTATACATTAATTAGAACATTCTCGACTCAATAGTAGCTGCCCATTATTTAGCCGATATAAACCTTGCGGTTCAATAATCGGATCGCCTTTCTTCCAAGGACGGGATGTAATTTCGATACCTCTAACTTCACCAGTTGTGTAGTTAGAAACCAAAACACCAGGACGATTAGTGGTTATTGCACCAGAACCTGTGATAGTAAAAGAGTTTTCTTGTCGCTTTGTGCCGCGTGAAATGCAACTATTGGCGATTAATGTATTGGTGTCAATGGCTGGGGGTAATTCGGTGAAGCTGTTTTGAAGGGAACTGGTATCGGGTGCGTTAATGTTGATGGCACCTGCAATACCTAGTTCTGAACTGGCTGTAATATCACTTTTTTCGGTTGGTTTTGGGCGTGACTCAATACCAAAGATACCTTGCGAGTTGATTTGGACTCTTCCACCGGAACCAGTGTATGCATTGGCGCTGATATCGCTATCTTCTTCGGGGCTGGCGACGATGAATTTAGAGTTGATGTTGATATTACCGCCATCGCCACCAGCTTGTGCCCTACCTGCGGTGGTTGAAATTAAACCGCGATCGCGCAAAAATAATAAATCAGCGATATCCAGGGTGATATTACCACCATTACCTGCATTCGTGAAAGAAGCGATCGCACTGCCTTTACCAAGAACTTCCAGAAAATTAGCCTTAATTCTAATATTTCCAGCTTCACCTGTACCTATGCTGCCGGAGACAATTTCAGCATTATCACGTACAATCAGGCGATTGGTAGTAATATCTATATCACCGCCTTGACCATTAGCCTCTTCATCAACTGATGATAGAAAACCAGTTGCAAACTCACTGTCTGAACCAGTGAGGATAATGCTATCAGCTTTTACCGTTAAATTACCTGCATTTCCATTTCCCTGAGTTGCCGATGATATCTGCGATTCTTCTTGTACATTTAATAGTTGAGTTTTGATGCTGATATTGCCTGCGTTCCCCTGAGCTTCGTCGTCAACCTGAGTTATAACTTTGCTATTTCCACGTAAATCAATTTGATTGGTATTAATCGTAATATTTCCCGCATTACCTTGATTGAATGTAGAGGCAGAAATTTCTCCGTTATTGCTGAGGTTTAAGCGCCCTGTTGTAACATCAATGTTTCCCCCAGAACCAATTCCCCCCGTTTGTAATTCTGCAAATAAACCTGATGGCGCAAATGAACCATCTAGTCGTTCTGCACCAACCCCAGTAATATCAATAGAATCAGTGGCATGAATTACCAAATTACCCCCTTGTCCGCGTCCCCCTCCGAATACTGAGGTTGAGATGTTTCCACCATTACTCAACCGCAAGCGCTCTGTGTCAATAGTTATCGTGCCGCCCCGCACATCGGCATTACTTCCAATCACATCCGAGGTTAACTCACTGAGATAATAAAAACCCCCGAATCGAGACAGAACTTCTTGTGCAAGAGGCTCAGACAAAATTTCTTCCGCAGCAGGGTTATTTAGTGTGAACTGTTCCTTGGGTACGAAAACAAACCCGTCCAATTCTACATCTTTGGCGCGGATGGTAATATCCCCGGCATTACCGCTGCTTGTAGTAGATGTGGTGCTTATATTTCCTCCTTGAGTTAAGGAGAGTCGAGGTGTTTCAATCGTTACATTACCCCCATTTCCTGAGCCAAAGATCGTGCGGCTGAATACCCCGCTAGAGGAACCGCGAGAGAAACCGCTAATTTCTACGTAATCAGTAGCTTTAATAAAAATATTAGCTGCATTTGCACTGCTAGAAGTATCCGTACTGACATAACCCCCATCTTTGAGATTGAGTCGCTGGGTTTCAATAGTAATATCCCCTGCTGTTGCTTGAGTTTTACTTCCAAGTGGTGTAACAATACCTGTAGATATATTACTTTGAGTCACCTCAACCGCATTCCGAGCCTGAATGGAAATAGAACCGACACTTCCACCACCAGATGAAAGTGCTGTCACTCCCCCCCCTGGAAAATTGTTTTGAACTCGCAAAGTGCCCGTTTCAATCCGCAGATTACCTGTTGAACCCGAACTCAAGCTTCCGAGTCTTAAAGAAGCTTGGTTAGTGATATTGACAGCATCTGTAGCTCGCACTGTCAAGTTTCCTGCATTACCTGCACCTCCTGATATAACAGAGACAAAGCCGCCATTGATATTAACAGACTCGGTAGCATTAAGGGTGAGGTTTCCACCATTACCTGCACTAATGGTATTTACCAAGATACCACTGCTATTTTGTGTATTTCCATCTCCGGTAATTGTGATTTTCTCGGCATTGATAGTAACATCACCACTCGAACCTGTGGCTGGAGCGCCGCTACTAGAAAAAATCCGACTGCTATTAGTGAGAGTCACTGCATCGCTGGCTTGAATTTGAATATCACCACCTTTCGCTGCACCAAAAGTCCCGCTTTGAATTGCAGAGTTGTTATCCAAACTAAGTTGAGTTGCATCAACTACAATCGAGCCACCATTGTTACCGAGAAGAAATGAACCGTTTAGCCCAATATCCCCCCCAAATAGTTCAATTGCACTATTTCCAATTGCAAGAATGAAGCTACCATTCGTTAAGTTGATGGGTGCGCGTCCGAAATTTTCTGGTAAATTAAAACCCAAGGAGGAGCCATTAACATTCAGCCCAACGGTTGTATTTCCTCCGACTACTCCCAATTTCACTTGTCCATTTTCAGTAGACAAAAAACTATCATTCAAGGTGATTTCACCGCCTATCAATGCTAAGGTGCTGCCAGAACCAACATCCAAACCACCAATAATATTTCCCCGCGAATTCCGAATCACTGCTTGACTAGTAATACTTCCGGGTTGCGAACCAAACTGCAAGCCAATTGGGACATTGATAGCCAACAACGGCGGTGCTTGTGGATTTGTGGCGCTAAATTCTACCCCATTGTCAAAGACTAAGCTATTTGCTGTCGTTCCCAAAAAAGAACCATCCACATCTAAACTGGCATTTTTTCCAAACACAATGCCATTGGGATTTATCAAGAATAAATTTGGACTAGAATTACCAAATGTGCCCAGTCTCCCCAAAATTTCTGAAGGGTTATTACCTGTCACCCGTGCCAAAATATTCTGAATATCTGCGTTAGGACTGAAAAAATAAGCCCCACGTCCCTCACTGATATTAAATTCTTGAAAGCTGTGAAAAAGATTGATTTGGCGAGTTGCACCACCAGTAATGACTTCAATTGGTTGCCCCCGAAAGTTGTCTATAACTTGAGATGACTCAGCCCCAAGTGTGTTATCAGGCACGATATTGCTTTGCTGTGCCTGGGTTTCGCTAGTGACAAGACTTACACTTAAGCAGCCCAGCAACCCTGCCAATCCGAACTGCAAACACCTGTTTAAACCGTATTTGATCGTCATTGGGTGCGATTTTATATAGATTATTTGAGTATCTAATAGAACTGCACCTTTAGATAATAAATCAGCGAATCTTCGTTAATTATGCAGTTTTCTGCAATGGTGCGATCGCTATTTTTCAATAACTAAAAACTCATCGCTTCACAATACAACAGCCTAAATTGCAATACAGTTTTCTGCACTATTACATACATGATGATGCTGGTGTCGATACTCAAACTTGCATCGTGATTTGCATAAAAGCTGAAGGATTAATTTCTGTAATTTCTTTACTGTGTGAATTAACAAAGATTTTAAGCGTCAAAAAATAGCAATCAAGTCTGAGTCATCAAAAATCAAGCACTCCAGCTTATTTGACTAATTTATCAACATCTAAATAATTTCTACAATTCAAGAGACAAACTTATGCCTACTTTTCCTACCGATCCCTTATTTCCGTATCAATGGTATCTCTACAACAACGGTCAACTCGGTGGTACTCCTGGTATGGATCTTAACGTAGTTAATGTTTGGGATGACTATACAGGGCGCGGTGTTGTTGTCGGTGTTTTCGAGGGGGGTGGAGTTGAATACAACCATCCTGATTTAGCTCTAAATTACAATACTTCCATCGACTATGATGGCGTTACCAACAGTGGTAATCCTTACCCTCTACCTGGAGAAAGCGGTCATGCTACTTCTGTTGCAGGCGTTATTGGTGCAACTGCTGGAAATGGCATTGGTGGTGTGGGTGTAGCCTATGGCTCTACCTTAGCTTCCTTCCGGTTTAATTACGGAAATCTTGATAGCCAGATTAGAGCATTGCAGCGCTTACGCAATGTTGATGTCGCCAATAATAGCTGGGGTAGCACGTCAATCTTTGGGGCTAATTTTCTCAATCCTGCATTGGCTCCAGTAGCCCAAGCTATTCAGGATGCTGCCCAGTTTGGGCGTAATGGATTAGGAACTGCAATAGTTTGGTCAGCTGGAAATAGTCGCCAAGAAGGTTTGAATACCAATTACTCTAACTATTCCAATTCCCGTCACGTCATTACTGTAGCGGCACTCGAAGATGATGGTACAGCATCTTTTTACAGCACTCCTGGAGCTTCTATTCTGGTGTCAGCTTTTGGCAGTGGGGTTCCTGGCAGTATTGTGACTACAGATCGCCAAGGATATGAAGGCGATGCTATTGGAGACTATACTGGGGAGTTTAATGGTACTTCTGCTGCTGCACCTGAAATTTCTGGGGTAGTTGCTCTGATGCTAGAAGCCAATCGCAACTTAGGTTATCGAGATATCCAAGAAATCCTTGCCTATTCTGCTCGTCAAAACGATCCTAATAATTACGGGGGGTACCCATACATTTGGCAATACAACGGCGCTAAAAACTGGAATGGCGGAGGTTTACACGTCAGTCACAACTATGGATTTGGCTTGGTAGATGCTCATGCTGCTGTGCGTTTGGCAGAAACCTGGCAGAAACAGAGTCGATTTGACAATGAGCAGCGTCTTTCTTTTAGTTCAGGTAATTTAGGCTGGGTGATCCCGGATAATAATAACACAGGAATTAGCAGTACTTTTACTGTAGGCGGGGGTTTAGAGATTGACTTTGTTGAAGTAGAACTCAATGTCACTCATCCCTATCGAGGGGATTTGGTTGTTTCCCTCATTTCTCCAAGTGGAGTTGAGAGTCTTCTGGTTTATCAACCAGGCAATAAGGAGGATGAGGGAGATAATATTGTGTTTAAACTTTCCAGTACACAACACTGGGGAGAAAGCAGTGCTGGCAACTGGACTCTCAGAATCAAGGATCTAGGCCCTACAGATATCGGCATTTTAAACAGTTGGAAATTAAATTTATATGGGGATGCAGATACAGCTAATGACACTTATTTCTACACTAATGAGTATGGCATCTATGGCGCAACTACGTTAAGTGACAGTTCTGGTACTGATACAATTAATGCTGCGGCAATTACTTCTAATTCTTACCTCAACCTGAATCCAGGTTCTACAAGTATTCTCGAAGGAACTAACTTAATTATTAGTACAGGAACTACCATCGAAAATGCCTTTACTGGCGATGGTAACGACACAATTATTGGAAATAGTGCTGCTAACGTTTTGTCTGCTGGTAGGGGCAATGATACTCTTGATGGTGGCGCGGGTAATGATACTCTCAAAGGTGGTAGAGGGAATGATACTTATATAGTTAATAGCTCTGGAGATGTCGTTATCGAAAACGCTAATGAAGGTACAGACACGCTTCGGTCATCTGTTACTTCTACTCTAGGCGCTAATGTAGAGAATCTAACTCTCACAGGCACAGCCGCAATCAATGGTACTGGTAATAGTCTCAATAATGTGATTACAGGTAACAGCGGCAACAATAACCTCAATGGTGGCGCTGGCAATGACACTTTAAATGGTGGTGCTGGCAATAACACGCTCTACGGTGGTACTGGCAACGATCGCTATATATTCAACAGTGATAATTATATAAGTATCACTGAATACGTTGGTGAAGGTGTAGACACAGTTGAGTCTGCCTACACCTTTAACTTAGGTGCTGCTGATCTAGAAAACCTTGTTCTCACAGGCACAGCTGCTATTAACGGCACTGGCAATAGTCTCAATAATGTGATTACGGGTAACAGCGGCAACAATAACCTCAATGGTGGCGCTGGCAATGACACACTCAATGGTGGTGCTGGTAATGATACGCTCTACGGTGGTACTGGCAATGACACTTTAAATGGTGGTGCTGGCAATAACACGCTCTACGGTGGTACTGGCAACGATCGCTATATATTCA